>NEXD01000005.1 GCA_003019595.1 Candidatus Marsarchaeota G1 archaeon BE_D
TTTATGCCCATCTTTATGGTCGCAGACACGCTCACTTACGCCGAAGTGTTCTTTAACTCGCCAGCACAGTTTGCAGTGTATCTTTTTGGGTTTCACTCTACGTAGGTATACGTAGGTACGCATCAGCATACCTGTCGTACGCGTAGAGCTTGGGCTTCATAGCATCATGCAGACCCCTCACGAGTTCACTGGTCCCACTCCGCTTTCCCCCTGTCTCGACGCACCCACCACGCAGTGGGGAACGCCGACCATCTTCAGTCCCCCTGCTTCCTGTGTGTGCACGTACCTCTCCCTCTCTTACTGTGGAGGTCTTGGGTCTCTATCTACTACCACCCTACTGCCCATGCACACACAAATTGTTCAAATACAGAAATACATATAAACCTATTTTGAAACTGCTGACTACGGCTTCAACAAGTTTCCTGGCACACTAGCTTACATTCCTGGTTTGTTTGACGCGCTTTTTGCGTTATATATTTTGGGTTTCTTGGCGTGTGTTTTAGTGTGTCGCAAGCGACTCGTCACGAATTAAAAGTTTAAGCCAAAACCAGCGCCTTTCCCTCCCACTTCGTGAGCCCTCTTTCGCAAAGCATCGAAGCCGCTTCGCGCAAGCGCTTTCTTGAAACTCTTATGCCGTAGTACCTCCTAAACCATGCGGAAAGCTCTTCAGGGTCTCCCTTTAATTCTGGGTGATTACGTAGTAGCCTGAGCGTTAGGTTAGAAAGGTCTTCGTAAAAGTTCCATGGGTAGATGAACCAAGCCCAGTCCTTTACCACTTCACCCGTAAAGTCTGGTTTGAACGAGCTTTGTATCAGGTGTTGCATTGTGGCGGTTTTGACCGATAGCGGGTTGAGCGTTGACACATGCTTTACGGTTTCTGTCAAACTTGAACCCGTGTCCGTTATGTCGTCCACCACTAGCACTTTTTTGCCTGTAAGGTCTGCGTTTAGCGGATACTTGATCACTGCTCTCTCTGTGTGCTCACCCGTGACGTACCAGTGTTCAACCTTGACGCTCACCAAATCCATTATGCCTAGCACATCACACAGTATTCTTGCTGGGACAAGCCCTCCTCTGCTAATCGCAACAACTAAGTCGGGTTTGTAACCAGCTTTTTTACGTTGAGCGCCATTTGCCTGCTAAGCCTGTACGCGTCCCCCCATCTTACCACCACGCATTTCATGTCCAACTGGCAACACCCAAGGAACAAAATACAATTTAGCACACAGAAGGATATATACTTACCTCTCAAGCGTAACGAAAAGCTCGGCCACTTTTTAAAACGTTAATTGACTACCTCAACCTTGAAAGCCTTTCCGAAACTTCGCGCTCAAAATCAGCTTCGTGTCCTTTGGATCTTTTTACCATTATGTGACCGCGCGAAATGTGAACGAGCTCGTGTGTCACCACGTACTTCAAAAGCTGGGTTTTTTGTGGTTCTTGTAGGCTTCTCAGCTCACAAGAAACTTCGATCACAGGGATCCAGAAAGCCCTTCCTTTTTCGTGCACCTTTTTCATTCTGGTTTGTGCGAGTGTGCCTTGTTTCAGCTTTTTGTAGCCTATCCTGATAGGCGCATCTCGGATTTCGGGAAATGCTTTCACACACGCGTTCAAAACTTCGAGTAGTTCTTTCGTCATTTCGTTTGCACTTTTGGTTTCGCCGAGCGAACAATTCCGCTTGCGATCACAACAATACCTGCTATAAAAAGCCCTAGTGAGATATACGTGAGTGTGCTAAGAAACAGCGGGTTTGAGATCTTTGCGACCACGTACGCATATTTCACATCAAGCTGTGTCGAACCGTTGTTGTAAAAACCAAGGTTGTAAGCTCCGCTACGTGTCCCAAGGTCGTACACAAGCTCGTAGCTTCCGTTTCTTCCGCTTGTAAGACTTGGGGTGACGTTCGAAACACCGTTGCTCAGCCAAGTCTTAATCGGGCGAGAGCTCGTGTTGTAAAAAACTAGAAGTAGCCTTTCTGTGGCGTTGACGCTAACCGTTTTGGACGCACTAGGGGTGAGCGTAAAACTGCCTTTTTCTCCCCCTCCTAGCGAAAGTCCGATAGAGGGTGTAAAGTAAAGCAGGGGTAGAACAAGAATGTAAACGATAAAAGCAAGCAGTAAAAGGCTTACTCCACCGATTACGACGCTCTTTTTCAAATCTTGTTTGAAACAGCCGAACTAGGAATAAGTCTTTCGCTCACGACTTACAAGCACTATTTCGTTTCCGAAGGGGTCTCCAACGCCCACGTTTGTGTGACCAGAAAGCGTTTGCTCTGGTCCATAAAGAATTCTTCCACCCTTCTTTGTGACGCGATCGAGAACGTGTGACAAATCTTCTACTTCGATAAAAATGTTAGAACCACCAGGTTTTCGCCACTCCTCGCCAACTTCAGGCACGCGTATGAGAAGCGGGATTCCCTCAAGGTCGAACACAGCCATTCCTCTTTCTTCGTCCGCTTCGACAAGCGGTAATCCTAGCGCATCGCGGTAAAAGCTCACCGCCTCTTCGACTGAGTACCCAAAAAGTGTAACGCCCCAAAGTCTTGGCATAGCCCTTCCCCCTCACGTCTTTCCCTCAGTTATTTGCACTGCCTCACCCCTTTTTTCATCACCAAGAATTGAGTCTATCAGCTTTTTCGTGGCTTCAAGCGCTTCTTTTGAATAGTTCACAAGACTTACCGGCGTGATCGAAATGTTCTTTTCCACAAGCACTGTGTGCACGTCCGTTCCTACGTCGAGCTCTTTTTTCACCTTACCCGCAAGCCAGTAGTAGCTTTTCCCTCGTGGGTCTCGCCTTTCTATCACGTATTCGTCGAACATTGTGCGCGCCATTGGAACGACCTTTACCACGGTCTTTTCGGTGATTCTTTCAGGAAAGTTGACGCTCAAAACGTCAACCCCTTCTGGAAGGCCGTTTTTCAAAACGCCGGCCACGATCTTTCTTGTGTAGCTTATTGCACCGGCAAACTCGTCTATAGAGGGCTCGTAGCGGTAGTCTATCACCATGGAAAACGCAATGCCCTTAATTCCGTTTAGCGCGCCCGCAAGAGCGGCGGAAACCGTTCCGCTTGTGTAAAACGACTGTAGCGTTAGGTTTTCCCCCAAGTTTATTCCGCTTAGCACTAGCTTTATTTCTCTCCTTTTAAAAAGCTTGTACCTTGCGAGAAACACCGCGTCGGTGGGCGAACCAGAAACCGCGTAAGCGATTTTTCCGTCGATAAGAACCTTTTCGATTCTCAAAGGCTTGTAAAAGGTTATGCTCATTCCCGCGGCGCTTTGTGGACCAGCAGGCGCCACAATTTCCGTTTTTTCGCCTAATTCGCGCACTGCTCGGTAGAGCGCAAGCAACCCCGGGCTTCTTATGCCATCGTCGTTTGTTAGTACGATCAATTGTCTTTCTAATTTTAGTCGGAAGCTTGTAATAAAATCTTCTATGGGTGCGTTAAGATTTGCTGGTAAAGCGAGTTTATCGCGTGTTGCGAAGCTCCTAAAATTGGAGCTTCAGCAAGCCCTAGCGCTATTGTGAGCGCAAGAGAAATCGCTATAGGCACGACGTGCGAAATCGACTCTTGGAAAGCTTGCTCTCGTGGTTGTTTGTTTGCCACGCCCATGTACATGTTTTTGATGAGTCGTGCGTAGTAATAAAGACTGAGCGCGCTGTTTAGAACACCGGCCACCGCAAGCCATATCCAAGCGCCACCGGCTTTCACCGCCGCGTAAAACATGAAGAATTTGGCGACAAAAACCGACAAAGGAGGTATTCCCGCTAAACTGAGCAGAAAAATCGACATTGAAAACGCGCTCAGTGGCGCGACCCTACCAAGCCATGCATAGTCGTCAAAGGTGCTAGCCCCAAACTTTGTTTCGAAATAATCCGCGACGATGAACGACCCAGCCTTTGACACCGCGTAGCTCAACACAAAGTATATCAAAACCGCGTAGGAGAAGCTTGAAGCTAGCGCAAGCCCTATGAGGATGTAGCCGGATTGCGAAATGCTTGAGTAAGCGAGCATTCTTTTTACTCTTGTTTGAACGAGCGCCGCGAGATTCCCTACGCTCATCGTGACAATGGACAGCGCCGCAAACAAAACACGCCACTCTAAGTGTGAAAGCGCTTGCACGCTCGGTCCCATTGTGAGAAATATCTTTAAAAGCGCGGCAAAACCCATCACTTTGGACGCGCTCGCAAGGTAAGTGGTTGTCGCGTACGGCGCACCATCGTAGGTGTCGGGAAGCCAGAGGTGGAAGGGAACTGCCGCAACCTTAAATCCGAACCCCACTATGAGCAAAACAAAGCCTATCGCTAGCAGTCTTGACGCACTAGGAGAAATGAGCGCGAAGCTAGGCTTCAAATCGATGCTTCCAGTTGCAAGATAAACAAGAGATATCGCGTACAAAATGATTCCCGCAGAAAGCGCGCCCACCACAAAGAACTTTATCGCCGCTTCGGCGGAGTGTGGATTGTTCTTATCAAAAAGCGTCATCGCGTAAGTCGCAACAGTCGACATTTCGAACGCGACAAAAAGCGCGATAAGGTTTGTCGAAGCGGCGACAAAGTACATTCCGAGTGTCGCAAGAACCACAAGCACATAGAACTCAAACGGGCTACTCAACCTTTTTAAAAACTGTGAATCTGTGAGCACTACAAGGAGCGCGGAAAGACTAAAAACCACGCCGAAAATCTGCGAAAAAGAGTCGAACAAGAAAGAGTCGCCGGCGATGTAAGCGTGAGAGTGTGACTGAATAAGAAGTAGCGAAAGCACGGTTGTGCACAAGAGCAGTGCTATGCTGATCAAGCGACTCAGCGTGACATCTTCTAGTAGCACGTCTTGTAAGAACAACAAAAGCGCGCCAAACGCCAAAACGAGCACAGGTAAGAATTCGGGTGAAATGTTCATGTGACTCACCATCCCGCAAGCTTCACGATCAGCTGTGCGCTTGGCGCTATGTAAGACTGCAGTATCAGCGGGTAAACGCCAAGCGCGATTATAAAAATCGCGAATATCGAAAGAGAGACGAGCTCGCTACCCGAAAGATCGTGAAAATGTATGCCTTTTAAAGGCTCAGAGAACACCACCCTTTGTAGCATCCAAGTGAAGTAACCGAGGGTTATCGCAAGAACCGTGGCTGTCAAAATACCCGCGTAAACGTTCACGGATAGCGCGCTTGTGATTATCATGTATTCTCCAACAAACCCGCTTAAGCCTGGTAGTCCAACGGCTGCAAGAGAAGCAAAAGTGATGAACCCTCCTAGTTTTGGCATGAGGTGTGCGAGTCCGCTCAGCTTTGGTATGTCTCTTGTTCCCGTGGATTCCCCGATAAACCCTGCAAGAAGGAACAAAGAGCCGATGATGACACCGTGGCTAAACATTTGAAAAACCGCGCCAACAAGCCCAATAGGTGTAAGAGAAGCCACACCGATGAGCACAAAGCCCATGTGGCTTATGCTCGAAAGCGCGACCATTCTCTTTACGTCAACCTGCCTAAAAGTCACAAAAGACGCGTAAAGCGCGCTCACCAAACCTAGAATAAGAAGCCAGTGCGCATATGCTTGGGCGACGCTTGGGATCATCTCGAACGCAAACCGGATAAGCCCATACCCGCCCATCTTGAGTAGCAACGCCGCAAGAATCACGCTCACAGGACTTGGCGCTTCGACGTGCGCATCTGGAAGCCAGGTGTGAAACGGAAAGATCGGCATTTTCACAAAGAAACCAAAAACTAGCGTTGCAAAGATCGCACTCTTTAGGCTCTGAGGAAAGGACGCGCTTGAAAGAGCCTTGGAAATCACGACCAAGTCAAATGTGGACGAGTTTGTTGAAAAATACGCAAGGAATATTCCGATGAGCATCACCACGCTTCCAACATGAGTGTAAATCAGAAACTTGTACGCCGCGTATTCCCTTCTTCCCCCACCCCAAACACCTATAAGAAAGAACATGGGTATTAGCACGATTTCCCAAAAGATGAAGAAAACGAACAAGTTGAGCGAAGTGAACACGCCGAGCACACCGCTTTCCGTGATAAGTAGCAACGAGTAGTAAAACGCCTGTCTTTGTGTTATCGTGTTTTTGGACGCAAGAACTGAGCAAAGCGTTGTCACAGTTGTAAGAACGACCAGCGGAACGCTTATTCCGTCAACTCCAAAAGTGAGGTTTATCCCAAGTTGAGGAAGCCACGCGTAGCTTGAGTATTCCGAAAACTCCCCGAATTGCCACTTTAATGGGTTTAGTCCATAGGACAAAAGCACAAACAAAGAAAGTAGCAGAGTGACAGCCGAACTCACAAGCGCAAATCGAAAGGCTATCGCATCACCCCTTTTTGTTGCACCTACAAAAAGCAAAGCAAACCCCGTAACCAGAGGAAAGAAAACGCTCAAAACCACAAAATCCATTCAGCCCACCACCAAAATGACAAGAATCACAATCACACCCAAAACCACCGCTGCTGCGTAGTTTCTTACGCGGCCGGTTTCGATTTTTCTCACTCTTTGACCAAGCTTTAGCGTTGCAGCCGCGATTCCGTTCACCACACCGTCGATCACTCTTCTATCAAAGAAGTCGAGTAGCGCGCACCAACCGCTCGTAACCCCTCTTGCAAACGCATTGTAAGACGCATCGAAGTAGTACCCCTTTTCAAGAAGTGTGCGAATTCCGCGGCCTAGTGAGGTTTTTTCCACAAGCTCAGGCTTTATCCAAGTTCTTGGGTACACGCTGTAAGCCACAAAGATTCCAGCAAGTGAAGCAATAAGCGTAGAAACGCTGAGCACTAGCGTAGGCTCTTGAGTCAAGGGAAGTGCGTCAGAGTACAGCACGTACGGTTGAAACACATCGTCAAACGGAGTCCACAGCCATCCTGTGATCAGCGTGAGTGCCATGAGCGTGACCATAGGAACGGTCATTACACGTGGCACTTCGTGTACCTCAAACTGTCTTTCCACTTTTGGAGGTAGAACGTACGCGATAAAGAACGCGCGGAAGATGTAAAACGCAGTGAGAATGGCGGTGACAAGCGTCAAAGCGTATACGAGATAGTCGCCCGTTGTCAAGCCATAGCGGTAAGCCGCCCCGATTATCACGTCTTTGCTAAAGAAGCCGTTAAACGGAAATATGCCGCTAAGCGCCAAAGCGCCAAAAAGAAAAGCAAGACTTGTCACTTTCATCTTGCGGAAAAGCCCGCCCATTTTGCGAATGTCTCTTTCACCCCCAAGTACATGAAGAACCGCGCCAGCCGAAAGGAAAAGCATCGATTTAAAAATCGCGTGGTTAAGCAAGTGGAACATCGACGCGCCAAACGCGCCAACTCCGAGACCGGCCATCATATAACCAAGCTGGCTCATCGTTGAGTACGCGAGAATTCTTTTTAAGTCGTAAGAAACTAGCGCCATTGTGGACGCAAGAAAAGCGGAGAGAGCGCCGACCAGCGCCACAACCTCAAGCGCATAAGGCGAAACTTGAAACAGTGGATAAAGCCTTGCCACAAGGTAAACGCCTGCGGCAACCATTGTCGCCGAGTGGATGAGTGCGCTCACGGTCGTAGGTCCTTCCATCGCGTCTGGAAGCCAAGTGTGCAGTGGAAGCTGCGCGGACTTTCCTATTGCGCCGACGAATATCCCAAGAGCGATCGTCGTTCTGACCACTGGCGAAATCACAAGAGAAGACGGATTTGAAAGAAGAGAAGGAAGGCTGAGCGTGTGCGCGTTCAAATAAAGTATCACAAGCGCCACAAGAAAACCCACATCGCCGACCCGTGTTACCACAAAAGCCTTTTTTGCGGCGGCCGCGGCTTCGGGTTTTGTGTACCAAAAGCCTATCAAAAGATAAGAACAAACACCCACTAGCTCCCAAAAAACGTACATCGTTATAATCGTGCCAGCAAGAGCAAGGCCCATCATCGAGCCAGAAAACACCATCATCTCAGTCCAGTAGCGCGGAAGCCCTTCCTCATGTCCCATGTACTCGAGCGAGTAAACGAGTATCAACAGGGAAATAAAAGCGGTGAGCGCGCTCATGAGCTCACTCAGGTGGTCCACGTATATCCCAAGGTCTATATAGGACACGCCTGATGAAACCCAGTGTAGCGTCGAGTAGTACGGAAGTGGCTTTTTCACAAAAAACAGCGCTAGTGAAAGAATCGTGGAAAGCATAAGAGAGGCTATCGCGACAAACCCCCCACCATGCGCCATTCTCTTACCAAAAAGTAGCGGGATTGGGGAAAGAACAAGAGGGAAAACGGGTATAAGCCAAGCGTAGTGTAGCAAGTTCACCGCTATCCCCTCAACTCCTTGATCTTATCAAGGTCGATCGTCTTAAACAGCTTGTCTACAACTAGCACGATCGCGATTCCTATTGCCGCTTCCGCTGCGGCGACGCCTATTCCTATCATCGCAAGCGCAAGCCCTTGCGCAACGCCCGTAAACGCGGAGTACGCGACAAAGTCGATGTTTGCTGAGTTTAAGATGAGCTCGATCGACATGAGCATCCTTACAGCGTTTCTAGAGGTGAGCACGCCGTACACACCAACTGAAAAAAGCGTAGCGGATAGCGCAACCACTTGGTAAAAGCCGATCAACTGCCACCACCCCTTTTTTTGTCTTTTTTCACAAGGTATATCGAGCCTATTGCCGAAGCCGCGATAAGACCAGCTAGCGCGTACATCGCGCCTCTTAGCTCGACATAAAGCGATGCGGCTATTTGGGAAATTCCCACCTGCGTGAGCGTTGTTTGTAAGCTTCCAAGCGTCGTGGTCGAGCTCAGTATTAGCAAAAACAGAAGAACACACATCACAAGGTAAAGCAAGTTTTCGCTTTTCGTGAGCTGTCTAATCCTACTCGGTAGCTCTTCTCGTCTTGTGAACATCACACCAAAAAGTATTATCACAGTCACCGCGCCAGCGTAAACGAGTAGCTGAACCATCGAAAGAAAGAGGCTACCTAGTAGCACAAACAAGGCTGCAACTGAAGCAAGCGCGGAAATGAGCGCGGTCGCAGCCCTTACGATGTCTCGTATTACGACCACGCCTAGCGCGGACAAAAAGGTTATCACTGAAATCGCATAAAAAGCCAAATCGAGCGTGTTCACGCGCGTTCACCTCAAAATCAAGAGTCCGTGTGACAGCGCGGCCATTGCGATAAACGGCGTGACTAGTAGCCAAACCACGCTCAGAGGCACCAAGTACTTCCAACCCAAGTTGAGCATCTGGTCGATTCTCACACGTGGGTAAGCCGCTCTGATCCAAACGAGTAGCGTGAAAACAAGGATGGTCTTCAAAAAAAGCCAAACGATCGCAGGGATGGGCGCAGGTCCTAACCAACCACCAAGAAAAAGGCACACGAGTATCGCAGAACCCGTGAAAGCCCTGAGATACTCGTTAAGGTAAACCAGAAGAAATTTCGCACCACCGTACTCGGTGTTCCAACCTGCCACAAGCTCTGAATCCGCTTCTGTCAAGTCGAAAGGTGTGCGCTCAAGCTCGGCTAAGAGTGAAATAAGAAAAAGGATGAATGCAGGAAATTCAAGTAGTGCAAACGGGAAGGAGTGCGCCTGATCCAGCACTATTGTGAAAATGTTCATGCTTTTTGTCAGCGCGACCACACTCAAAAATGTGAGAATAATCGGAATTTCGTAGCTAATTAGCTGAGCGGCCGACCTAAATCCGCCCACAAGCGTGTACTTACTCCCACCAGCCCATCCACCAAGAAGAACGAGTATGGGTTCAAGCGCAAAGAACGCGAAGGCCACCAAAAGAGACGGCTCAAAGTTCGAAAAAACAAAAAGTTGCGGATTGAGCGATTTTGGAAATAGCAGTGACAGCGTGTAATCAAAGGGAATGACCATGAGTGCGACGAAAGTTGTGGCCACGCCGATCACAGGAACCGCGTTGTAAAGTGGCTTGTCCGCACCAAGCGGGGTAAAGTCTTCCTTTACCACAAGTTTTATCGCATCCGCAAAGAGCTGAAGCGAACCGTACCTTCCCACTTCGGTGGGCCCGTAGCGAGACATTATTCTTGCCCAAAGCTTTCTTTCGATGTAGATTTCGATTAACGAGCCGAGGCTTGCGACGATAAAAACCGCGATCGCGCTCACAAGCGCCCTTAAAAACACACTTCCTTCGACAAAACTCAAGAACGATGTGGCTAAACCCACTCTAGCTCACCCTTTAGCGCGTAATAACCCACAACCACAAGCATTCCCAAAAAGAGCGCAATCACTGGAATCCAGTCGACCATGTTCCAGCTTATCGCCCAAGGTATCGCAAACGCCGCGATTATGTCAAAAACCACGAATGCTACGGCGAACACGTAATAGTGCACGCGAAACCTTATCCTCGCCGTTCCAACGGGGTCTTCGCCCGACTCAAAAGGCATGAGCTTTTCTGGAGTTTCGCGCTTTTTGGTAAAGAAGTTCGGTATAATCTCAGCTATTAATCCCACAACCGCCGCTAGGGCGAAAAACACAAGAAGCGCAAAACCTTCGATAGTGTCGAATAGCATGATTCAATAACACGCAAATTATAACAGTATATAGGCTTGACGTATGTACAATTACTCAGAAAAGACGTTCTCGGGAAGTTGCGCTTTCGCAAGAACGTAGTAAAGTCTGCCGTTCAGCTTCAAGAAAGCGAGCGCGGCATATCCCGCCTTAAAATATTCTTCAAACACCTCACGTGTAGCAAGCCTCCAGCGTTGTGCGGCTTTCAGGTCTACCCTTTTTAGCGCCACGATGTCACTTGGAATCTGCACCAAAACCTTTTTTGCGTTTGGATCGACGCTCCAGCTTTTACAATCACCTTGTGAATCTGTGCTTTCTATCGCGTAATGACAGTCTTCTAAATCGCTTAAAGCGTGCTTTCTTGCGCTTTCAACTGAACGCTCGCTCCACCACTCGGCGATCACCCTGTCTGTGTCAAGCCCGAAATTTATTTCGTCATTCATCTCGCCATAGTAGTTTCTGAGGTATGTCCTTGTTATTGTTCCTAGCTTGCTCATGTTAAAGTGTGCGTTTCGCGCGATAAGCGGGTCAAAAGTCCACGCTATAAGCTCATAGCCCATTTTGAGCGAAAGCTCTCTCTGCTTCTGCTTTAGCAAATAACCTACACCCTGAGATTGGTACTCGCGAGAAACTCCTGTCATGTGAGAGTACATGTAAAGCTTGTTTTTTCGTCGACCCACAAAAGAAAGGCTCATTCCGACCATTTTTTCTCCGTAAAAAGCGCCAAGAACAAGCCCACCATTACTCGCTATTGCCCTCATGATTTCCTTTGGCGTGACCATGATGTCGGGCATTCCCCAAGCTAGCTTTTGAACTTGTTCGGCCATTGAAAGCTCTTCGACGGTGTGCAACTCTCGAATTGATATTTCGTTCATTTGGTGAATGCACTTTTTTAGGTGTAATATAATCCTTTTTGCACATCTTCGTCTCTCGTTGATAAAGCTTATAAGACGTTTAAAGAATAAAAACATAAGGAAAGGTACGGAAGGCTTTGTCGGAAGAAGGAAAAGAAAACGAAAGGCAACCCAGACACCGGGGTTTTGGTAGGAGTTTCGCACCAAAACCCGTAAAAGTGGGCGACGAAGTCGAAGTGACAATCAGCGAAGTTAGCAAAAGAGGAGATGGCGTCACACGTATCCAAGGATACGTGGTTTTTGTGCCCAACGCAAAACAGGGAGATACAGTGAAAATCAAAATAACTCAAATAAAACCGAACTACGCAGTGGGCGAAATAGTATAAAAAGGGTTTATGGGCGGTTTCAAACCCCCATAACCATTTTTTAGGAATCAAAGTACTGGTAGTACTCGAAAGGTGTTGGTCTGAGCGATTCTTCTTTCCACTCTTGTGTTTTCAGTTCGATGTACGCGTCTAAGAGCGATTTCGGAAAAACGCCTTTGAGAAAAGTGTCGTCTGACTTTAGCTCTTCTATCGCTTCTTTAAGGCTACCAGGCAACTCCTTTATTCCGAGCTCTTCCCTTTTGATTGGTGAAAGGTGGTAGATGTTTTCGTCAACTGGGTCGCCCGGCTCGATTTTCTTTTTTACGCCGTCCAAACCCGCCATAAGCATCGCGGCAAAAGCAAGGTATGGGTTGCAACTAGGGTCTGGTGGTCTATACTCCACTCTTTTTGCCGCTGGAACCCCTTTGTGATAAACAGGAACTCTTGCCGCCGCAGACCTGTTTCTTTTGCTCCACGCTATGTACACTGGTGCTTCGTAACCTGGGACAAGCCTTTTGTAAGAATTGGTGGTCGGCGCAACGAAGGCGGCTAGCGCCCTGCTGTGCTCCAACAACCCTCCTATATAGTAACGACCAAACTGGCTGAGTTCTGCGTACTCGTCGTTAGCGTCGTAGAACAGGTTTTCGCTGTTTCTCCAAACACTTTGGTGGGTGTGCATTCCAGAGCCGTTATCGCCGTAAATTGGTTTCGGCATAAACGTGGCGACATAGCCCATGTTCACCGCCACGTTTTTCACGACATACTTAAGAGTTTGAAGCCTATCGGCGGTTTCGGTGAGTCCTCCAAATCTGAAATCCACTTCGCACTGACCGGCTGCCGCCACTTCGTGGTGGTGTGCTTCAACGCGAAAGCCAAAGTTCTTTTCGAGTATTTCGACAACCGTTGTTCTGAACGTCATAAGAGAGTCTGCGGGCGTTGCCGGGTAGTAGCCGGACTTTGTTTTGAGTACGTACTTTTGCGTATCGCTACGCGGATTGGCCTCTTTCGAACTCACTTTAAAGTAAGCTTCGTAAGCCTCGCTTTTATAGTTAGCTTCATCAAACACAAAGAACTCTGGTTCAGGTCCCCAGTACGAATGCGTGTATCCTTCGTTTACGAGTGTCTCTTCCGCTTTTTGCGCGACGTAGCGCGGGTCGCGCTCAAGCCGGCCTTCCATAAATCCTCGGTAAACGTCGGTTATCACCCTCGCGGTTGCACTGAACCACGGAAGAAGCGCAAACGTCTTCCAATCGGGTTTGAGTACCAAATCCGATTCGTAAATTTCGGTAAAGCCTGGAATGCTTGAACCATCAAGCTTTGCCGCACCCTGCGTCACGAATATTTCATCGACTTCAGTGGTTTCCATCGTTGCGTGTTTGAGGCTACCTCGAACGTCTGTGAACCAAAGATCCAAGTGTAAAACGCCGTTTTGCTCGAATCTTTTTCTTATTTCTTCCGCTTGTGTGCTTGGTGTGTGCATGTCCCTTAAGAACACATCAATGCATTTAAGCATTTATTTAAAAAATTAAGCTTCTAAAGCTCTTATTAAAATCTTTTTAGTCACTTTTGGTTCCTTTTTTAATTTTAATTAAGGTAATTCTCAAATAAATTTTAAATGTCAAAGCGCTTATAACTGTAGAAGAGCAAAAACAAATAGGTCTTGGCTTTGCAACTTCCGCTAACTCTACCGCTTCAAGTGAAAGAGGGCTTGGAAGAAGTTGAAAAAAGGCTTTCAAACATGGGTTTCAACAACTTTCGTGACACAAAACTAAGCACGGCAAGCCTTCATCTTATTAAAGCTGGTGGAAAGCTTGTCCGACCAGCGTTGGTTTTGCTTGGTTCTTACGCCACAAACGGAATAAACGCAAAGACAATTGAAGCAGCTGTTGCGGTGGAGCTAATTCACACCGCTTCTCTGATTCACGATGACCTTATCGACAAGGACGATTTGAGAAGAGGTGTGGTAACCGTTCACAAGCTTTTTGGTGAAGAGTTTGCCGTTCTGAGCGGAGATTTGCTCATTTCGAAAGCCATCGAATTAAGCGCAAGTTGTGGGGAGGATGCGATAAAGGAGCTAGCGCGCGCCGCGATGGACATGTGCGAAGGAGAGGCGCGCGATTTTGAGGCTCAGGCAAGCGGTTCTGTGCTAGAGCTTAACGATTATCTTGAGGTTGTGAGGTTAAAAACTGCTTCGCTGATCAGCGCGTCTGCTGCGATAGGGGGGCTTGTGAGCAACGCGCATCCAAACGATGTGGATTTGCTCAGAGAATACGGAAGAAACTTGGGTATGGCCTTTCAAATTAGGGACGATTACTTTAACGCGCTAGGACTTTTTGCAGACAAGCCGAAGAGCACGGGTAATGACTTACACAGAAACAGACCAAACGTGATATCTTCGCTTATGCTTGAAATGAATTTGAAAGAAGCGCTTGAGTTTGCGATTAGGCTTAATCGCTCGTATATCGAAAGCGCGAAAAACACCGTAAAGGCGTTGGGTGTAGAAGGCGAGCTTTTGGCGTCTTACTCTGAGTACATGCTAATCGAAGTTGACAGCGTTGAGTTTTGAAAGCTTAAGGCTTCTAGCCGAGCAAAACCCAGCGCTTTGTCTAAAAGCGCTAAAAAAGATTGAGATTTCTGCTGCAAAAAACGGTGACGTGAAAACTTTAGAAGAGTTGAACCAGCTCAGGAATTACACGTTTTCAAAACTACACACTAAGCTACCAATAAAACTCGCACGTCCAGAAGTTTTGTTTTTGTTTGTGATTTTCTCTTTTTTGGTCGCGGTTTTCGCTGGCGTGTACACCAAAGGAGAAATTCGGCTATTCGCGCTACTTTTTTGCGTTGGTTTGAACGTTCTTTTCGCACACCCTTTCGGTCACGCGCTTGTCGCAGAGCTCACAGGAATACGAATAAGTGGCTTTTATCTAGCGGGAAAGGCGAAGATCGAACCAACACTTCTTTATGAGGTTGTGAGCTATCACAAAGCGCAACCCGAAAAAAGGTTTTGGTTCCACCTAGCGGGTGTGTTGTCCACTCTTTTGTGTCTTGCGCTTCTTGCCTTGTGTGTTTTCGTCACAAACTACGCGCTTTACGAAAGGATCTTTGTTGTCCTTCTTTTTATTTTCGCGTCTTTTTCTGAAGTCTTTAATTCCACCAAAAAAGGTGATATTGCGCGCGCAAACGCGCAGCTAAGGTGTCACTAGTGGTAGGCGGTTTGGGCGATAGCTGGCGCAAAGTGGTCGAAGAAGCGTTGGGCTCGCTTGTGCCTGTTTACGACAAGATGAACAAAGTGATGTCTTTTGGAAAAGACATCGAATGGAGGAAAACGGGTATTAAGATCGCGTTCAAAGGAGGAGAAAGAATTCTCGATGCTGGATGTGGACCTGGCGTGATGGCGGAAGTTTTAAAACAGGTGTATCCGGACGCAAAGCTTGTTCTTATGGACGCGCTTTGGGTTATGCTAGAAACCGCAAAAAAAAGGACACGTGGTTTCGCTCAGGATTACGTAAGAGCTGTTTTTGAAAAGCTTCCTTTTAAAGACCAAAGTTTTGATGGCATCATGATGGGCTTTTCGTTTAGAGATTCGAAAGACATGGAAAGCGCGCTCGATGAACTAGCAAGAGTTTTGAGTCCTCAAGGAGTTTTGCTCATAGTGGACATATCAAAACCGGACAACGTGGTCGCAAGAGCGCTAATAGGCTTTTACTGGCACTATCTAGTGCCAGTGATGGCTATGCTTTTTGCGCCTAGGTTCTGGAAGCACTACAAAGTGCTACACACGACTTACACAAAGTTACCCAAAAACTCGCAGCTAAAAGCGTTGGTTCAAAAAAGGTTTGAAGAAGTGCACATGATCACAAGAATGATGGGGGGCCTTCTTATTCTGGTTGCGCGTAAACCCCAAAAAACTATGACATGGCGGCTTTGATCTCTTCTTCTGTGGTTTCCGTCCAGCGGTTGAGCGCATTAAAAAGCAAAAGCTGCCTTGCGAAAAGCGCTGGTGCGTCTTCTTTGTCGAGCGCGTCCACAACAGCCGTTGTGTAAGGCAAAAGCCAGCGGTGGTGTGCGGGTAGCTCAGCCAGCCAAGGAGTGTCAAGCACGCGCGCGTGCATATCAACTATCACCATGTGAAACGCTATGTCAAACTGGTTACCAAAGCCAAATCTTTCCCAAGCCTTTTTTGCGGCAAAAAGCTCTCTATCCATAAGCCTGCGGTAAGCGAGTCTGTCGGTGTTGTAGTTGTAAGCAAAGCGATTGGCGTAAAGCTCGTCAGATTCAAGAGAGAGAAAAACGCGCGCCTTTGGGTTGAACTCTGTGATAGAGTGAGCTTTGGTCATAAGATACGAAAGTTTTGAATTCGATTCGATCGCTTTTTTCAGCTTAGAGTAAAACTGCCTTCTTTCTTCCACCTTTTCTGGGTAAAGCGAGAAATACGAGATGTGGCCTAATTCGTGTAAAAGGCTGTGCTCGACTATACCAAGATCTGAGTCGCCTCGTAAAAAAATCACCCTTTCAAACTTTTTTGAAAGCTGAGCGAACTCTTGGGAAGCGTCTTCAAGAATTTTGGGCGTGGCCACCGCGGCATATGTGGGGTTAAGCAGTCTTGCGACTATTGATTTGCTTACGATTTCGTACCTGAGTTCACTAAGACCTGGTAGCACTCTTGAGACTGCAAGAGTAGCCTGAACCCTGCTAGAAATTTCGGGCGAGTCCGCAAGTAGCACCACGCCGATTAGCACTAAAGCCCCCTCAAACCAGCTTTGCTACATCTTTTAAAAAGTATTTGTGAAAGCGCGTGTCGCCAGAAAGCTCAGGGTGAAACGCGGTGCTCACAATGTTCGCTTGGCGCGCAGCAACGATGCCATCTTCCATCTCAGCGAGAACTTCGACGCCAGGTCCGGTGCGTGTGATTATCGGCGCTCTGATAAAAACCGCCCTAAAAGGCTTTTCGCCAAGCACAGGAATTTTCAAGTCCGCTTCGAATGAGTCGTTCTGACGCCCGAAGTGATTTCTTTCAACTTCAACGTCCATCACGCCGAGTAATGGCTGCGTCTTTTCGGTGACCACCGCGTCCTTTGATCTTTTTGCAAGAACGATCAAGCCCGCGCATGTACCAAGCGTTGGAAGTCCTCCGAGAATCGCCTCTTTGAGAGCTCCCATGACGCGCATCCTTTCACTGAGTGAGCCTATCACCGTGCTTTCTCCGCCTGGAATCGATATCGCGTCGATTTGTTTTACTTGCTCGGCCTTTTTGACAAGTAGCACGTTTGTCTTAACCCCAAGCTCTTCGCTGGCGTTGCGCCAAGCTTCCACGTGTTCTTCGATGTCGCCTTGAAAGCCGAGCACACCGATGTTTACCACCATCACTGGCCACGCTCCTGCATCCTGAACACCATGGACTGTTGATCCAGTCCCTCCATCGACTTGGTTTCATCCACCATTTTTTGAGCTTCTTCCACAACTTTTGGATCATCGTAGTGTGCGGTCGCCAAAACTATTGCCTTTGCCCTTTCAAGAGGGTCTTTTGACTTGAAAATTCCGCTACCCACAAATATCCCGTCGGCGCCAAGAAGCATCATGTGCGCCGCGTCGGCTGGTGTGGCTATTCCGCCAGCCGCAAAGTTCACAACGGGTAGCCTATTTAGCCTTGCGGTTTCAACCACCACGTCGAGCGGAACCTGTAGCTGTCTTGACTTGAGAACAAGCTCTTGGTAGTCGCCTTCAAGGTAAAGCGCTCTGATTTCTGAGATTTCTCTTTTAAGGAGTCTAAAGTGCTTTACCGCTTCTGCGACGTTTCCCGTTCCTGGTTCTCCTTTTGTGCGCATCATCGACGCTCCTTCAACTATTCTTCTTAATGCCTCACCCAAATTTCTCGCTCCGTTTACAAAGGGTGTTTTGAACTCCCACTTCCAAATGTGCCTTTCTTCGTCTGCGGGTGTGAGTACCTCCGACTCGTCTATCATGTCCACTCCTATCGATTCAAGAACCTTAGCCTCGTATGTGTGTCCAATTCTACACTTTGCCATAACAGGAATGGTTATGTGGTCCATCACCTCTTCGATGATTCTAAGGCTCGCAGTCCTTGCGACCCCTCCCGCCTTGCGCACGTCATAAGGAAGCTTGTCGAGCACCATCACCGCCACAGCGCCTGCTTCTTCCGCGATCTGAGCTTGTTCGACGTTTGTCACGTCCATCACAACACCGTGTTTGAGCATGTGCGCGAATCCTCTTTTCACAAGAACGCTACCTTTGATCTTTTCTGCTTCTTTCCAGTAGTTTGGGTGAGTGTCAAGCGGATAGCCCACAGTGGATACCATTTTGTCTCACAATAATACCACTCAACCTACTAATTAGCTTGTCTTCCAGTTAACCCAGCTTAAAAATCACACCCTTTCCACCACGTGGATAGTTCCACTGAATCGCGCCATTTCCAAACTCGTGACACGCAACATAACACGCACGTAGCTCCAAGCACGCTTGGTAGTTCACCGCAATGTGGTCTTTTTCCCAAGTGTAAACGCGTGCCGGGCACACGATAAGACAAGGCTTGCTTTCACACTTTCTACAAAGCTCTTGATCTACGATTTTTATATGGCTTTGTGTGTCCCAATCCCACTTGTCGTGTGCTAGTAGGGTTTCAACGCTCTCTGGCAACTCAAGTTGGTAACTACAACCACTTTTATAAACTAAACGAAATTGGCCTGTCCGACGATTCTTAGTAAACCCGGTTTTTGGTCAAGGTCAAAAACCACCGCTTGGGTCAAACTCTTAGGTATTGCCACGGCCGTTTTGAGTGCGATTTCATGGTTTTCGTTTTTGAGCTCGCACGATATGAGCTGGCCTGCAAGCGCAACGTGAACCTTGTTGAGTTCACTCGTGCGCTTTTTGTACTGGGGCAAAACGTTTAACTTTGTTTTCAAATCTTGTGAAAACACGTCGTTCTTTACCAAAAAAGCGAGTTGTTCCAGCTCTTTTTCCGTTGTGCCTTTTAAAGCCAGCCCCACTCTTGTACCCGCTTTGGCCTGTTCCACGTCTTCGTCCATCACTTGCATGCTTTTCACTTCTACTGTTTTGCCATTAGACAAACTTAGCTCGTCGTGAACGTTCACCGAGCCTCTGATCACAAATCCAAGCGCGACAAGTCCTACACCTTTTACGTTAAAGCTGTTGTCCACACTTATCACAGTCTCTTTTTGTTCTGTCTCATATGTTTTACAAAGTTCATCCAGGTTTAGTCTTTTGAGCTCATCAAAGGATGAATACTCTATGTGTTCGTATCCTTTTGCGGTTTGTGCGAAAAGAGCGTCAAGCCTTTCGCGCTGATACAACCCTTTTTTGTAAACGAAAAATCCCTTTTTCACGTTTGCGCAGTAAAGTCCCAAAACCGATTCCGCTTCTTGCCATGTGACTCTTCCTGTGTCTGGCAAAAAAACGAACGCAAAGTCGCACAAAGTGAGCGCTTTTGCGAAATGTGCCACTTTCTCTGGGTAGCTTAAAGGGTTGAGCAGATTCTGCACCACACCCTTTCTGTGGTAAATCTCAAGCGCTTGGCTTTCAGATTTTTTTGCAAACAAAGAAGCGAACTTGGCCCTTTCTTCAGCCGAGGAACCGAACAAACCGAGCGTTGAACAAGCTGTCATGCAAGAAATTAGAACACGCGTGAATTTAAGTGAAACTCATTTATACACAACGATTAATTACAAGTGCACGACAAATAAAAGCGATGGTCGAAGATTTACACGAATACATCTCACTATTAGAAGAACACAACAAACTTGTTAGAGTACGAACAGAAGTGAACGCCGAGCTCGAAATCGCCGAAATTTTAAGAAGGGCGGTTTCGATGAAGCTTGGTAAGGCGCTTCTTTTCGAGCGCGTGAAAGGGTTTTCGATACATGTACTTGGCAATGCGTTCGCTTCTCATGAACAGGTTTGTCTTGCGCTCGGAGTTAAAGATTATGCGGAAATTGGCGAGAAATTCAGAAAACTTTTTGAGCTAGAACCTCCTCGCGGTATTCTTGAGGCTGTTAAAGCGATTCCGCGTCTTAAAGAGCTTACAGACGTTGCTCCAAAGAGGGTAAAGAGTGGCCCTGTAAAGGAAGTGGTGGACACAAACGATCCTTCGTTTGAGGATTTTCCTATTCTAAAGGTATGGCCAAAAGATGGTGGTAAATTCATAACTTTTCCGCTTGTGATAACAAAAAACGTAGACACAGGAAAAACGAACATAGGGATTTATAGAATGCAGATTTTTGGAAAGAGAGAAGCCACGATTCACTGGCAGTTACACAGACCGAGTAACTTTGCGTACAAAGAGGCGGAAAAAAGAGGTGAGCCTTTAGAAGTCGCTGTGGTGATAGGCGCAGACCCAGCTACGATATTTGCGGGTGTTGCACCAGTTCCCGAAGGAATCGACGAGTACCTTTTTGCTGGTTTTATAAAGGGAAAAGGGGTTGAGCTCGTAAAGTGTGAAACAGTTGATTTAGAGGTTCCTGCGCGTGCGGAAATTGTTCTTGAAGGTGTGGTAAAACCCGGAGAGTACAGGCTCGAGGGACCATTTGGCGACCACACAGGATACTACACGCCCAAAGAGCCTTATCCGGTGTTTGAGCTGAAATGTGTAACAAGAAGGTCGGATGCGGTTTACCTTACAACCGTTGTGGGAAAGCCAGTTCAGGAAGACGCTTTTTTGGCGGAAGCCGCGCAAGAAGTGTTCTCTTATCCTCTTAAGTTGCTGTTTCCTGAGATCGTTGACCTTTATCTTCCTCCTGAAGGCGTTTTCACAAATCTTGCGATAGTTTCAATCAGAAAGAGGTTTCCAGGACACGCAAAGAAGGTGATGATGGGCTTATGGGGAATGCCACAATTGATGTTTCTTAAGACGATCATCGTGGTGGACGACGACGTAAACATAAGAAATTTGTCTGAGGTGATTTGGGCCACACTCACTAGGTTTGATCCTGCAAGAGACATCGTGGTGATTCCCAATGCGGTGACCGACACGCTCGACCACGCTTCTTCACTACCCAACTTTGGCTCAAAACTAGGAATAGACGCGACAAAGAAGTGGAAAGAAGAGGGTTACCAAAGAGAGTGGCCAGAGGTTGTAGAGGTTGACGAACAAACAAAAAAGCTTGTTGACGAAAAGTGGAAAAGCTATTTTGGAAGCTAAATTCTAAGCCCAAAAGCCTCTGAAAACCTTTTGAACTTTTCGTACTCTGCGATGTACTTTCTTCCCTTTTGTGTGAGCACGTATACCCTTTTGTTTTCGTTTTCCACGCTTTTTATGAATTCAAGCTTTTCGAGCTCTTCAAGCAAAGAAGTGAGCCTTGAATAAGGTATGTTCGCTTTGCTCAAAATGTGAGTGAGCTTTTGGTCTTTCCCTTCTTCTCCTATCGCTTTCAACACGTCAACGATTATGCTGATTCTTGAGCGATACTTCTCTCTACTCATTTCGAACTTACCCGCCACACCGCAAAAAGTATAAATGCAAAGCCAACAAGCTGAATTATTGAGGAAATTATGTAAAACACGTCACTATCTATATCAACGAGTCTTACAAACTGTTGCACCACCATAAATGTGAATCCCATACCCACATAAAACGAGTATGAAGACTTTTTGGTCATGTACTCCGAAAATATCTTTGCGACCACAAAAACGAGTAAAATCGTTGAGGCGACCTGAATCACATAGCTAAACAAAGCGCGCAAAGTGATAAAATTCTTAAATGGAGAAAATGCGGGAGCTAGCGTCGCAGGTCTTTCGTTGATTGAGTAAGCAAAAGCGAGTATCAGAAAGGCGGCTAGACTTAACACGGAATAAAGCAAGTACCCTTCGCCAAAAAATATGCTTCTATAGCGTGCAATAAGCGGCATCGCAAGGTATGTGTAAGCAGCTTGAGAAATTAAACCTATGGCAAGAAGCAAAAAAGAAGCGCTCAAAAATAGAAGGCTTACAGAAGAAAGAAATCTGTAAGCTCTATACGCATAGTACCAAATCACAAACGCCATAATCGCGCTCAGACTTTCCACAGCAATTTCTATTTTAAAAAGGACAAGGTCCAATTTTCACTCTTTTTGATATATTTTGTAGCGAACTTTCAGCTTTTCGCATGTAAAGAGATTCCACGCTTACATTTTACGCTCGTTATCCAGTTGGTGAGACGAACTGAGGATTGAGTTTATTGCTAGGTAAAAATTTTCTCTAATGGTGCTGGATAACGATTTTACACGCTTGGTTGTCGTATTCACCACTTCCTAACCCCGACACTAAAGCGGTGTTCATCGTTAAATAGATGTAAGTGTGTCTTTTATGCATGGAGCTTTTCGGCTGTGTTTTAGAAGAGAATGTGATTTATGAATGCGTTATGGTCACACTGAACGAACACTCAAAACCCGCTCCAGCGCCTATCGGCGTGATCGTTCAGTCAAACAAGTTGAGCGCAAAAATTTACACGGACACACATACTTATTCAAACCTTAAGCGTGATCCGCGTGCCACTTTGAATTTTGTGCACGACGCCCGCACTTTTTTTAGGGCAATGTTACGAAAGGAGGAACTCACTCTAAAAGAATTCAATGGTTTTTACTATTTGAGTGATGCGTTAGCGTGGTTGGGTGTAGTGGTAGAAGAAGAAAAGAAAGAAAGCGAAGAACGTTGTGTTTTTGTGTTTAAGTGTTTAATGGGTGAAAGCTTAAAACGAGCTGTCCATCCTTACACACGCGCTGATGCCGCGTTGATCGAAATGCTTGTACACTTAACAAGAATTCAACCGTATTTGAACAGCGGAATGGAAAAAGAGGCGCTTTTTCTTTTTGAACTCATGAGACACTATGATTCGCTCATAAAAAGAGTTGCACCAAAAACCGAACACTCATTGTTTTCTACGGAACTCCTAAACATCGCCGTAAACTTACTTAAGGGAGTGCGGCTTGAAACTTGAAGAGTGGTTGAACGAGTGGTATCCAAAAATCACGCGTGAGCTCAAAATCGATCCACGAGAAGATCAAAAGGCCGCGTTTCTGCTAGACAAACTTGTACCAGAAGAGTCGATCGCTTTGAAAGAAGCTAGTGACCTGATACATGGAAGAACGTGTGCTGTTATAGGCGCTGGTCCAAGTCTGCGCAGAGTTTTGCCAAAAGTTGTTAAAATAGACGACTCCGTGTGGGTGTGCGCAGACGGAGCTGCAAGAGCTTTCTTTGAAAGCGCGCTAATTCCACACATCTTGGTCACCGATTTGGATGGTGGTGACGAGCTTATAGAATGGTGCGCCAAAAGCGGTAGCATTTTGGTGATACACGCTCACGCTGATAATGTAACAAAAATTTCGCAATTGGTTCCCAAGCTTGTACAAAAAGGCGCGCGCATAATACCAACGACGCAAACAAAACCAATAGGCAAAGTGAGAAACTTTTTCGGGTTTACCGACGGTGACAGGGCGGCTTGGTTTTGTCACGAAATGGGTGCGTCCAAAATAGTTCTTGCAGCGATGGACTTTGGCTTAAGAATCGGTGGATATTCAAAGCCAAGAGGGTATAAGCTTGACAGAAGTAGAAAACTCAAAAAACTAAGAATTGGAGAAGAGCTTATAAAAAGACTTTCTAAAGAAGCTTGCGTGTGCATCCTAAAAGGCTCAAGGAGAATTGCTGGTATTGAACTGTGTAATTAGGTGTCGCTAATGAAAACAGCAAAGAGCGATCGCTGGTTTTACTCCGCTTTTTTTGGCTCGGCGACAACTGGGCCGCTTGGCACGATCGTCGCGCTTAAAGTGTTAAGCGTTGGAGGCACAGTGATACAGTATGGTGTGATAGCTTCGGTAGCTACGCTTGCCACGGTTATAGCTTCGATTTTCTGGGGGATTCTGATTGACGAAGTGAACGAAAGATGGCTCGTACTGGGAATTTCGTACTTCGGAGTTATGGCTTCACTCATCGGAATGTACTCGAGTACAACGCTGTTCAATCTTGCTTTTAGCTATGTCGTCGCAAGCTTCTTTCAGGCGGCGGCTGGTCCTGCGTCAAACGTGCTTATTATGCAACTCACGACAAAGGATGGATGGTCCAAAGCTTTTGGGCGATACAACGCGTTTTCGAGCGCAGGTGTGGTTTTTGGATACGTTGTGAGCTCAATTTTCTCCACATTTTTTCTTTAAACTCGGTGATTCTTATTTTGTCTCCTTTTTGTGCGATTTCCACCGCTTTGGTCTTTGTTACGCTAAGGGGGGTGAGCACACCGCCCATCGAAAGAAGAGCGCTTGCGCTCAACCGCACGTCATTTATTAGCAGACTTCTTTCAAACCCCACTTTCTTTCTTCATTTACCAAGAAAAGAAGATTTGAAAGGCTTTGTAAGGATGTTACGCACAAGTTTTAACAGGGAAACGCCGCTGCTTTATCTTTCGCTTTTCGTTTTTAACTTTTCAAGCGGAATCTTTAACACAGCGTTTAACCCATCACTAGTGAAAAAAGGGCTCGAAAACGGAGTTGTTCTTGGAGTAAACCTTTTCGTGATGGTAGTTCAGACGCTCTCGATGAGGATCGCTGGTAGGCCTTCCAAAAAAGAAGAGCTTTCCGCGGTGCGTAGAGGACTCGCCTTTAGAATGTTAGGCTACGTGGCGACATCTCTTTCGATTTACTTTTTGGCTTCGTACGAACTAGCGATCGCAGTCGGCTTGAGCTTTGCGCTCTCAGGTGGTTATGCATATTCTCTCATTTACGTTTCCATGTTTTCTTTGGTTTTCGATTCTTTGCAAATGGAAAGACAAGGCGGAATGCTCGGAATTGTGAGCGCGCTTTCAGGAGTTGGCGTTTTTCTTGGCTCTTTGGTTTCAGGGTATCTCGCTTTTTACGCGGGGTATACCGTAACAGACTTAGTCGCTGCTGTTTTTTTGGGTGTTGTCTACTACCTATTAAGAAGTTTTAAGGAATGATCAGAATTGTGCCGTCTTCGTTTCTTTTTATGGTCACAAAGTCTCTTCTAGTCGAAAGCATTCGCGCCGGAATGGAAATCCTTACGTAGTTTCCGCTTTTTGTGATTTTTTGAGTTGGATACTGAAAATGTAGCTCGTTTGGAAAGTTTGGGTCAAACACGCCTGCATAGAACTCTTCTACAAAAAGCTTTTCCTTGATTTCGTTTATTAACCTCAAAGCGTCTTGAGTGAGTGCGCCATTTTGGTAAAGCTGAATTTCGTCGTTCACTCTCACAACCACAAGGTTTCTGTCGACAAACTCCCTTTCAACCCACCACTCCTTACTCATTTTTGAGCGTCACACCCTTCTGCAAAAGCTCAGTGAGCTCTTGTAAGCCAATCGAAGAAAGTTCGGCGTCAAACACCTTTGAAAACGCTTGAAGTAACGCGTGCTTTACGCGCTCCATGTCCACTTTCTTTCCGAGTAGCACTTCAAGCGAAGTCATTACGCTTGGCGAGTAACCGCATGGTCTAATTTTGTAAAAGTAGCTCAAATCAGTGTTGACGTTTAGCGCAAGGCCGTGAAAAGTTATCCAGTGGTCCACCGCAACGCCTATGCTTGCGACTTTTTTTCCTGAAACCCATACACCAGTTTGTCCTTCTATTCTTTGGGCTTGAATGTCGAACTGGTTGAGCGCTTGTATCACAAGCTCTTCAAGCATTCTCACATAGCCCTTAAGCGTGAGCGTTCTTTTTGTAAGGTCGATTATCGGGTAAGCCACAAGCTGTCCTGGGCCGTGATAAGTCACGTCTCCTCCTCTTTCTATGTGGTACACTGGTAAGCTCCACTCAAGAACGTTTTCGGTGTTGCCCTTTCTCCCTAGCGTTATCACATGCGGGTGTTCTACGAGCAAAAGATAGTCTGGAAAGCCAGAGTCATTCGCTTTTTTTGCAACAAGCGCTTTTTGGATCTCCCAAGCTTTTGCGTACTCCATGTAGCCCAAGTCGCACACAATCACTTTCTCCATGGTCTGTTCACCACGTGAATAGCCTTTCCTTGTGCAGCTTCAGCCGCTTCCATTAAAGCCTCTGGGAAGGTTGGGTGAGGGTGAATTGTAGAAGACAAATCTTCAAGCGTTGCTCCCATTTCGATCGCAAGCGATAGCTCGCTTATCAAATCGGACGCGTTTGCGCCGACGATTTGCGCCCCCAAAATCACACCGCTTGACTTTTCTGCGATTATCTTTACAAACCCCTTTGTTTCGGCAACGCTCACCGCTCTCCCAAGCGCAACAAACGGAAACTTTCCCACGATAACTTCATACCCCGCTTTTGTTGCGGATTCAACCGTGTGCCCGACAGAGGCGATTTCTGGGTCTGTAAATGTGGCATCGGGAATCACAACGTTGTCAAACCTTGAACTAAGACCGGCTATCACTTCGGCGACCACAACACCTTGTCTACTCGCCTTGTGCGCAAGCATCGGTCCCCTCACAACGTCTCCTATTGCGTATATGTTTTCGATATTTGTCTTTAAACAGTCGTCCACGATGATGAAACCTTTTTCATCGGTTTTAACACCTATGTTTTCTAGCCCAAGCCCCTTGGTGTACGGTTTTCTTCCGACCGAAAGCAAAATCTTGTCACACTCTTTTTCCACTTCTCCTTCTTGTGTGAAAACTTTGACCTTAAGAGTACCGTTCTCTTTTGTCCAGCTTAACGCCTTTGATTTTAGATAAATTTCCATTCCATGGCTTATTGCAGATTCGTACAAAAGCGCCGAAACTTCCTTGTCTTGTCCAGGTAATAGCTGGTCCATGAGCTCCACCACTGTGACCTTTGAGCCAAGCTTTGAAAACGCGAAGGCAAATTCCATTCCAACAACTCCGCCGCCTATCACAAGCAACCTTGAAGGAATATCCTCAAGTTCGAGCATGTCCCAGTTGCTCAAAATGTTGGTGTGGTCGATCGGAAATCCTGGCAGTTCAATCGGAACCGAGCCGGTTGCGATCACGCTGTTTTGCGTTTTGATTTCTCTTGTTGAACCATCTTTGAGTTTAACCTGAATTGTGTTTGTGTCCACGAAACTCGCTTCACCGTAAATCAGCTCAACTTTGTTCGATTTAAGCAGATTTTCTACACCCCTTACTAGTTGCGTCACGACCTGATTTTTCCACTGCTTTAGCTCTTTCAGATTAAGCGAAAGCTGTGCGTTCACACCACGCCCCGCCATGCTTTTTACCTTTTCAGCGAGTTTCACTGCATTGATGATTGTCTTCGTGGGTATGCAACCGTAGTTGAGACACTCCCCTCCAACCCTGTTCTTTTCGATAAGCGCCACCTTTTTTCCAAGTTGCCCAAGTCTGATTGCGGCGACGTATCCACCAGGTCCTCCTCCAATCACAACACACTCATAATCCATAAAAAACACCTAAAAGAGCAAAGAAAGAAGAAGCTTTTCGTCTTCTAGAATTTGCTTTAACCTGTTCGTAAATGAAGCGGCCACCGCTCCGTCCAAAACCCTGTGGTCAAAGGTGAGCGACACGTTCATGTAGTCTCTTGGTTCTATTTTGCCTTCTGTGTACACAACTTTTTTGTAAATCTTGTACACGCCAAGAATCGCCACTTCGGGATAGTTGATGATGGGCGTTGCGAACAGCCCTCCTATTGAGCCGATATTGGTGATGCTAAAAGTCCCGCCCTGCACGTCGCTCAAAGTTAGCTTGTTTTGCCTTGCAGCTTCGGTAAGCCTTGTGATTTCTGACGCAATTTCAAAAAGATTCTTTTTGTCTGCGTCCTTTACCACAGGAACGACGAGGCCTCCTTCAACCGCGGTTGCTATTCCTATGTTGTAGTACTTTTTGAGAACAATTTCGTTTCTTTCTTGATCAAAGCTTGCGTTGAGATAAGGAAACTCTTTGAGTGCGGCGCAAACCGCTTTGATTATAAAAGGCAAATATGTGAGCCTCAAGCCTTTCAACTCAGCAGCGTTTTTGAAGAACTCTCTTAATTTTACAAGTGTAGTAGCATCTATTTCATCAAAATGAGTCACATGTGGCGCGGTGTAGGCAGACTTCACCATTTTTTCTGCGACGCTTCTACGAATTCCTCTTACAGGAACCCTTTCTTCGAGCGCTTCTTTTTGTATGAGTTTTGTCTCTTGAGGTTGCACGCTTTTTAGCGTTTCCGCGTACGCCCTGACATCGCTTTCGGTTATCCGTCCTGCAGGCCCGCTACCCTTTATTTTAGAAAGGTCGACACCGAGTTCTCTTGCGAGCTTTCTCACAGCTGGTGAGGCCAAAACCCTTTGTGCTTCTTGTTCGACAACCTTTTCTTCTTTTTGGGGCGCTTGAATAGGCTGAGTGGTCTCCGCGGGTTGTGAAACCGCAGTTTCAACGCCTTCTATCAAAAGAAGCGTTTGCCCAACCCTTACTTTTTCACCTTCTTTTGCAAGGATCTTCGTGACTTTGCCTTTGACTGGCGAGGGTATTACCGCATTCACCTTGTCTGTCATTATTTCAAGTAGCGGCTGGTCCTCTTTAACTTCGTCCCCTTCTTTTACGTGCCACTTTATGATTTCGCCTTCAGTTATTCCTTCGCCTATGTCTGGTAACTTAAATTCGTAACTCATTTTCAGCAATTAAACTCCGTCACAAAAATATGGTTTTCGAATCCGCAATCTGCTCGATAGTTTGTAAGTTTGTGTGCAATCTGAACGCGCAGACCCTTTATTCGCACATCACTATCAGTTCACAGATTTTAAAAATCTTTTGCGACTTCTCTTAATACTGGGTCAGGGATTGTATAGCCATTTTGGTAGTGTTCAACAAAAGAAAGATCGACCAAATTCATAAGAGCGCGGTTGAACTGCGCGTCAGAAACGAATCTCCCAGTTTGGTTTATCAGCTCTTTCTTGATCTCGCTCCAACCGCTTTTTCCTTGTGACAACGCTTTTAAAATTGGTTTGTAATAGTTGGAACGTTGAAGTAGATGTGCGATCTCTTTTTTGATGATTCCTTTTGCTTTCTTTAAAACCTCTTGCAAAGCATTGTGCAAACCTTTTTCGCTTGCAACATGCCCAAAAAGCGTTAGCCATCCGACCAGTCCATCGAGCCTCTCGACAACCTCGTTAAGTTCTTCGGAAGGTGTAACGCCAAGTTCTTCAAAACCAGCCTTAAGAAAATCAAGTGAAGTCTGTTTGCTAAAGCGCTCTAGCACAATGCTCTTATATCCTCGTGCATAAAGCGCGCTTTCAGGACGCTCCAACCCAAGAAATTCATAAAGAAGACCGACCTCTGAGCCCGACAAGACAAACTTGATGTTTGTAAGATTGTCGTAACAATAAGCGATCAATTGTGTAAAGTCAATCCTACCCTTTCCTCCCGCTAGTCTTCTCAAAATTTGCGCCTCATCAACTGCGACAACAAGCGTTTTTCCTTCGTGCGAAGCCCATTCATCGAGCGCGTTGAACAAAGACGAAAGACGGGTGCCACTTTTGCTCCAATCAAGTTCTATACCAACTGGCCCAACGTGAACTCCTTTTACACGTTTTGCGAAATCTTTCGCCTTGAGCAATAAGCCACTCATACGCGAAATCTGCTGTGAAATAAGCTCGTAAAGCGCCCGTCTTGTGTAACCTTCTTCGTCCAACACACGTGCGTCCAAATATATCGATGGTTGCTTGAACTCATTAAGCGCGGTTTTGAGCAAAGAGGTTTTGCCGATCCTTCTAATTCCCGTAACTATTGTAAGAGGGTATTTTGTCAAAGCGGAGTGTAGCTCGACTAGCTCTTTTTCTCTGCCAAATAGCTCTTCCCTTTTCGTTTTTGGCTTAAGGTCGAACAGCAATAACTATCACTAGTGATATTAAACTATCACTAGTGATATTAAACTTATTCACAGCCTTGCGCCACCCGTTACGCTTTTTTGCCTAATAATAGCGGATATGAAAAACTCGCCTGCACGATACGAGCTTCTAACAAGCGGCCCAGCCGCCACATATTTAAAGCCCATATCTTCTGCGATGCGCTTGTACTCTTCGAACGTTAAAGGATGAACGTACTCCTTTACTGGTAAGTGCGCGCGCGAAGGTCGAAGGTATTGTCCGATGGTCAAAAAGTCCACGTTTGCTTCCCTTAGCTCTCGCATCGCGGAAATCACTTCTTCCTTCTCTTCTCCCAATCCAAGCATAATAGAAGATTTCGTGTAGATCGCTTGGTCGAATCGTTTTACTGCGCGCAAAACATTAAGAGACTGGTCAAAGTTCGCTCTCGGGTCTCTAACGTAGGGAGTAAGCCTTCTTACCGTTTCGACGTTGTGCGCTATCACATCAGGCTTTGCTTCAACCACAGTTTTTACGGCGTTCAGGTCTCCCTTAAAATCTGGAATGAGCACCTCTATGAGCGTTTCAGGAGAAAGTCTTTTTACCTCTTTTATCGTTCTTGCAAAGTGTGAAGCGCCACCGTCTTCTAAGTCGTCTCTGTCGACCGAAGTTATCACGGCGTACTTTAAACCCATTTGTCGAATCGCGTACGCGACCTTAATCGGTTCAAAGGGATCCAAATAGCCGTTAGGCTTTCCGCTTTTTACTGCACAAAATCTGCAGTGTCTCGTGCACGTATCACCAAGGAGCATAAAGGTCGCAGTCCCACCACCCCAACACTCGTAAATGTTTGGACAGTGCGCCTCTTCGCAAACTGTGTGTAGCTCTAAACCTTCTTTGAGCTTTTTTATGAAAAGGTATTTTTCGCCTGAAGGCGGTCTTATCTTTAGCCACTCTGGTTTTCTTTCCACAAAAAAATAATGTTCCACTGGCTTAACAGCTTTTTGATCCAAGCTTAAATAAGGGAAACGCGTGGGGCTTTTGGTGGTAAAAAGTGGTTGAAGTCGGTCAGCCAGCTCCTGACGTGGAACTTGTGGACACAGATCTCAAAAAAGTGAAAATATCGAGTTTCAAAGGAAAACCAGTGGTCCTCGCGTTCTATCCTGGTGCGTTCACTTCGGTTTGCACGAAAGAGATGTGCACTTTTAGAGACGGAATGCAGAAGTTCAACTCTTTTAACGCCCAAGTCGTGGGAATAAGCGTCGACCCACCGTTTAGCAACAAGGCGTTTAAGGAGCAGTACAAACTCAACTTTCCAATTTTGAGCGACTATAACAGAGAAGCTGTAAAGGCGTACGGGGTTGCGCACAACGATTTTGCGAATTTAAAGGGGTATACCGCGGCCAAACGCTCAGTGTTCATTTTGGACAAGGACGGAATAATAAGGTACAAATGGGTTTCGGATGACCCAAGGGTGGAGCCTAACTACGACGAAATCTTGGAACAACTCAAAAAGCTTCCCAAATGATATCTGTTAACACCCGCTTTGAGCCTCAATTAAAAAAGCGTGCGCTTGTCAAAATATGTTAGCCAAAAGTCTGACTTTGTTAGCTCTTAAATTCACTTGTTCCATTTCTAATGACATTTCATGAAACCCGTAAACATGAAGAACCCATGCTGACTTCCACGCTTCGTGAATTTCTTTCGGTGCCCTAAACGCCACACTAAAGAGAATGTCGGAACTCCATCTTTTTTGTTCCTTAACCTTGTTTAGCAAATCCGTCATGTTAAGTTTCACCGCAAGCATTTTAACCGCTTCTTCAGCGGCCTTGTAATACTTTTCACAAGCTTGAACGACATCGCCCTTACTCAATAACTCATCCGCCTCAGCTATCCATTCTTTTATCTTTGAGCGTGTCTGCGAGCTTGACAAGGCTAGACACATCCTGTGCATATTCCTTAAGCGGTTCAAGATTGAGTTGTGTTGTGTGCAAAACAAGCGCCGAATTCCAACGATCCACCAATTTTTCATCTTTCAAAATTTTTGATGCAATGATAACAATTTTGTCTAGTGTGGTGGCATCCCATTCACCTTGTTCCTTAACCTTGTTTAGCAAATCCGTCATGTTAAGTTTCACCGCAAGCATTTTAACCGCTTCTTCAGCGGCCTTGTAATACTTTTCACAAGCTTGAACGACATCGCCCTTACTCAATAACTCATCCGCCTCATTAAGATAAACGTCTGCTGCGCTAAGTAATAGCATCAATTAAGAGTAATCACTCCTTAATATTAATCCTTTTTTAGTGCAAAAAGGTTTGTTTTGTGTTTGCTTATTCTGTGAAATAATCTTTTTTTATTGTCATAAAACTTTGAGTTTGTAAAAATTTTTGATTAAAGCCGAAACATTATGAACGAATTTTGATCTACATTTTGCTTATTCTTAGCTAGTGTAAAACATGGGAAGTCTTCAAAGCTTTGTTCAGTTTGTGGATTGTGTTGTTGCTCATGCATCAAAGCCCTCAAGAAGCTTGACACGCGGTAAAAACGAATCGCCCCTTAAAACCTAAGAAAATCTCGCGACGACTTGAACGCAATTTGAGAAGCTTTCGAACAGAGTGTTCTTCCTTTCAGAGATTTCCAGCAGACACTTTGTGTCTGCACTTTTGCAAAATTCACTTTTTTATAAAGTTTTCAGTGTAGCTTTTTGAGTGCGAAATTCCACCTCTCGGTAGAATCTACTTGAAAAGCTCACTGCACATTCAAAAAGCTGTTTAACAACAAGCTTTGTAAGCGCGGTAAAGGTTTTTAAAATTTTGTAAGCAAGGAAAGAAGGTGTGTGACACATCTCTACTCAAGCTACACATCACCACAAGCCTCCTAACTCTAAAGGGTTTTCTTAAAGAGTAATGCTACCAAAAAACGCCCCACAAGCTTGGTGAACCTGGTTGTAAAGCTGGTAAACCACAGATCTGCCAAAGCGCAGGAAAAAAGCCAGTTTTTCACGCATAAAGAACCCAAAACCTCGTCTTGAAGTTGAGAGCAAAAACCATTCTCGTAAAAGTGAGAATGAGGACACTGAACACTTTGTGTTTGCTTGCACCACTACACGTATAGCAAAATATTAAGTTCCACAAAAGACAGAGGAAGCCTTGCGTTTAAGGCATGGGTGAGGAGGTCAGAGCCAGTTTATTTTTCTTAAATAAACTGTGAGCACGACTCCAAGCACCACGAGAGGTGCAGTAAACTCAAGCGCGCCCAAACTCAGAAGACTAGAGAGAACACTTTGAAAGCTTACTGCGTAAATGCTCGCGATTGCGGTTATTGGAAGGAATATAAATGAAATTGAAGTTAATTTCTTTATCACCACATTAAGTTCGTTTTGCACTTCCGTTAGATAAATGTTGTAAAGATCGGATGTGCGAGTGAGAAGCGACTCAACGCGCGATAGTGAAAACTCGACGTCTGCGAGCACATCTTGTTCGAGTAGCTTTGAAAGCTTTCTTGTTATGTGATAGAGAGAAAGCGTGTCGCTGTAAAGCTCAGCCGCTCTTTCCCTCACTTTTCGAATTTCGGTAGTGTCCTTTAGCTTTCCCTCAGAAATTTTGTCAAGTAGCTCCTCGTAAGCGGACAAAAGCGCGGATCTTTCTGAACCAAACATTATCGCAAAGTGATAAATCAGCTCTTGTAGCACGCTTTTTTGCGAGCAATCGGAGAGCTCTATCCTTTCTAAAACTTGCTTTAAGTACTGCGAGTAAACCGTTATTCTGTTTTGAGCAATAGCGATGTAATGCGGTTGTCTGTCTGACTCCTCTCCGCCTCACAGAGGCGAGGGTTCCTCTGTGAGGGGTTCATCGTTCCCACCATCGGTTCGGGGCTACATCCCTCATTTGGTGGGCAGTAGGGGTAGCCAGAGAGCCCCCCACATGAAAAGAGGGGACTTTCATCGCATAGCTCTAGTCCCTTAATGGGAAGAGGCATCACTGCTTGCTCCTCCCACAGTCCCATTAAGCCCCCGATCGAGCTGGGGAGGAGCGTCATTAGCGTCACTAAGAGAAAAATAGAAGAACTCATATTTAAATATAAGGGGGCTATCCATCCCCGCTCCTCAAAGAGGCGAGGCTTTCCGCCCCCCTTAACCCCCATTTTTGTAAATCAAACCTGAGATATAACCAACCGTCTTCGGATTGCTCAACTCTGTAAGAGTCAACCTCATTTTTTGGGAAATTTTCTGGAACACGCTCAAGGTATTGTATTTCGCATTTCATAAGTAAGTATAGAATCAAGCGCTTAAAAAATTGCCGCAAAAGTGCAAAAAGGATAAACATTTACCGCACCCTAGTTATAAGGCTTCCAAAACCTCGCCCCTCGGGGATTGCGAAAGATTTCACGCAAAAACACTCACACCCGCGTAGCTCGGGGACACCTGTGGAGGCCTGCGTAACCCTGTAGCGGGGATCGAGCGCGGTCGCTGAAGCAGGAAGCTCCTTCCTTAGGAGGAGGGTAGCTCACCCTAACTCTCTACACCGAGTGAAACACTTAAATTGATGCGAAAACGTGGGTTGTTGGGCTTAAAGATGGCCGGCGATAGACAAATCAGTCTTTTTGTTTAGCGCACAAAGATCGTTTTACCGCTTTAACGAGGTGAAAGTGGTTGTTTAAAAGACCTAAGAGTGGCATCTTTGGACCTTCTAAAGAAGAAGAAATACTAAAGTTTTGGAACGAAAACAAAATCTTTGAAAAAAGCGTTGAATCAAGAAAAGGTGCGCCTCTTTTCAGGTTTTTAGAAGGACCACCCACAGCTAATGGATTACCTCATCCAGGGCATATAAGAACAAGAACGATCAAAGACGTTGTGCTACGTTATAAAACCATGTTGGGTTACTATGTGCCAAGGTCAGCCGGATGGGACACGCACGGTCTTCCTGTTGAGTTAGAGGTTCAGGCTGAACTTGGCTTAAAGTCCAAGGAAGAAATAGAGCGCTACGGAATTGAAAGATTTGGGGAAGCTTGCAAAGCCAACGTTTTCAAATACGAAAGAGAATGGCGCAGAATGACAGAAAGAATTGGCTTTTGGCTCGACCTTGAACACGCGTATATCACTTTTAAAAACGAATACATTGAATCGATTTGGTGGTCGCTCAAAAATCTTTACGAAAGAGGATTGTTGTACAAGGGGTTTAAAGTCGTTCCTTACTGCCCAAAAGACGGCACACCTCTTAGTAGCCATGAAGTGGCGCAGGGCTACGAAGAGACTGAAGACCCTTCGATTTACGTAAAGTTCAGGCTTTTAAATGGCATCCACGCTGGCAAAAAGCTCGTCGCTTGGACCACAACACCTTGGACCCTTCCATCGAACATAGCTCTTGCGGTCAAGCCTGATGCGGAATACGTGTCTTTTAAGTATCAAGACGACGTTTTGATTTGTGCGAAACAAAGAGTAAAAGTTTTTGGCGACGTGCAAATCTTACAAAGTTTTTCTGGCTCTGAGCTCATCGGTTCGTCGTACGAACCTCCTTTCGACTACGCAAAAAAGGTCGAAGGCAAAAAGTACGTGGTTGTGGGATATGAAGGTGTTTCGTTAGAGGAAGGAACTGGTGTGGTTCACATGGCGCCCGCTTTTGGCGAAGAAGACTACGAGGTGTGCAAAGCAAACTCGCTTGCGTTTTTCCAACCAGTGGATTCAAATGGAAAATTCACTTCTGAAGTGAGCGAGTTTAAGGGTTTGTTCGTAAAAGACGCCGATCCTTTGATAATTCGCTATTTAAAGGAGCGCAATTTGCTTGTGAAAAGCGAACGATACAAACACAACTACCCTTTCTGCTGGCGGTGCGGCTCTCCGCTTTTGTACTACGCTTGGCCAACTTGGTTTGTAAAGACCACTGCAAGAAAAGAAAAATAATCGAGCTTAATAGCTCGATAGCATGGTTTCCGGAGCACATTAGAGAAGGAAGATTTGGTGACTTCCTTCGTGAGATGGTTGATTGGGCGCTGAGCAGAAACCGCTACTGGGGAACTCCGCTTCCAGTTTGGGTTTGTTCAAATTGCGGAGAAATTGAGGTTATCGGAAGCGTACAAGAACTTCTTCAAAAGAGCGTGAAAAAGCCAGAAAGGCTTGAATTGCACAGACCGTACGTCGACGAATTCGTTTTAAGATGCAACAAATGCGGAGGAGAGATGAGAAGGGAACCAGTTGTAATAGATGTTTGGTACGATTCCGGCGCCGCAACTTTTGCGAGGTATCACTATCCCTTTGAAAACAGAGAGCAGTTTGAAAACAACTTCCCCGTGGACTTTATAACAGAGGGTGTTGACCAAACGAGGGGATGGTTCTATAGCCTTCATGTGCTTGGTTCACTTCTTTTTGATCAGATGGCCTTCAAAAGCTGTCTTGTCATAGGTCTTGTGCTCAACGAACAAGGAGAAAAGATGTCAAAGAGCAAGAAGAACTACGATGACCCTTGGACGCTTATTGAGAAATATGGCGCAGACGCACTAAGATGGCAGTTACTCGGAACAACCCCTTGGGACGTTGTGAGATTTGGTGAAAGAGGTGTAGCGGATGCGAAGCGAAGGTTCTTTGGAATCCTTGAAAACTGTGTAACGTTCTTCCTTACTTACGCAGAGCTTGATGGATTTGACCCGGCTTTGCACACTGTGGAGTTTGAAAAAACGTCTACTCTGGACAAGTGGTTGCTAAGCAAGCTACAACTTCTTATAAAAGGTGTAAGACAAGCGCTAGATGTTTACGAGTTCAACGCTGCGGTTGAGCTTATCGAAAAGTTCGTTGTGGACGACCTAAGCCAGTGGTACATAAGAAGATCAAGAAGAAGATTCTGGAAGGAAGAAAAGGACCTTGACAAATGGGCGGCTTACACAACGCTTTACCACACTTTGCTCGAACTTTCGAAAATCATAGCGCCGCTCGCTCCGTTTAGCGCCGAAGTGATGTACCAAGAGCTCGCCTTAAAGCAGAAGATGCCAGAAAGCGTTCACCTCAATTCTTACCCACAATACAATCCAGAGCTTGTCTTTGAAAAGGAGCTAGAGGAGATAGAAGATGTGAGAAATGTGGTTGAGGTGATTCGCGCCGCAAGAAATGAAGGTGGTGTGAAGACGAGGCAACCACTACTTGTGGCAAAGGTGTACTGCCAGGATCGAGTGTGGAAAAGCGTCGAAAAGAACTACGAAGTTGTCGTCGATGAGGTGAACGTGAAAAAGGTGGAGCGTCTTCCAAACCTTTCGGAATACAGGGTGTACGACTTGATTCCGAACAAAGCGGCTATAGGAAAAAGGTTCAAGGTAAAAAGCGTTGTGTTGATAGAAAAAGCGAATCAAGAAAAACAAAGGATAGCTCAAGAAATAGCGGAAAAAGGATACGCACTAGTTGAGCTTGACGGCGAAAAAGAGCGCGTCACCGAGGAGGAGTTCAGGGTGGTGCTCAAGCCGAAAGAAGGTTTTGCTCACGCAGAAAGAAGCGGAATTCACGTGTTTCTTGATCTACGAACAACACCAGAGCTTGAAGAAGAAGGTTTGGTGCGTGATTTTGTAAGGAGGGTGCAAATCGGAAGAAAGGAACTTAACCTGGAGTTTGACCAGAAGATTAAACTCAGAGTTTGGTTTGAAGACGAACGGCTTTCAAAAGCGGTGTTAAAGCACGAAGAGTACGTTAAAAGCGAAACGCTGGCTAGCGAGGTTGCTTTCGACCCTTCAGTGGTTCAACAGGTCGAGCCAGTCGATCTAGATGGCTCAAAAGTGTGGATAAAAATCGAGATTAATCCACTTTAATCGGAGTACTTTTCTTTTTTAGGGTGATAGAAAGCTTTCCGTTCCAGAATCGAGCGCTACTTTGTTTTTTGTCCACAGGTGTGTTCAAGCGAATCACCTTTCTTAAAATGATGCACTTTCCGCGTATCCATTTATCCGTTTTTGCTTCAACCAAAAGGTAACTTTGTGTGAGTCTAATCGAAATGTTTTCTGGCTTCACAAATGGAAGGTCGACCACTATCTTGATTTCGCTCTCTGTTTCTTTTATTTGAGAAGCTGGCTCTTGAACTGCACAGATTTCTTCGTATCCGTAAATCGCACTCGTGTGAAAAGTTCTGATCTCTTCTAAAGTCTTTCGCATATCCTCAAGAATTTCTTCCGTGAGCCTTTCGGATTGCTTTTCTAATTCATCGATTATGTCGAATATTGTTCTTCTGCTCATGCTTTCACCCGTACATGAGTGGAAGGTTGTACCCTCCTTCTTCGTGTTCTCTTATTTTTTGAAGCACTTCTTTAGACCTGAGTTTTATTTGATCTGCCATTTGGTTTAAAGGAGTCAAATCCACCTTTGGGCCGCCGATTTTCGCAAGCGTCTCAAGCACCGCTACAGAAGCTTCTGGGTCAGGCATGTTTTGAAACGCTTGTCCTAGAATCACGGTGTTTGCTATTCCTAGCCGAAGTGATTCCCTCATCACATGCGCAAATGGTCCGACTAGCACACCTTCTTCCATCAAATTCAAGCCGCTAGCGCGTATTTGCTCTCTTTTTTTGGCGTCTGAGCTAATCAAAAACACCTCTGGCTTTTCGATTTCAACCCTGTTTTCTACAGGTATCCCACCCAAGCTGAACACCTCTTTTACTCCGTTCTTTTTTAGCCACTCTAGTGCCACTTTTAAAACGATGACCATAAGCGCTGGAGGAAGAGGGGTTTCGGACACAAGTATCTTTGCCTCATTTGAATCGAAAATCCTTGTGGTTTCTTTCGGAACACCGTTGTGCAAAACCATCACTGGAGGAAGCGCGTCTGAGTCTATGTAACACACTTCTCTTGCTTTCAAATGTGTGGCCAAATAAGTTGTAGAAATAGAGCCAACAAGTCCTATATCAGGAAGGCCGACAACCGCCACTTGAGCTTCTTTGGCCGCTTTATCGGTCTCTACAACCCACGCATTTCTTTGAGCCATACAAAATATTACACGTATAAGGTGGTAAAAAGTGTTTTTGACACTTTCGGAACTGGAACGTGTAAAGGGGTAATCGCGGAAGTGTGAAAGAAACAGAAAGCTATTTTGGTAGATGCTCGCTCATTTAATATTTTGGTCGCTCATAATTTCCTTTATCATGCCAATAAAGTTTGAGTGTAAAGTGACGGCGATTCACCCCGCTTTTGACGCTAACGGAAACGAATACGTTTGTGTGGAGTTTTCGTACGAATCGACGCAACAGCCAGCGGTGCTCACTTTACCCCCTGAAGCCCCTCCTGAAGCCAAGGCTTTTTTACCTCTTTTGCAATCGATACCCAAAGCATTCTTGCGACCAGTAAAAACGTACAGCAATAGACTCACGATCTACCTTACACCCGAGGAGTGGGACAACCTTCCGACGCCTTACAGAGTGGGAGACACTTTTACAGTCACTATAGAACAAAACGGGGAGATTCTCGTAAAGCAAGCCTGAATAATTCAAAAAACTTAAGATAAACCGTGTTTAATTTTTTATGAAAAAAATATTGCTCTTGGCTCATTAACAGCTTCAACGATTTACTACATCATTGTGATTATAGTTGCAAGTGAGCTAGTTGCAAGCTCATCCGATGACTTGAGAAAGTGGTACCCTCCAACCTTTATAGGAAGCGTTGTTTTAGGATTTATCACAAACCTTCCTGATATTTTTATCATAATAGCCGCGGCTCTGACGTCATCGGGTGTGCTTGCGCTAGGCGCGTTGCTCGGAGGAAATGCGCTTGCGTTCACTCTTGGTTACTTTTTTGTGATAATAGCGAACGCCCACTTCAACAAAAGCGACTTGTATCTTCCTAAAGACCTTAGAGTGCAGCTCGCTTTTCTAGTTGTAGCGGCCGCGCTTGTGCTTGCGCTTTCGCTTTTTGGTGCGTTTTACTTTTGGAGCGGTTTTGTGATGCTTGCGCTTTTTGCGGCTTACATTTTTTCTGGTATCAACGGCGAAAAACTCAGACAGGGCAAACTCGAGCAAAGGTTAAACCAGTTTTCAAGTAGCGACAGAAAAGTGATAAGAAGCCTTATAAAGCCGAACAAAAAACAGGTCGCGGGTGTTACGCTTAAGCTTGCCACCGCGGTTTTCATTTTTACGTACACCGCGTCACCCTTTGTTTCTTCAATTGTAAAGCTGAGCGCAACACTTGGTTTTCCGTCGGTTTATATGGCGGCGTTGCTCATTCCGCTTGCTGCAGAAGCGCCTGAGCTAGTTTCTTCATTTGTGCTTTCTAAAAAGTCGAGCGAAGCGGCGTCTATTGCGGTTTCCAACATGGTCGGAAGCAAGATTCAGAGCAACACACTCATTCTTGGACTAGCAGTCGTGATGAACTCTTTACTAGGTCGCAACTTTTTGATAGGAAAGCACTTTTATTTTGTCGCACTACTTATTGCGGTAAACCTGTATGGGTTCAAAGCGACCTATGACCTAGTTCTCACAAAAAGGGATGCGCTTTTTTCTCTTTTGCTATACCCAGTGGTGATAATTTTTATGATGTTCGTGTGATGTCATTGTGTAGCTCCTTGCGCGGTCGCAAGAAGCCTGTTTTGCACCCATTTTTCTAGTCTGAAACTCAAAATCGCAACGCTTACGCTCAAAATGAGCGCGGAAAACATTTTTATCAGAAACTGCTCAACCGCTGCGATTGAGCTTATGTTGTTGAGCACGTAATTTATGAGGTAAAAGATCGCGGGTCTTACGCTCAAAATGAAAGAAATCGCGGTTACATCCTTCCAGAATCGGTAAGTGCCTTTCATGTATGAGCTTGCGATTATCGATGAAAAGTAAACCACCATGGCGACCACATAGTAGTCGAAAGTGTCTTTCACTATCAGCTCCACTCCAGCGCTCACGTTGTTTGTGTAGTTCTGGCCTATTTCAACATCGGTTGCGATCGCAGCGGCGATCACTATTAAAGCGACGATTCTTCCGATCAAGTGTATTGGGTCGCTTTCCCAGCTTTTGTGTATAACGTCAAGAACGCTAAACCCTCGAAAAACCATGACGATCCCTAGCAAAAAGGCTGCGAAATAAGCGACGTACTTTATAAAACCAAACACAGCAAGAATCGCGACAACAAGGATGAGCACGCCAGGAAGTCCTAGCGTGTATTTCACAAGTCTTGGTTCCGTAAGCCCCTTTCTGATGTACGACGCAAGAACTCTATAAGTTTCTTCGATGTTTTTCGAATATTGCACCGTGACCCTTTGCACAGAAAAGAGAGGGATTACCGACTGAACGATTGGTATCACTCTTTCGTCTTCTCCGCCGTCACTCACGAATATCGTTCCGCTTGGTTTTAGCTTCTGAGCCAACTCAGAAACTTCTTCCCGAATTCTCAAGTCGGCTTCAACACCACCGCTTGTGGAGCCAGAAACAAGCGCGATTTCGATGTCGCTAAAACCCTCTGACTTTAGCTTGTCGAACTGCTTTATCGCACCAAAAATGGCGTTCACGTCCGTGTCTTCAGGTGTCGTGAGCGCGAGCTTTAAAGCGGCGTCTAAAACACTCTCTCTTCCGACGACTGGTGTTTTGACGCCTATTTTTGAGACATCGTCGTCAACGTCCACCGCAAGTATCAGAATTTTTTTATTGTCCATCACTTATCACACAATTCACGATTTGTGATTTAACCTTTATCTTTTAACAGATAAACTCGTAATGAGCGTATAAAGCGCGGATGCATTAACTCAGGACAGAAAAGAATAAAATTTTGTGTGTTTAATTCAGTTTGATGTTTACTTCACAAATTAGGTTTGGCACAGATGGCTGGAGAAGCAGGATGGACGCTGACTTTAATCGAACAAACGTTAGAAGGCTTGCGTACGCGGTTGGCAAGTACCTATCAAAAAAACAAGGAAAAAGCGTGATTGTGGGTTACGACACAAGACGCAATTCGAGTGTTTTTGCGCTTGATGTAGCTAGTGTGTTAGGCGCAATGGGGTACAAAGTTCAGCTGACTAGTAGGCCAACGCCAACTCCGGTCGTTGCGTACACCGTGGTGCGCACGCAAGCGCTTGCCGCAGTTCAGATCACCGCAAGCCACAATCCCCCGATTTACAACGGTTTTAAATTCATTCCGGATTACGGAGGACCAGCTTTTCCGGAAATCACGTCAGAAATCGAGTCGTACCTTCCAGAAGGCGACGTGCATACGCAACAGCTTGAAGCGCAAAGGTTTGACCCGATGGCCGATTACTTTGAGTTTGTGTCAAAAAATGTGGACCTTACGCGTTTACAAGGCTTAAAGATAGTCACAGACCCGTTGTACGGTGCGGGTTTTGGTTATCTTTCCACCCTTCTTTCTAGGTTTGGCGCAAAAGTGGAAGAGATTCACGGATATCCTGACCCTGAGTTTGGAGGTCTGAGCCCTGAACCCAATCGCGAAAACACAAGAGAGCTTGCAAAAAAAGTTGTGGAAAGCAAAGCGGACTTTGGGATTGCGAACGATGGCGACGCGGACAGGTTTGCCGCGGTTGATGAAAAGGGCGAGCACTACTCTTCAAACATGCTCGTTCTTGTGATCGCGGATTATTTGTTCAGGCTAAAGGGGTTAAGGGGGAAAGTGGCAAGGTCTGTTTCCACGACAAGCAAGCTTGACAAGCTTTGTGCGCGCTACGGAATTCCCGTCGTAGAAACACCAGTTGGCTTCAAATACCTCGCAAAGGAGCTCATGAGCGGCGCGGTGCTTGCCGCAGAAGAAAGTGGTGGAATAGGTTACGGCTGGTCTGTCCCCGAAAAAGATGGTCTAATGAGCGGTGCGCTTCTTTGCGAAGCGATAAGCAAGCAGGGTCGAAGCTTAAAAGAGGTGTGGGAAAGGGTTCAGGATGAGCTCGGCGAGTATCACTATCTTCAGTACAACTTCCCGGCAAAAGAGGAATTAAAGGCAAGAATTGAAAGGTTAAGAGCGCAGGAAATTGAAAGACTTAACGGTATTCCGGTAAAAACGAAAATAACGATCGATGGACTCAAGCTGGTTTTGCAAGACGGCTCTTGGGTTTTGTTAAGGCCATCGGGCACAGAGCCGCTTATTCGTGTGTACATAGAAGCCACCGAACAAAGGCTACTCGAAGAATTGAAGAAGGCCGCAGACAAACTCATTTTGGGTTAAAAATCTTCAAGCGCCTTTGTGAACTCTTGTTTGGCTTCCTCTTCATCGATTGTGAGAATTTTTCCGTTTATCATAATGGGCTTACCCGAAACGATCACGTCCACGGTAGCAACTGGCGCGTAGACGATGCGATTTGGTAGTGGCACACTTCTGTGACAAATCACAGAAGGAGTGCGCAAATCAAGTGTTATCACATCGGCCGCATTACCAGTTTGCAGCGCATGCTTTGGAAAGCCAAGCGCTTCGTAACCGTTTTTGGTTGCGATCAAAAGCGCTTCGTGTGGCTTTAAAAGCGTGGGGTCCCATCTTGAATGCTTTATGAGTAACAAGCCTATCTTTATCGTTTCTAGAACGCTCAAAGAGTTGTTGCTCGCCGCCCCATCTGTGCCAAAGCTCACTCTTACCCCTTCTTTCAAAAGCTCTGGAACTGGAGCCACACCACCCTCTGCAAGCTTCATGTTGGAAACTGGGCAAAACGAAACGCTCACTTCGTAATTTGCGAGCTTTCTTATTTCTTGTTTTGTCACCCAAACCGCGTGTGACGCAAGCGTGCGTGGTGAAAGAAGACCGCACTCCTCTAACAAATCCGTTTCTCTTTTTCCAAAGCTTTTTTCGCACAAAACTTGACTCCATCTTGTTTCCGCAAGGTGTATGGTGACCCTTATTTCGTGTTCTTTAGAAAGCGCGCCTATTTGTTCTAGCGTTTCTTTTTTACACGAGTAAATCGAGTGAGGACCAAAACCCCATTTCACGAGCGCGTCGCAACGCTGAGAGAGAACAAGGTTTGACACGTGTGAAAGCGTGTGTTCTTCAAACTCTCCGTCAAAAATCGGAGGACACACAAGCGCTCTCAAGCCAACGCTTTTTGTGGCTTCGACGAGCGCGTCTTCGAAAAAGTAGTTGTCCGCAAACGCTGTTACACCCGCTTTAACAAGCTCTATCAACCCAAGTTTTGACGCGACAAGCGCGTGTTCCCTTTTGAGCTTTCTTTCAAGCGGCCAAATCCTTTTTTCAAGCCACTCACGTAAGGGCAAATCATCCGCAAGACCCCTAAAAAGAGTCATCGCAAGGTGGGTGTGGGTGTTCGCAAGGCCTGGCAAAACCGCTTTTTTGTTGCATTCGACAACGTAATCTGATTTAAAACCCGTGCTCTTTTCTGTGATTTCTTGAATCAAACCGTCTTCGATGTAAACGTTTAAATTACATAGCTGTTTACCTGTGTATGTGTCGTAAACGATTGATGCGCCCTTTAAGAGAATGGCTGTCATTGGTTTTGTTAATTTTTAAGGATGCATAAGCTTTGGCTTTTGGAATTACCGAAATTCAATCCTTTAAAGCTCGCAGAAGCCCAAAAACACGTGAATCGCAATCTTTGTGAGACATTTTTTATATTATTCGTAAAAGCCTGAAAGTGCGTAGCAAAAAAGCAAAGTGTGACACACGCAAACCAGTAAGTCGCTGATTTAAGCGTAAACCTTCGTCTTGCGGGTTAACTTCTGGTTTGTGAGCTACTCAAAATTTTTGTTACGACAAGCAAAACAAAAACTTGAAAGTAATAGTAGAATGCAGAAAAAAGCTTGTAGTAAATACCATTGTTAAGAAAACGAACGCTTGGAAACGCCAAAAATTCGACCAAGTGGCTATTGCGACAGCCCAATACACAAATGCGCGTTTGTCGATAACGCCAAGCTTCTCATAAAAGTAAGGAAAAAGCAAAAGAGGAGAAAGTGGCCAGAACAAGAGAAGTAAAGCGAGTAAGAGCGTACCTGGAAACGCCGATGTATTAAAAAATAGAAAACTAGTTACTCCAATCGTAATTACAACCAGCGTAAAAATTAGAAGCACTTTTCCAAGCCTCATACGTGTCACCAAAGCTGGGTGTTGTCCGAAATCTGGTAGTTCGTATACGTCCAAGTGATTGTAGCGCAAGCGCCGCTACCAATCACTTGCCAGTATAGACCGTCGTATGCGGGATGTTCGCTAATCCAGTATCCGAGTGTTTCGCTAGCCTCTGATCCTGCTACTTGCGTTATTCCTTGGAAATTCGTAACGACAACGCAAACAGTCCTGTAAGACGAACTTGCCGTAAGCTTTTGGCCGTTGACTTGATAGGCCACTAGTAAATCTATCGGTGTGACTTCGACTGCGGTGACATGATCTTTTTCGGCATAAACCTGATCACCCCAAACCCAGCCAATATGCCAGTAAGCGTAGCCGCTACACTCACCACTTCTGTTACAAAAACTTTCGCCGATTGTGCTAGCGTGTTGCACGGTATATGATAAAACCTGCCCGCTATTATTGCGTAGCCTGCGTTGTACACTTCGGCTAGCCAGCCTGTGGTTAAAGGGTATTGTGATGTGCTAAAGCCAATAAGAATAATAATAGGGTGGATTAAAAGGTGAAACACTTTGCGCGCCGAAGTAGAAGTATGGGTAGGCGTATGAGGGTTTTACAAAGTCTTCAACGGTGTAGTAGTAGGGAGAAATCGAAGGGTCTTGGTAGTCGAAAACCATTACGCCTTGCGAATTCGCGCTTCTACAACTAGGAGATGTGCACCAGTACAAAAGAAGCGAAACGTTGTCTCCCTTGTAAGCGCCCAAAACCAGAGTCAAGAATTTCGTAAGGCGGTAGGTTGGGGTAGTTTCCTAGTGTGTATACTTCACAAGCGGCTATCACAAACCAAGCGACGCCTAGGTTTCCTGTCTAAATATGCGTAGAACTCGTAACCCAAATCCCACCCACGAATCGTTGTCGGGGAGGTGAC
>NEXD01000006.1 GCA_003019595.1 Candidatus Marsarchaeota G1 archaeon BE_D
TTAGACACTTTTGGAATTGAGTACAAGTTTATGTCTGGAACGCGCGTTTACAAGTCGGGCTTGCTCAACCCCCAAATCCACGCGATACTTGTGAATGCAAAAAAAGTTGGAGAAATCATTCTTGAAGTCACTGGGCAGGAAAAGTACATGCGCGTCCTTCCGTATCTACCAGTTTGCGCAAACTGTGGTAGAATCTACACCACAGAAGCTGTAAGCTACGACCCAAATACACGCTCCGTGGAATACGTGTGTGTTGGAGGGGAGATTGCTGGCAAGTGGTACGAAGGTTGTGGATTTAAAGGAGAAAGAAAAATCTCTGAAGGAGAAGGAAAGCTTGTTTGGAAAAGCGAGTTTGCCGCACGCTGGGCTGCGCTCAGAATAAACTTTGAAGCATACGGAAAGGAGCTCACCGACTCTGTTGCGACGAACGACAGAATATGCAGGGAAGTTCTACGCGTCGAGCCTCCGGTTCACACGCGCTACGAGCTCTTTCTCAACAAACAAGGAAAGAAGCTTTCGAAATCAGCCGGTGAGCTCATAACTCACACCGAGTGGCTGAAGTACGGCTCTCCCCAATCTCTTTTGCTTCTCATGTTCAAAAGGTTTGAAGGCGCGCGTGAAGTCGGGCTTGAAGACATCCCGATTTACATGAACGAATACGACGTGTTAGAAGAGATCTACTTCGGTAAAAGAAGGTTGGAAGACAAAAGCGAATTAGTGGACAAAATTTCGCTTTACCGCTACTCCAACCTACTTCGAATTCCCCCAAAGCCAACGCTTCACCCACCTTACAACCTTGTGGTGTACCTTTGTAGAATTGCGCCAAAGGAAAACACCGTGGAATACGTTTTGAACAAGCTAGCCGACTACGGTTATAAACCTTTGGACGACTACGAAAGAAACGACCTTTTAAAAAGGATAAACTACGCGATGAACTGGGCGCGCGACTTTGAAACGATATCCGTGGAAGTGACGCTTGACGAAGAAGAAAGGGCACTAGTAAAAAGCGTCGCGCAGCTTTTGCTCGAGCAAACCAACGAAGAAGGCTATCAGGCGGTGGTGTACCAAGTGGCAAAGCAAAAAGGCGTTGAACCAAAAAGGGTTTTCAGAGCGCTTTACAAAGCGCTTTTAGGACAAGAATCCGGCCCGCGCTTTTCGTCTTACGTGAGCGCGATGGGAAAGCAAAACGTTGTTGAACGTCTAGTAAAAGCCGCAGAGGACTCTAAAACCACCACCTCTTCTTCTTCGTAAACTCTTTGAACGAAGAGTAACCCTTTGACTCCAAGTATTCGTGAAGTTCAAGTGTAAGCTTGTGGAAGAGCGAATAACCCGAGCGCGCAAACGCCGTTCCAACCTGCACCGCATTCGCGCCCGCGAGAAAGAAGTCGAGCGCGTCTTTGAGCGTGTACACCCCGCCCACCCCGAATATCGGAGTTTCAGGAAAGTTTTTGCGTAGTTCGTAAACGCAGTAAACCGAAACTGGGTGAAGCGCTCTTCCCGAAACCCCGCCGTACATGTTGCTCAAAACTGGCGCTTCAAGCTCGCAGTCGAAAACCATTCCGCGTAGTGTGTTGGTCGCCGTAAACCCATCCGCACCTCCTTTGAGCGCAGCCCTTGCGATTTCGGTGATAGAAGAAGCGTCGGGCGGAAGCTTTACAAAAAGCGTGACGTGTTTTGCGACGTTTTTTACCGCGCGCGTCACATCTTCCACAAGCTGTGGGTTAGAGGCTATCTCGCTTCCCGTTCCCTTTACGTGTGGACAAGAGAGATTCAGCTCAAGCGCTTTTACCCCGTTTTGCGCAATCTCGCTACATACCTTTTCATACTCTTCGACCGAAAAGCCACCCACGCTTACGACAACTCTTTGCACGTGTTTCACCTTTTTGATCTCGCTCAAAAAATGAGAGACACCCTTTGACGGAAGCCCCACCGCGTTAATCGAATAGTGCTCGCACTCGTAGTAAACCGGTGGAGGGTAACCAACCCTTTCGCTCAAAAAAACGCTCTTTGTGACGAGTGCGGGCACTCCGTTTTCAAGCGCTGTGTTTATCACCGAGTGCTCGTTTGCTACCAAACCAGAGGCGATTGCAAAAGGAGCGCTCAAAAAAAGCCTTCCCATTTCTTGGCTTAAATCCACCTTACTCAACTTATTCTCCCTCTGGTACTTCACGAAAAACGGGCCCATCGGTGCACAGTAGCTTACCCGTTTTTTCAAAGACGCAAAGCGTGCACGCGCCCACCGCACACCTCACATCTCTTACAAAAGAACCTTCGTATGTCACCCCAAACTGTCTTGCGATTCTAAAACACTCTAAAAGCATTTGCTCAGGACCACAGGCGTAAAGCGCGTCAAACTTTTCCCTTTCAAGAATTGAGCGCGCAAGCTGTGTCACAAATCCCTTAAAACCGCGTGTTCCGTCGTCTGTGGACACAAAAACCCTTGCACCGCTTTCAAGCGGTTCGTCCAAAAGAAAAAGCTCATTTACGCTTTTTGCGCCAAGCAAGTACACACACTCGGTTTCGGGTAAGAGCGAAACCTGCCTTAAAAAGTTGAGAAGGGGCGGAGCGCCGCTACCGCCTGCGACAAGCAGATACTTTGTGTTCGCTTTTTTCGTGAACCCCTTTCCGTAAGGTCCCCTTACACCAACTCGCACACCCCTTTTCAGCCTAACCATCTCTGAGCTCACACCTCCGAAATCTTCCACGATGAACTTGAGCGTGTTCTTCGTTTGAAAGTAAACGCTAAGCGGAACCTCTCCCACCGAAGGCAAGTAAACCATAACGAACTGTCCAGCATCCGCAGGCGCCAAAGCGTTTTTCAGGAGTTCAAGCTCAAGGAGTGTAATAGTGGGCGTGAGCCTTGTGTTGTCCTTTACGTGGTAGTAAGAGTACCAGCTCACAGCGAAACACCGATCAGTTGCTCCGAAATCTCGTTTTCGTCAATATCCCTTCCGCAGTATCTACAGCTGTAAACGAGAGGCTTGTGTGATCTCCTGTAAAACGTGGTCACAAGAGGCTCTCTTTCTTTGTTTGTGATGCAACTTGAAGAAACGCACTTGAGTAGCGCGTAAACAACTTCTGGAGGAACCGCCTTTGTTTTCTGTACCACCTCATACTCGCGTATTATGTTGATCGTCGCTTGCGGAGCGATGAGCGCAAGCCTTTGCGCGGTTTGCTCCTCGATTTCAAGCCCTTCCACTTTGACCAGATCTTTTACGCCCATTTTTGAGCTCTTTACGTTCATCACGATCGCAACCCTTACACCACGCTTTTGTGGTTCGCCAAGAAGTCTTAAAACCGAAAGCGCTCGACCAGCGGGTATATGGTCCACAACGGTTCCGTTGGCTATCCTCTGAACGAGCATCGTGTCTTCGTTCATTGCGAATCACCCAGAATCAGGTTGAGTAGCGCCATCCTTAACGGGACGCCCCAGTGCGCTTGCTTAATGTAAGCCGCGTTGGGCGTTCGGTCCACTTCGTAAGGTAGCTCTTCGAGACGCGGAAGTGGATGTAGCACTATCGCGTGGCTTTTTTCGAGCAGGCTTTTTGTGATCACATAGCTTCCTTTTAGCCTTTTGTATTCGTCTGGGTCTGCGAACCTCTCTTTTTGAATTCTTGTGAGGTAGATCACGTCAACCTGCGATATCACCTCTTCTATGCTTGAGTGAACCTCCATAGGAAGTGAAACCTCCTTTAGACGCTGATACACTTCCTTTCTCAAAGCCAGCGCTTCTGGAGACACGAGGTGAACCATTTTCGGCTTAAACTTCGTGAGTGCGTAAAGCAGGGAAGACGCGGTTCTACTGTATTTCAAGTCTCCCACAACCGCGTAAACAAGCCCGTCTATTTGGCCTAGCGTTCTACTTACGGTGTAAAGGTCGAGCATAGCCTGAGTCGGGTGGTGCTGTGAGCCGTCTCCACCGTTTATCACGGGCTTTTCGCAAAGCTCTGCCGCAAAAAGCGCCGCGCCTTCTGAAGGATGGCGCAGCACGATTAAGTCGGCGTAACCTTCTAGCATTGAGATCGTGTCAGCGAAGCTTTCGCCCTTTAACAAAGAAGAAACGTCAGGACTTAAGTCGATCACCTTTGCGCCAAGTCTGAGTGCGGCAACCGAAAAGCTCAGCCTTGTTCTCGTGCTAGGCTCAAAGAACGCGGTGGCAACGATTTTTTCGCTCAGCGTGTTCGGAGCTTTTTCTTGTGTTACGAACTTGTCCGTCTCTTCGAAAAGAAGCTCAAGCTCTTCTCTTGAAAAGTCTAAGATGCTAATCACATCTCTTTTACTCCAAGAGGCTCTGTTTTTAGCCATGTTAAAGCCTCCTTTGCTTTGAGCTGAACGTCTCTCGGATTTTCTTGTGTGCAGAGCGAGCTCAGAATCTCTTTAAGCGTAAAAAGACGCAAGAGTTGAACGCGTTTGCTTCTTAGTAGCTCAAGCGCGCCTTGCTCGCGATCCACAATCACGAAGGCGTAGTTCACCACACAGCGAGCGCTTCTTAGCACATCCACCGCTTTTGCAAGCGAAGAACCTGTGGTTGCAACGTCGTCCACAACTAGCACGCTTTCACCCCCTTTTAGCGCGCCTTCTACAAGCGAACGCCTTCCGTGCTCTTTGCTCTCCTCTCTCACATAAACAAGCGGCTTTGAGAGCGCGTAGGAGATCACAGAAGCCCAGGGAAGTCCTCCTGTGGCAACACCCGCCAGCGTGTCAAAATTCAGTTCGTGTAGCCTTTTTAGGGAAAGCTCGACGAGCTCGCGAAACACATCTGGGTAAGAAGGCAAAACGCGTAGGTCTAAGTAAACTGGGCTTTTTATTCCAGAGTTGAGCGTAAAGCTTCCGAAGACTATCGCGCCCTGTTGGTACAACCTTTTTGCTATCTCCAAGAGTTTTGCGCCTCCAACTGTGCCTGCTTTTCGGGGTTTTCGGAATCCGTTATGCTTCTTCCTATGATCAAAAAATCTGCACCAGCTGAAACCGCAAGCTTTGAGTCTCCTCCTTGCGCGCCAACGCCGGGCGAAAGAACCACGCACTCTTCTACGCTTTGCTTTGTTTTGCGTATTATGTCCGGAAAGGTTGCGGGAGCGATAAAACACTTGATGCCAGCTCTCACACACTTTTGTAAAAGCGTGTCGAACAGCGAGTTTAGCGTACTTGCGCCGGAATTGGACATAGCAACCACGCCCACGACGCCCGCACTGTGTTCGTCCGCTACGCTTTTCACTTCTTTGAGCGAATCCTCACCCACAACCGCGTGCACGATCGTCGCGCTAAAGCCAAGCTTTAAAAGCTTTTGTGTGACCAACCGATTTGTGTGTGGAACATCGGCGAGCTTCCAGTCCGCGATAAAGGGTAGCTCTGGGAAACTTTGAATCAGCCTTTTTGTTTCTTGACACAGATTCGCAAAAGCCGGAAGTCCTAGTTTCACGCCAACGATATAGCGCTCAACGCTTTGCACAAACGAACGAGCTTGCTCTAGGTCAAACTCGCGCGATTTTATTGTGTCAAGCGCAAGGATCACGCGGCTTTTCTTTTGCTTTGAGATTTCGCTCAATCTTGTTTCAAAAGGACCCAAAAACTGGGACCCTCCATGAAAGCGAATCGTACAAATATAAGCGTTTTGAGTAATCGCTAATACTCTCAAGATGAAAAAAACTCTTGGATTACTAATAATGTTGAAACCTTCTACCACGATTTGTCGAGCACTATCCTCAAAATTTCTGGTAATCTTTCCAAAAAGTAGTCGGGTTTGTGAACCTCAAGCTCCTGCTTTGTGTGAAACCCGTTGACGTAAGCGGCAACTTTCAGGCCTGCGGCCTTTGCGCCGATTATATCCTCTGGTGAATCACCAATCGCTATCGTTCTCTCCTTTGGCACACCAAGTCTTTTGACCGCAAGCTCGTGCTGAAACGGTTCGGGTTTTGGTCTTGGAACCTGTGACGCGGTGACCACCACGTCCACTATGTCAAGTAGCTTGCAGTTTTGCAAAACAGGAACTACCGAAGACTCTAGCAGAATCCTCGAAGTGACTATCGCAATCTTCACTTTTTGTCGTTTGAGTTGCTCAAGCACCTCAAGTGCGCGATCCTTTGGCTTGGTGAGCTTGTAACCCTCAGAGTTGTAAATTTGCACGTACCTTTGGACGATTCTATCGTGTTCGCTTGAAAACTCTGGCAAAAGCGTCTTAATGATCTTGTCAAACGGATTGATTATAAGTTTCCTTAAAGTTTCTCTTTTGATGTGAATTATCCCAAACTCCCTTAACGCTTTTTCCGCAGAGTAAACGAAAGAATCCAGGCTATCCACAAGTGTGCCATCCATGTCAAAAAGCGTGGCATCGAATCTGCGCAAGTTCTCTCACGATGAGGGAAATAGATAATCTACCAAAAAGTAACTTAAGTTTAACCCTGTGCGAAAAATCACCTCACGGATTTACGACACATTTATTAAAGCTTGTCACTACTATTTCTTGGTGACACCAAATGTCCCAGCCACAGGCGCAAATACCAGAAAACACAGTTTTGATCGGTCAAAAACCCGTGATCAATTATGTGACCGCTGCCCTCACTCAGTTTGAGCGAGGCTCAAAGGAGATAGTGCTCAAGGCGCGAGGAAAGTCGATAAGCAAGGCGGTAGACACAGCGGAAATTCTTCGAAGAAACTTTGTCAAAGACCTAGTGATCAAGCAAGTGAGAATAGGCACTGAAAAATTCACCACGCAAGACAATCGCACAAGAAGCGTGTCGTCGATAGAAATCGTGCTCGCGCGTGGGCAGTGAAGATCTCATTATCTTTTCACTCTTACCACCCGCTTTCAGAACTCGAAGAGCTAGGCGGGTACGCGCTAAAACTAGGTTTTTCGCGTATTTGGCTTGATGATCCTCCGAGTGAGATTGACACCGTGAGCGTCGCGCAAACGCTTTTTGAGAGCTTTGGAAAAAGCGTCGCGATAGGCGCGCTGAACGCGCAAAAATGGCTTTCCAAAGCGGATTGGTTAAAGAAGCTGAACCGAGAAATGACCATAGCCTTGGCACCTGGTAAAAAAACGCGTAGCTTTAAAGAGCTCTTTGATACGCTAATGAAACTTTACACAACAACAAAGGCGCTGGGATTTGAGACGCTTTTGGCGTGCCAAGGGCCTAGGCTTTTGGCAAAGAGCGCGCTTTTTGACGGCGTTCTACTCAATTTTTTGAACGTCGACGCGGTGAAGTGGGCGCAGAGTGTGTCCACAAACAAAAGAGTTCTTTGCACCGCCCCGAGTTTGATTTACGACGAAGCAGGTTACACCGCAAGCGACCGCCAAAAACTGATAAACGGAGCTAGACTCGTTAGGAATGAGGCGTCGAGTTTTGTGAAAAACAGGTTTTGTGGAATTGAACACTACGCTGTTTTCTGCGACGTGAAAAGCGCTTCCAAAATGCTTGAAACGCTACGCATCATGGGAGTCGAAGAGGTTGTGCTAGCGTACCCTCAGTCGCGTAGCAAAAAGCTCATACGGGCGGCTTCCAGGCTTCTACGCTAGTAGCAAGTGTTATATTTCACAAAATGGTGTGTGACTTGTGCTACGCTTTATAAAAACCGGCGTGTCAAAGGGTCCAGCCGCCACTTTTAACGAATTCGACGCTATAGAGTGCATACTGCTAGTTGGAAAAAGCGGTGAAATCGGAAGAAACAGGCTGAGCAAGTCGCTAGGTCTTGGAGGAGGAGCGATTAGGACGCTCATCCTAAGGCTAAAGAAAGCGGGGTTTGTGAGAACCACGAGAACTGGTTGCGTTCTCACAAAAAAGGGCAAGCGTGTTTTTGAGACGCTCAGCTCAAAGCTCGTTTTTTACGCAAGTGTGAACTGCTGGGACGAAAGGCTTTCCGCATCGTGCTACGCGCTTTGCTTAAGAGGCGTGGATTTGGAGCGCGTGAAGGTCGTGGAGCTTAGGGACAAAGCGGTAAGGGCGGGCGCGCGTGGCGCGCTAATACTCGAATACAGAGCTGGCGAGCTTTTTTACGCAAAAGAGAGCGTGTCCTGCGAGGCAACACAGCCTTCAACTTTGTGGGGGTATTTAAAAAGTGTCGCAAAGCTGAGTGAGCGTGACATCGTGGTGGTTTCTTTTGCCGAAAGCGAAAGACTCGCAAGGGACGGCGCTTTTGCGGTCGCGCTTGCGCTTATCCAATTGGATGGAGCATCGTGAACTCTTCTAAGCGATAAGGAAGCTCGAGCGCAAAATCTCGAAGCTTGTAAGACGCAACAATTGGAACACCATCTAAAACGAGCGTGCTACCGAGCGTCACGATTACAGGTAAAACGCTTTTTTTGAGACAAAGCGCAAGAAGCGAGCACCTTTGAACGTGGCTGTGCATCGCGCTAGAAAAGCTCTTGGTTTTTGTCCAGTGCTTGCAGTCAATTGCGACCGCAAAATCTTTTTTTGTAGCTACCACATCAACTTGGCGCCTTGTTTTACCCAGCTTAAACCTGAAATCCTCATTGACGTCGTACTCCATGGTTTCGAATGCACGCGCAACAAAACGCTCAAAAGAGCGCCAGTCCAAAATGCGCGCGACACTCGAAGGGTCAGCACCCCTTTTTATCGCTTCAATTCCGAGTAAAACACGGTCTAACACGACGCTTTTGTGTTGCAAAACCTCAACTCCTGGCGCATCGACTTCAAAGTCCACACTACCCTTTTTTAAAAGCTCTAGCAAAATGGTGAGACCTTCCAACTCAGATTTTTAGCGCGCGTCACAAATTAAACCTTTTGAAAAACCTTAAGTTGAGCTTCCTCAAAAAAAGCGCATGGCAAACAGGACGCTACTAGAAGTTCTTTCCGCCATCTTGCTGTTTGTTCCGTTTGGCATTGCCGTTCTTTATGCGCGAGCTCACGGAAGAACTGCGCCACCTTTCGAAGTGAATCTCGCACTTTTTGTGATGTACGGAGTGATTGTGGTTTTTGTGTTGCTCTTAGAAAGAAAACTCGGATTGTTCAAGGATTAAGCGTGCTCCTTTCCCAAAAGCTCCTTTGCGAGCAAAACTTTCATAACATTGAGCGCGCCCTCAGCACCCATTAGGTACGAAAAAGCTCCCCTCACACTTGCTTCGACAGGACCATCTTTGCTATACCCGTATGCCCCAAACCAAGTGGCGACTTCCTTTATTGCGTCGAACGCAAAAACTGGTGCAAGCCATTTTACCGCAGACACGCTCTTTATCACTTCTGAAAGCGAAAGCTTGTTCAACTTGTAGTGCTGGTCGACAACCCAAGCCGCTTTGTAAACAAGCGCCCTTGCCGCTTCGAGCTTTGCGTAGTGTTCTGCAAGCTGAAACTGAACGCCTTGGAACTTGCTCAGCTTTTGCCCAAACACTTCCCTGTTTTTGATGTACTCTATTCCAAGCTCTAGCACTCTTTGGGCCGCGCCGATACAAGCGGCTGAAACGAGAACCCTTGCGTGATTAAATCCTTCCATTGCATAGTAAAAGCCTTTGTTTTCCTCACCGATCAAATAATCCGCCGGTAGCTCGGCGTCCTTAAACACTATTACGCCTGTAGAAATTCCCTCTCTACCCATGTTTCTGATTAGAGACGTTGTGACACCAGGTACGTCACGAACGGGTGTGTAGATCATGCTCATGCCTTTGTGAGCGAGCTCTGGTGCACTCTTTGCGACCAAAAGAAAACCGCCGCCGTACTTCGCCGCTTCTGCAACGCCGCTTATGTACATCTTTTCTCCGTTTATCACGTACTTGTCTCCCTTTCTTATCGCAAGCGTTTTTTCACCGGCAACGTCAGACCCTCCACCTGGTTCTGTTGACGCTATTCCAAGAAAATACTCGCCACTTGTCACACGCGGAAGCACCTGCTCTTTTGCGCTGGGTTTTCCATAGCGGTCGAATATGTAACCCCAGCCCGCTTCTAAAAGAAAGTAAACAGCGGTGGCAAGAGTGATGTCCGCCCTGCCAACTTCTTCAGCGGCGATCGTGGTGGTTATCATGTCAGCGCCCATTCCGCCATACTCTTCGCTTATCGTCATTCCGAGTATCCCCATTCGCGCCATCTCTCGAATGGTTTCTCTTGGGATTTCCCCTTTCGAGTCGAGCTCTTTTACGCGCGGCGTTAGGTGCTTGGACAGCCCCTCTCGCAAAGAGCTTCTGAATAGCTCTTGTTCTTCGCTAAACGAGAAATCCAAGTTAAGCCCCTTATTTCAACTCGCTTGCCCTCTTTTAGTCTTATCGAAACTCAGAACTTCGCAAGCCCCCAAGCCAAAAGCGCGCTGTGTATCATCTGAGCTGCTATCGCCGCAAGAATTATCGTAAATAGCCTGCTTATCGCTTTCACGCCGTTTTGCCCTAAGAGCTTAAAGATGTACTCGGAAAAGTAAAAAGTTATGTAAACAATGAGCGTCGCTATACCACAACCCACGAGCACGTCAAGAAGAGGCGTTGACGCTTGGTTTGTGAGCACGATAAGCGCGGTCATCGTGCCAGGTCCTACGAGCAAAGGTGTGGCCAAAGGAACCACCGCGATTTCATCTGTGTTGATAGAGCGCGTCACGTTTCCTGAGCTTAGCATGTCAAGCGCCAAAAAAAGCAGAATTATTCCTCCGCCGAACTCAAAGCTTGTGACGTTTACTCCCAAAAGCGAAAGTAGGGGTTGTCCGAGTAGTGAAAAGAAAAAGAGCAAAGCGATCACAACCGTGGTCATGGTTTCCACCACTTTTCTTCTGCCATTTGCGTCCATCTCGCTTACGAAAACAAGAAAAATCGGAAGCGCTCCTATTGGGTCGATGATCGCGACTAGCTCAAGCACGATATAAGCTGTGTTGTAAGCGCTGAATTTCAAGAGAGTTTCAAAACCTCCGCTTGAAGCCCTGTAAACAAGCGCCACAAAGAACAAAATCGCAAAAGCCACCGAACCCCTTATCACCTTCGATTGGTTGCTCACAAGCCATTTGCGCCACAAAACCTGTCGAGGTTGTCTATCGTTCAACTCTTGTATGGAACACAAGCTTGCGATTTAAATCTCTCGCCCGAAACAAAGTAAGATTTAAACGGTTCCTGCTTTACATAATAAAATAGGTGTCTGCAAAAGCTTGCTCGATATGTCGCACGAACTAAAAAGTTGGCAGCTTGAAGTTTCGCGCTCAGTTTTTGAAGGAAAGAATGTGCTTGTGATAGCACCCACAGGAAGTGGAAAAAGCCATCTTGCGCTTTGCCTGGCAAAGAGCTTTAAAAAAACTCTTTGGGTGCTACCCACAAAAGCGCTCACGCGAGAGTGGTTCATGAAGGCTCTTTCCACACTTCGAGAGCGGTTGCACGTCAACATTTACACAGGTGACTACAGAAGAGAGTCCAATGTTTACGAAGGCGACTTGGTTTTTGCGACATACGAAAGCGCGGTGCTACAGCTAAGAAGAAAGGATGAGTGGTTTAAGACGCTTGAGCTTTTGGTGTTTGACGAATTTCAGTTCGTTGGAGAAGAAGAAAGAGGAGGCGTGGTTGAAGAACTGCTTATTTTGTTGAGCGAGCTCAATCCGCAAACGCAAGTTCTTGCGCTGAGCGCCACGATAGGAAACCCAGAGGAGCTTGCGGGATGGATCGCAAGGCTCTTTAGTAGACCAGTGGAAGTGCACGAAGTGCCTGAGCATGAAAGACCTGTCAAGCTAATCCAGAGCGCACACAGATTCAGAAATGAAGCGGAAAAAGAAGGTTTTTGCTCGAACTTTTCAAGTCCAACCCAACGCAACAGTTTTTGGTTTTCACTCCAAGACGCGTCGAAGCGGAGAATCTCGCAAAGTACTACCGCGCTTTTGGAGTAAAAACGGGTGTTCACCACGCAGCTCTTGACAGGCTTTCCCGAATCAGCGCGGAAGACTCTTTCAGGTCAGGGGAAATTCAGGCTCTGTTTTGCACGGCCACACTACAGTACGGTGTGAACATGCCAGCGCACTGGGTTGTGATTTACGATCCAGTTTGGAACACAAGGATGGGAGAGTTTCGAATAGACACGAACGACTTTTTGCAGATGGCTGGAAGAGCGGGAAGACCAATAACAAATCCAATCACCGGAAAGGTTTTCACGGAAGGAAGGGTTGTTGTGCTTTCCACAGATCAAAGAGAACACATGTACGTTCGCTCACACTTGATAAACCAAGAGCCTGAGCCTGTGATAAGCTCGTTCGAGAGAGACCTTGTGTACCGAGTTCACGGCTTTCTCCTGTACAGAAATGCGAACGAAGTGCGCAGACTTTTGCTGAAAAGCCTCGCTAGACTAAGCAAAAAGGAGCTTGTAAAGGCGTTTCGCGCGCTTGAAAGAATGGGCTTTTTGGTAGAAGGAGAGCTCAGCGAACTTGGAAAGTTTGTGGCCGAGCTGAATCTTCACCCATTTGCGGCTATGCGCTTTATCAAAGGACTAAAGTCATGGAGAAACGCGGAAGACTTTGGCAAAAGGGCGTGTCAGCTCGTTTTCGCAGAAGTCGCAAACGAAACATCTTCGTTACCGCCACACGTAAGGGAGTACAACGACCTTCTTAAATGGAGGTTTGTGGAAAAGCCGTATCTAAACGGAACGTTGTTACTTGTCAACTACTTAGCCCCACAGACGATCAGGGACAGAGCTGCTTGGTACATGTACTCTTTCGAAAAGCTTGCTGAGTTTACTGGCTTTAAAGAGCACGCGCTTTCGATCATGCGTGAAAGATTTGTGCTCGAAGGGTTGAGTGAGGTGGAAAGAGCAATATCAAAGCTTTCTTCTTTGCTTCAAAGCAAAGAAGCCTACATAGAAGTTGCGATAAGGGAGTTTGACAGTTCTAGTAACACAGGAAAGAGCAACTGGCTTGGTCTTGATGTTTACGTTGAAGGCGCGCCTAGAGGATGGACTGAACCTGTAAAGGTGGTCAAATTAAGCGGAAGAAGGGTTGACGCTGTACTTCCAGAAAATTCCGCTTTGCTTTCAAAGTAACCGAAAAGGCTATAACTGTTTTTGAAAGCTTGAAAACGTGAACGAGTTGGCGCGTTTGGAGATCCCCAAATACGTGAAAATGGACGAGTGTGGCTATAGGGAAAAAACCGTTCTTTTGAGGGTAGACTTTAACTCACCGATAGAACCAGGTAGCGGCAGGATCTTGGACATCACAAGAATAAAATCGCACGTTCCAACGATCTCTTATCTGCTCAAGCAGAATGCAAAAGTGGTTTTGCTTTCGCATCAAGGGCAAAAAGGATCTTCCGATTTCGTTTCATTAAAAGCGCACGCAGAAGTGCTAAGCGAGCTTCTTCGCGCAAACGTGAAATTTGTGGAACAAGTTTACGGTGACAAAGTGGACGAAGCTGTGCGCTCTGCCAAAAATGGGGACGTGATTCTTTTGGAAAACACGAGGTTCGTGGAAGAAGAAACAAGAGTTGTGAATAGTTATGAAGAGCACGCGAAGTGCGAACTGGTAAAGAGGCTTTCCGCTTTTTCTCACGTTTACGTGAACGACGCATTCGCTTCCTCGCACAGAAATCACGCGTCACTCGTTGGTTTTCCTTTCGTTTTGCCAGCAGTCGCGGGAAAGCTTATGACAGAAGAGCTAGAGGCTGTAAAGAGAATAGTCGAAGAGTCTTCAGGTCCAACCGCGTTTCTACTAGGTGGAGGAAAGCTCAAAGACAGTGTGAAACTTGTGAACAACATTTTGGAAAGAGGTGTGGCCGACAAGGTCGTTCTTACTGGTCTAATCGCAAACGCGTTTCTTGTTGCAACGGGTTTCATTCGCGAAAGTGTTCTTATAAAAAAGCTTTCTGAGTACGAAAACGAGCTAAAGCTCGCAAAAAGGATTTTTTCGCGCTTTAACGAAAAAATCCTTTTACCAGTTGACGTTGCTGTTGAGCGAAATGGCGAAAGGGTGGAACTACCACTCGAAGAGCTTCGTTTTGACGATGAGCCTATGGATGTAGGCTCTCGTACGATAACAATGATTCACGACTCCCTAAAAGGCTTTAAAACCGCTTTTCTACGCGGTCCAGCTGGAGTAGTCGAAAAAAGAGGTTTTGAAAAAGGAACCGTGGAGCTTTTAAAGCTACTGTGCGAACTTGGGATTTACACCGTGATAGGTGGAGGGCACACGAGGATAATCGCTGAACAACTCGGTTTGGTCGACAAGCTGGGTTATGCGAGCACTGGAGGTGGCGCTCTTCTTACTCTTCTCTCAGGAGAACCTCTTCCCGCGCTTCAGGCGCTGAGCTTTGCGTTTGAGAGAACCAAAGTGGCTTGTGGGGATGTGAATGGGCGAGATTAAAGCGGTGATACTCGCAGGCGGACAAAGCACGAGACTAAGACCGATCACCAACACAAGACCCAAGATGCTCGTCCCAGTGGTCAATAAGCCCATAATCGATTATGTAGTAGAAAGAGTGGAGCAAAGCGGCATAAAAGAGTGCGTTTTCACGCTTTACTACAAAAGTGACATGCTCATCGAACACCTTTCTAAGAGTTTACCAAAAAACATGCGCGCTTGTTATGTTAGAGAAGCTCGACCGCTGGGAACCGCAGGCTCTGTGAAAAACGTGGAAGATTTGCTTGAGGACGTTTTTCTTGTGGTGAGCGGTGACATCCTTTTTGATTACGACCTTAAAACGGTGATAAAATCGCACATCGAAAACGAAAGGGAGGCCACAATCGTTCTCACACAGGTTGAAGACGTGACGGGTTTGGGAATTGCCAATCTAAATTCGGAGTACAAAATCACAAGCTTTGTAGAAAAGCCAGACCCTTTAAAGGTGAAAAGCCGTTTGGTGAACACCGGAATTTATGTGCTCAACAAAAGCGTTCTGAGTTTGATAGAAAAGGGTAAGAAAACCGACTTTAGCATGGACGTGTTTCCCAAGCTTGTCAAACAAAACAAGCTTTTCGGTTTTCCGCTCAAAGGCTTTTGGTCTGATATAGGCACCTTTAAGGGGTTGCTTAAGGCGCAGTCAGAAGTGCTAAATGGAAAAACCAAAATAGCGATCAACGCGCCGAAAATCGCAGAAGGCATTTACGTGGAAAAGGGTGCACAGGTTGACGACTTAGAGCATTTGGTAGGACCAGCCTTGATCGCAAGTGAAAGCAGAGTGAACGAAGGCGTGGCGCTTCGCTCAAGCGTTTTGGGAAGAGGGTGCGAGATAAAAAGAAACTGCACCATCATTCACTCTCTTTTGATGGAAAGCACCACGGTTGAAGAAGAAAGCGAGCTTGTTGGAATAGTCACAGGAGTGGGCTCTAGAATAACGCGCCAAAAGAGGCTTTTTGGACCCACGGGATACGCCGACTACTCTGTGGTTTAAGACCCGAACCTTCTTTCTTTGAGTTGATACGTCCTGATTGCCCTTAAGAAGTCTATCTTTCTGAATTCAGGCCATGGAACGTCTATAAACACGAACTCAGAGTAGATCGCTTGCCAAGGCAAAAAGTCGCTCAGCCTGCTCTCCCCTCCAGTTCGAAGAATGAGGTCTGGGTCCTCAACGCCTGCAGTGTAAAGATACTTCGAAAAAAGCGTCTCGTCTATTTGCGCAATTTCGATTTTGCCCGCTTGCACTTCTTCGGTTATCTTCTTTATTGCGTCGATTATTTCTGCCCTTCCGCTATAGCCCACTGCAAGAAACAAATTGAAGTTTTTGTTGTTCGCCGTGGTCTGTTCGAGCTTTTCCACTTTTTGAAGAAGCTCTTTTGGTAAAACGCTTCTTCTTCCTATAACTTTGACCTTTACTCCCCGCTCCATAATTCTTCGGTCGTTCATAAGCTCCGTCACAGCCATGTCCACTAGAGAAATCAGGTTCTCCACTTCTTCTTTACTTCTTCTTCTGATGTTGTCAAGCGAGAGTGCGTAAACGGTCACTGTAGGAATTTTGAGCTCCCAACACCAGTCGAGCACTTCCTTTGCCTTGTTGTACCCCACTCTGTGCCCATATGTAGGAGGATAACCGCGCCATTTCGCCCATCTTCGATTTCCATCAAGGATTATTCCTATGTGTTTAGGCTTTGCTCCGTTTGCAACGCTTTTTTCAAGCCTAATTGTGTAAAACTTGTAAACATAACTAATGATATACCCTATGCTCAGCTGTTTTAAACGCTCAAGCAACTCTTTTACTCGAATGGCGGAACACCACTCACAAAGCTATCGCAAGCAAATTTTTACTACAAAACGTTTAAACCTTGTGGACACTAGCTTTCTTCTTGCTCGCTGACACCAACGTCTTCGCTCTCTCCTCCTAAGAAAATTCTCTGAATCTCGGCGTGTAAATCGGCAACTCCTCTTTTGTCGAGAGCCGAAACGGGAATTGGCACGCTAAGGTTCGCAAGCTCAAGCGTGTTTTCGATAAGCCTCGACGCAAGAGCGTTCATCAAACCCTTTTTTGAAGAAAGCTCGGCGATTACACCCTCAGGTTCTTCAAACACGCTCAAAATTTTTTCCAAACGCTCCTCCTCTATCAGGTCCGCTTTGCTCAGCACGTTCACCACAGGCGTTCCAAGCCTTAGAGACACGCTTGCGGAAAGTAGCAAAAGCGAAGCAAGCCCGCTTTGCTCCTGTGTGATAACAGGGTCAAACAAGAAAACCGAAAGCTTTGGTGTCTTTACGAGTTTGTCGACAAGTAAAGGCCCAACTTCTCTAAAAGCGAAAAGCTCTAGCTGGCCAGGTGTGTCAACAAGAAGGTAGTCCGCTTGGATTTCGTTCACTTCTTTTATGATTTCCCCGAGAAACGTGACAACAAGGTCCATCGCCGCTATTATCGCGCCGTTTGGACCGAGTGCGTCTTCTTGTAGCAGTTTGGTTATAGAAACGTAATTACGCACGTCTATGTCGGGGTTGTACGGAAGTGTGACCACGGCTGGGTCAAGATTCATGATAGCAAAAGACACGCTTCTTTCTGAAAGAAACTCAGAGTAGCTATTCACAAGTGAAGTTTTTCCGCTACCCGCCGTGCCGATGAAGAATATGGCGCCTAACACTTAAACAATTACCGCGCCCATCTTTATAAGCTCTGACGCAAGCTCCTTTGCCACACGTTCGCACGCGCTTTTTATTCTTGGGTCAGAGGTCACGCTGTAAACGTGAAATTCGATATAAGAGCTACCCTCGCTACTTTGTGGATGGCTCTTTATGTACAAAAAAGGATTTGCCTTGACAAGTCTTTCTACAACAGGGGCCGCAGAAGATTCGGGAACACCACGCGCTTTCACAAAGAATTCTACCATTTCACCTTTGGGCGGAAAAAGCTCATCCGCATAGAGTTTGAACATTTCTTTGAGCTCTTGAGGAACACCAGGAAAACCCACAACCAAAAAGTCTCCCTTTTTTACGGCAAAGCCCGGCGCGGTTCCAACGGGATTCCTTAAAACCTTAGAACCCCTGGGAAGCTCAGCCATCTTTTTTCTTTCTGGTGTGATTGGCAGGTTTAGTGAGGAATACTTTTGTTCAATCATTTTGAGCGCTTCTTCGTTGATCACACAATCCAGAGATAGACCCTTTGACACGCTACGCGCGGTGATATCATCGAACGTGGGTCCAAGCCCTCCTGTGGTCACGATGATTTGCGCGCCCCTTTCGATAGCACGCTTTGTTTCGCTTGCGATTTCATCCTCGTTATCGCCTATACAAGTTATACGCGTCACACTGTACCCTCTTTTTGTGAATTCAGCGGCAAGCCACGCGGCGTTGGTGTTGACAACTTTTCCGATTAGCAATTCGTAGCCTATTGTAAGAAGCTCAACTGGCGTTGGCATCATGCTAAAAAGCTTTGCAAAAAATTAAGCGTTCCTAAAGCGTAAAAGAACACTTTTTTATGGGTGACAAATGTTATACGCGTGATGCGCGTTGAACGATCTCGTGGTGTACGGTCCCTCTTCGCGCTGGCTTGCGTCTGAGCTTGCGCAAGAGCTAGAGTGTGACACGATGATGTTTCAAACAAAAATCTTTCCTGATGGAGAAACTTACGTGAGATTACCAGCGTCGCCTTCTTCCAAAGATGTTATTTTGCTCAACACCTTTTATCCAAACCAAGATAGAAGGATCGTCGAAACGCTGTTGATGTGTGACGCGCTAAGAAGGTCGGGTGTGCAAAACATCACGCTTATAGTGCCTTATTTGGCTTACGCAAGACAGGACAAGGTTTTTCTTAGTGGCGAACCGATTTCTCTAGTGCCAATAGGAAGAGCGCTGAGCTGTTTGGGTGTAAACGATGTAATAGTTGTAGAGGCGCACAGCAAAGAAGCGCTAGAAGCGCTCGGGTTAAACGTGACAAACGTGGAAGTGAGAGAATCGATGCTCAAAGCGCTAGAAGCGCTCAAAATCAAGCCAGACGTGATAGTGGCGCCAGACAAAAAAGCGGAAATAAGAGCAAGCTGGCTTGCACTGAAATTAAACGCCGAACTCTTGGTGTTTGAAAAAAGTAGAGACAGACTTACTGGTCAAGTTTCGAGCCAGCCGGTGAAAGAAGTCAATGTGTCACAAAAAAGCGTTTTGATCGTGGATGACATAATTAGCACGGGCGGCTCTGTGGCAAACGCTTCAAGCTTTTTAAAGAAGGAAGGCGCGCTCGAAATACGCGCGATGTGCGTTCACGCGCTTATGGTGGGCGATGCAGAGAGCGTGCTTTTCGAAAACGGCGTGCTGGCGGTTTACGGCTCAAACACCGTTGAAACAAAGTTTTCGAAATACAGTGTGGTGGGCGAACTTAGTCGAGCGCTTAAGCGCTAAAGAGTTTTTTGTGTACATAAAACCAGCGAAAGACAGGTTGGAGCTCAACCTTTTTGAGGCAAAAACGCTTGCTGAAGTATCAGAAGGCACGGGTCCTTTTCAATTTTCGGAAGACGTTTATTTGCTCAAATTCTCTAGCCACACTGGCGCCTCTTTGTTTATTAACAGGGTGTGCGGCTCAAAAGAAGCGGGCTTTTTTGTGGGAATTGTTGAAGAGCTCTCTGAAGCAGAGCTTGCTACACGGCTTAAAGAGTTTATCGGAAGTGCTAGTTACAAGGTTGTGTGTTCGCCTTTTGACAAAAGCTTGATTTCCAAGATCGTAGCAAGTCTTGGTGGCAAAGTTAGTGTACGCTCTCCGCAGAAAGTTATAAGACTTTTAAAAACAGAAAAGGGTTGGCTTGTCGGCGTCATTTTTACTCAAAGCGCTAGAACGAGGCTATCGTCTAACCCGCCAAAGAACTGGGCGTACTTTCATCCGGGTGTGCTAGAGCCAATTCTATCAGGAATTATGTGCAATCTAAGTGGTGTGGGCAACGATGGAATTATTCTTGACCCTTTTTGTGGTAGCGGTTCCACTCTTATAGCCGCACACGTATTAGGGATTAAGGCTGTTGGTGTAGACCTTTCAAAAAAGCAGGTTTACGGCTGTAGGCGTAACACAAAACAGCTCGAGCTGGTTTTGGGTGTGCTCAGGGCGGACGCGATGAATCTTCCCTTTAAGCGCTTCACCTTTGACGCCGCGGTTTTCGATCCACCGTACGGACGTGTGTCTTCGCTCTTTAAAAGAAAATTCGAAGAGCTAATGCACAAAACCTTTGAAAACTTAAAAAGGGTGTTAAAGCAACACTCTTCCCTTTGTTTTCTTTATCCTGAAGGAAAGGGGGTTGAAGAGCTCATAAACGCGTGGGACTTTAAAGTGTGCTATACCTATAGAATACCAGTGCACAGAAACCTTGTTAGGGTGCTCACAGTTTGTAAGGTGTAAAACTTGACAAAGCTAACGCTTCACTTTATCGGAACTGGCGCTGGTGCACCCACTCATGAAAGAGGTGCGCCTTCTTTGATGCTCATAAGAGAAGGCGAACGCTTTGTCTTCGACTGCGGTGAAGGAACGCAAATAGCGATACGCAAATTCGGTTTGGGATTTCGAGGTCTAAAGGCGGTTTTTGTCACGCATTTACACGGTGACCATGTTCTCGGAATACCCGGTCTCGTGATGACGCTAAATCTTAATTCACATCAAGAGAGCCTAGCGGTGTTCGGACCAAAAGGCATTAAAAATTTTCTTGAGAGCGTGTTCGATTCGACCTTTTTTGAGCCAAAATTTGAGCTAAGGGTTGTTGAAATTGAGCCCACGACCGAACCCCTAGAAGTGTACAGTGGAAACAGGTTTTCGATACTTACGGTAAAAGCGGAACACACAGTGCCAAGCGTGGCGTATGCGCTGGTTGAGCACGAAAGACCAGGGGAATTCATGGTTGAAAGAGCACTTGAACTTGGGGTGCCAAAGGGGCCACTATGGGCCAAGCTACAAAGAGGACAAAGTGTGCAGGTGAACGGAAAGACCATTCACCCCTCACAGGTGTTAGGACCGCCTAGAAGAGGCAGAAAGATCGTGTATTCTGGTGACACAAGACCTTGCGAACAGGTTCTGAAGATGGGCTATGGCGCAGATGTGTTTGTTCATGAGGCAACAATGCCAGATGATTCGATGGAAGAAGCGGTCGCAGGAGGACACTCCACAATTTCTGAAGCGATTAGAGTTTTGAAACTGAGCGGTTGTAAAGTGGGAGTGCTCACAAATTTTGGCCAAAAAGTGCGAAAGGAGGACCTAAAAATCGTCGAAGAGTTCGGTTTCCTTGCCGCCTTTGACGGTCTTTCGCTTGATGTTCCTCTTCCCTAGTTCGTCGATCGGAACACCGTCTATTGTAGGAGTGGCCAGCCAGTCTATCACACTCATTGGGTTATCACACTCAACGGAAACCGATATCGAACCTAACGGAGATTCTGAAGAGTCCGAACAGAAAACAGCCCAACCGGCGTATGCCGCTTGTTTGTTGAGCTCAAACCTAAAACCTGATTCACTCAATCCGCGTAGCAAGTAGGACCTTGCGGCGTCTAGCGTCTTTTGCCTTCTCAAAGTTTGTCTGAGTTTGGCAAGCGCGTCAACGCCCTCAGCTTCTCCGAAAAGCACGCCGTATTCGTCGTTGTTCTTGGGTTGTGTGTAGTTTAAGTCCAACTTATCGAAAATCGCGTAAATAGCGCTTTTCACCTTTTCAACTTCTTCTGTGACATAAACCTTGGTCTCAACCCGGATTTTGACATTTGTGGGTGGTGCGTTCACATCATTTGTCAAGTTCAGACGCTTCTACAAATTTTTGTATGATGTGTTCTAAAAGCTTTTTGCATTCGCTTTTGAACTCTTCTAGTGTGACACACTGGTTGACCAAGTGGTAGTCTGCGAGTGCCATGAGTGTTCCCAACCCAAAGCCTAACTCCAAAAGGTCACGCTGAAGGAAACCCTCATAGCTTTTCGGGTCGTCAAGCCTTCCCCTTCCCTTCCATCTTTGGTATCTCGTTTTAGGCGAAGCGTGAATGGAAACCAACACGCAGTTTTCAAATTTTTGCTTAAAGAAAACAAATTCGTCGTAGCTTCTAAGCCCATCGATTAGAAGCATTTTTGCGCTTGGGTCGATCATCTTAAGCGTGAGTTTTGCCACCGCTGTGGCACCTTCTTCGCGTCTTAGTTGCACGCTCAGGCTACTGAGCACACTATCCGTGGGCTCTAACCCTCTACGCAAAGCCTCGCGTCTGACCGCATCGCCCATGCTCACCACAGTAAAACCCATTTGCGCCGCGACTTCGCTCAAAACGGATTTACCAGCGCCGTGTAAGCCCGCTGAGCACACCACTAGCACTTACTTGCGCACCATCACATATCTTCTTTAATGAGGGTTCCGTATCTACCTACGTTTAGCTTAATTTCACCACGAAATTCAGTGGTGTAACCGTTTTTGATGGTCACCCTGTCGCCAACCTTTACGTTGTCTATCTGCTCGTCCCAAAGCGTGAGCGAAACTTCGTCTGTCTCGTCTCTGAGAATCGCGTCGGCCACCCTGCTACGCTGACCACTTTTTAGCGTTACGTTTCTTGGTTCAGAAATGTCGATGATTTCCCCGCTCACTTCAATTCCTCGCAATCCGGCTTTTTTGATTTCAGAGATTTTCATTTTGTGCACTCATACTTTTCACAACGCACCTCTACTTAAACTCTTGCGGAATAACCGAAAAAGGTAAGACTGTGTGCGATCAGATAATAATTGTGGTTCGGCTTGTCCTTTGACTATGAAGTCTTGCTAAATTCGTTCAAATCGTCCACGCTTTCACTTTTTAGCTCGATAGACCGCTTTATAGAAAACGAGCTTGACACACTTTCCGAGCACATTCAATTCGATTTCAAACTTGAAGCGCTAAAGCGGCTTGACACGCCAAGTTTAACTTTCTCTGCGACTGACGGAAGTATGAAAGTCAAAAGGTTAAGCGGCTTGTGCGCGTTGATGCTTTGCAGCACAAGCGTTTTGTACGAACTCGGAGTTGGCGCACACACGTGGCTTGAAAAATGGCCAGAGCAATTCTACTTAAAGCGCGCTTTTGTTCTTCCTTGGGTCGAAGACGAGTCAGAGAGCGAAGAGCTTGGTGCTACGCTAATGAGGTATTTTGAGTATTACACGCTAGGTCGCTCCTTGGACAGCGCGCGCGTTGCGCTCAAAGATGGCTCGATACTCACTGATTACACGCTTTCACTCAAAAGGGCGTTGTCATTTGAAAGCTCAAGCTTAATAGGCGTTGAAACCCCGTTTGGCGCGATTGACGCTTATGACCTTTATGTCAACATGTTTCGTGTTTTGGGCTTTTTTGACAAAGAAAGCTGGCTCGCAAAAATCAGCGAAGCCGAAGAGAAACACGGTCGGGCGTTGTGTAAAGGCGTAGAGAGTGAAATTCAAACGCTTTGCGAGCGATTTCCGAGCAAGTTGAGCTTGTCTGGCAACACGCTCGTTCTAAGCGAAGAAGCGATGTTTTCAAACAAAAAAATCGAGTGGCTTCTCGATTCTTTTGAAAGGAGGCTTGAGCGAAGTGCAGAGCATCCGCTAATTTTTGAAAACAGGTTGCTCAGTCGAGTTGACGTCGAGTTGCTCACACTTTTCAAAGTTGAACAAGTGTTTTTAAAGTCGATCAAAAAAGGAGCGCTTCTAATAGGAGTGGTCAAGGATAGCCACTCTAGCTCCTTTCTAAGGACGCTCGCGCGTACGAAGGAAATTCCTAGCATTTTATCTGACAAAATCGCGCTCAGCGTGTTTTCTTTTAAAGCGCGCCTTGATAAACCTTGGTGCACCGATGTGTACAATCCGCTACCATACGAAGATTTTGGAAAAACGCTTGAACAAACTGGCTTTTCTTGTGCCACACCGTTTGTTCAACGCTTCTACTTTCAGCTTTTTCCTTCGTCAGAAGTTTTTGCGTGTGAAACGCTAGGCTTTGGCGCAAACGAGCTCATAAAGGCTTTGCTTTTCGTTTTGGCAAAAGAAGCTTCTTCCATGCCTGAGGCGCTTGGGTATAACTACCCACTTTTTGAGGCGGACAAAATTTCAAAGCACGCGCTAAAGGAAATGGAGGCGCTCGTCAACTCATACGAAGTTTTGTTGCTCTCAGACACCTCTACCTCTTCGTACGTCAATTTTTTGAAAAGCTACAGAGAAAAAAGAAGGGTGTACGAGTTTGGCAGGAAAAACTCTTGAGAAAGCGCTGACCGATTTTGGTGGAAAGCTTTTGGGAAGGCTTGAGCGTATTGAAAGCACCACAATTGAGTTTGAGAGGTACAAGTCAACCCACAAGGTTGCGGTTTGCTCTCTTGCGTACAACAGCGACGTGATAAACAGGTTAAACGAGGGGTTGATTTTTGCCGTTCCCAATTTTAAATCCAACGAGCTCCAAAAAAGGTACACACTTTTTGAGCTCGTGGACTATTCTCCAGTTCACTTCGGTGCGTCCGCGGTTCAAGCGGACACGCTTCCAGAAATAAGAAAAGAAATTTTCGAAAAAGTGAAATCCGAGTGGTTCACTGAGTCAAAGGTGGCTTATATAAGAGTTCGCGGAAACCCGGTTGACTACGACTTGGTCGTCACAGACCAAGACTACTGGTTTGAAGAAACGTGGAGCTATCCGCTTATTGGCGGAGAAGTCATGTTTCTCACGAAAGAGTCGATGTTCAGATTTATCAACTCAAGCTTACCTGAAAACTCACCAGTTATCGGACAATTGCTTTCTCAGGAAGGGGTGGAAGTAAGACTCGACGTTTCAAAGCTTGTGGAGCACCACTTTGGCGTGTTTGCGTACACTGGCGGAGGAAAATCCAACCTTGTGTCGCATCTTGTAAGAACTGTTCTAAAAACTTCTCCGAGTTGTAAGGTTGTGATTTTCGACGTTGCGGGAGAATACACGGTCAACTTGGCGGATCTTATGCTCAGCGACCAAATTTGCGGTCAACTCATTTTGGACGAAAACATTTCGGAAGCAGAGCAGCTCATGATGCGCCTCACTATGCCAAAAAGCCTTTCTTTGCAACAGAACAGGCTAAAAAGGTTTTCAGAGATTTTGCTTCTTAAAAACAGAGTTTCTTGTTTGAAAAGCTTTGAAAGAGTGAATTTGGATTCGCTAGAGCGTGTAACGTACAACGACGTAATTCAAACGATAGCCGAAAAGATTGAATATTACACAGAAAAAAGCGTCGCAGGAAAGATCGCGCTTCAAGCGATTTTGCACAAGTTACACGAGTTCATGCGCCAAAAAGGACTAGCAGCAGAAAGCTCAGTCGGTAAAGAGTTGAACGAATTTGTGGGAAGCTTGAACTCTGGTAGCTGGTCTCAGAGAGGCGTTCAAAACCTGATCGACGAGCTTAGCTTTGTTGCGCAAAGCGTATCAGTAAGCTCGAAAAAGGAAACGCCACACGAGTCGTCAGAGCACGAAATGATCCGCTCACTAAATCGCGAATCTGGTCCAAGGCTTTACGTGTTCTCCTTTACTGACGTCGCAAGACTTAGAAGGTTCACCGCTTCGGTTTGCCAAAAGGTGTTACACTCAAGGAAATCCATGTTCACAAGAACTCCAACGCTTTTGTTCGTTTTTGACGAGGCACAAGAGGTTATACCCAAAGACGCTCGGGAAGAAGACGGCACAAAGTTTTCGTCGTTTGCGGTCGAGCAGTTGCTAAGACAAGGAAGAAAATACGGAGTTGGTGGAGCGATCGCGACCCAAAGGTTGGCGTATCTTAACACCAATGTGTTGCAACAGTTACACACTTATTTTGTGGGAACGCTACCTAGACCTTACGACAGAACGACGATAAGCGATCAGTTTGCGCTTGACCCAGCGATCGTTGACCGCACGCTTAGCCTGAGAGCTGGTGAGTGGTTGCTTTCTAGTTATGGCGCAACAGGTGTGAGAAACTTGCCCATGTTTATTCGAACGCCAAACAACGAATCCGTGATAATAGAAACGCTAAAAAGCATCTCCGCCTAAAAAACAGGCCTTGCCTTGCCCTTTTTACAAAATGGACATGTGTTCAGCGATAAAGGATCCAAAACTCGCAAAGCTTTACACGAGCAGAAACAGGTGCATGTTTGAGTTTGAGCAGTGTGTGATCTACAATTCCAACAAAACTTTGGTATCAACGAAAAAATTAGAGGAGTTGGTCACGCCCAGCTTTGAAAGTTCGATAGAAGTGGGCTGCGAGTACTATTCACAAGGAAGTTGCTTGGTGTTAAGACGTATTCTTATGCCAACCGAAGTAGCGAGATGCTCTCAGTTTTATTCGACTTGTCCCTTAAGGCTTAAGGCGATGAGTTCAAACAACGTTCAAAGGTAACGCTTTTATTGGTATTCACCAAGCGGTTGTTAGATGAAAGCGCTGATTCTTGCTGGCGGCTACGGAAAAAGGCTAAGGCCGTACACAGACAGCGTCCCAAAACCTTTGCTTGAAATTCTTGGAAAACCCATAATGGTTTGGCAGTTTGAATGGCTTCTTAAAAACGGAATAAACGAAATTATAGTGTGCGCGGGATATCTAAAAGAGAAGATCATCGAAAAGGTGGGCAACGGCTCAAGGTTTGGGGTTAAAGTGGGATACGCTGTCGAAGAAGAGCCGCTTGGTAAAGCGGGCGCGATCAAAAACTCCGAGCATCTTCTAAAAGGTGACAAAAGCTTTCTTGTTATAAACGGCGATGTGATAACGGATTTAGACCCAAAACCTCTTATCGACACACTGAAAGAAGGTTTTGTGGGCGTCATCGCTGTGACACCACTTCCTTCACCTTATGGGATTGTGAAGTATGAAAGGGAAACGAAGCGTGTGCTCGCTTTTCTTGAAAAGCCACGCCTTAAAGACTACTGGATAAACGCAGGCGTTTACGCTTTCACCCAAGAAATTTTTGAATATCTACCAGAAAAAGGCGAAATTGAAGACGCAACTTTTCCTGAGCTTGCGAAAAAGGGAAAGCTTGCAGTGGTCGAATACGAAAACGTTTCGTGGATGAGCGTAGACAGTCACAAAGACTTGGAAGAAGCGGCAAAGTTGCTAGAGCGAAAGAGTGTGACATAGCTTCAGCTCGATGCAATCCTTAAATATTCAACTTTTTATGTAGTATAGTGAGGGGTCGATTTTGACAACGGATAACGCTACTCATCTCGGATCTGAGCGTTCAAATGAGGATTTGTTGAAAAAGATAGAGGAATTGAAAAAACAAAACGAAGAGTTGAGCACTCGCTTGCTTTACTTAAGGGCTGAATACGAAAACTTGCTCAAAAGAACCGAAAAAGAGATTTCTGAAATCAAAAACGTGGCGAACGAAAGAACTGTGAAGAAGGTGATAGAGCTCAAGGAGACTGTGGAGCACGCGATACAAATGGTTAAGGAAAAAGCGGACGCTTCTGTTTTAAAAGGCTTTGAGCTTATCAGCGCAAAAATAGACGAGATCCTCAAATCTGAAGGCGTGGCGGAAGTGGAATCTGTGGGTAAAAAGTTTGACCCATACTATCACGAGGTTGTGCAGGTTGTGGAATCAGACGAACCTGATGGAACGATCATCGAAGAGGTTAGAAAGGGTTATACTCTTAACGGTCGTGTGATTCGTCCTTCTATGGTTAAGGTTTCAAAGAAGAGAGGTGGTTGATGTGCCAGAAAAGGTTTTGGGAATAGATTTGGGAACGAGCAACTCGGCGGCAGCGGTGATCGTAAACGGTAGGCCCGTGGTGATACCGGCCGCAGAGGGAGTGACGCTATCAGGAAAGGCCTTTCCTTCAGTTGTTGCGTTCACCAGAGATGGTCAGCTACTTGTTGGAGAACCGGCAAGACGACAAGCGGTTCAGAATCCAGAAGGAACGATTATAGCGGTAAAAAGACTAATGGGCACAAACAAGAAAATCACAGTTTTTGGAAAAGAGTACACACCTCAACAGATATCCGCGTTTATACTACAGAAAATTAAGAGAGACGCAGAAAGCTACATAGGCGAGCCCATAAAGAAGTGCGTGATAACCGTTCCCGCCCACGCTGACGACAACTTCAGACAGGCGACCAAAGATGCAGGTGAAATCGCAGGGTTTGAAGTTCTCAGAATAATCAACGAACCAACGGCTTCTGCTATAGCGTACGGAATAGACAAGATGGACAAGGAAATGAGAATTCTTGTGTTTGAGCTTGGTGGCGGCACGTTTGACGTCACGGTGATGGAGTTTGCCCAAGGAGTGTTTCAGGTGCTCGCCACAGATGGCGACACGAAACTTGGCGGAACGGACATGGACAACATCCTTATCGACTACATCCTCTCTGAGTTCCAAAAGAAAGAAGGAATCGACTTAAGAAAGGATCAAACAGCGATGCAAAGGATACGCGAAGCCGCTGAGAAGGCAAAGATCGAGCTTTCTAGTGTGCTCACTACAGAGATAAATCTTCCGTTTATTGCCGCAGACGCCTCAGGCCCTAAACACCTTGTGATGACGCTCACTCGCGCAAAACTCGAAGAGCTGATCGCGCCCCTTCTTGAAAGGTGCAAGGCACCACTATTCCGAGCGCTTCAAGATGCGAAGCTCAAACCAGAAGACATAGACAAAATAATTCTGGTTGGCGGTCCTACTCGAATGCCGCTTGTGAGAAGATTTGTGAAAGAAGTGCTCGGAAAGGAGCCAGAGCAGGGAATAGACCCGATGGAGTGTGTCGCGATAGGCGCTGCGTACCACGGCGCTTCACTTGTTGGCGAGCTTAAGCAGGACATAGTGCTTTTGGACGTCACACCGCTTTCGCTGGGCGTGGAAACTCTCGGAGGAATCTTTACCAAGATAATCGAAAGAAACACCACGATTCCTGTAAGAAAAAGCCAAATCTTTACCACGGCCGAAGACTTCCAAACTGCGGTGACCATTCACGTATTGCAAGGTGAAAGGCCGATGGCAGCGGACAACATTTCGCTTGGCAAGTTTGTGCTAAGCGGAATTCCTCCAGCACCGCGCGGTGTGCCTCAAATCGAAGTGACGTTTGACATCGACGCGAACGGAATACTACACGTTTCCGCAAAGGACCTTGGCACAGGAAAAGAAGCGAAAATCACGATCACAGGCTCCACAAAGCTTAGCAAGGAAGAAAAAGAAAGACTGATGAAAGAAGCGGAGATGTACGCAGAGGCAGATAGAAAGAAGAAAGAGCTCGCAGAAGCGTTGAACGAAGCCGATTCAGTGATTTACACCGCAAACAAGACTATGGAAGAACTTGGGGACAAAGTGTCAAAGGAAGACAAGGAAAAAGTGGAGACTCTGATAAAGGAGCTCAGACAAAAGATGGAAGCAAAAGAGACGCAGTCTATTAAAAGTAAGACACAAGAGCTCGTAAAACTGCTACAGAGCATAGGCGCTTCCGTTTATCAGCGCGTGTCCGCTCAGGCTTCTCAGGCTACAAACAGTAACGCCGGAGGCGCTCAAGCTGGTAAATCATACGTGGACGCAGAGTACAAAGTAAAAGATTGATTGGTGGTGGGTCTGTCGACAAAAAAGGACTACTACGAAATTTTGGGCGTTAGCAGAAACGCCACAAAAGAAGAAATAAAAGCGGCGTACAGAAAGCTTGCGCTGAAATATCACCCAGATAGAAACAAGGATCCAGATGCCGCCGAAAAATTCAAGGAAATCACTGAAGCGTATGCGGTGCTTTCAGATGATGAAAAAAGAGCGCGCTATGATCAGTTTGGACATGCGGGTATAGAAGGCACGTACACACAAGAAGACATATTCCGCGGTGCAAACTTTGAGGACGTTTTTCGAGATTTTGGCTTTGAAGAGTTCTTTAGAGACTTTTTTGGTTTTGAAACGCCCTTTGGCAGACGCTGGACCGACAACACACCACAAGCCGGCTCCGATATCGTTCGTGACGTGAGCGTAAACTTGGAAGACGTAGCGCGGGGTAAGACGCTCACTCTTGAAGTCAACAGGCTCGAATACTGTCCTGAGTGCGGTGGTAACGGTGCCGCTGCTGGAAGTGGCTACACAGTTTGTCAGAGCTGCGGAGGAACTGGACAAATAAGGACTCAAAGAAGAAGTGGCGCTTGGCTTTCTGTTCAAATAATGCCTTGTCCTAAATGTGGTGGACAAGGCAGGTACATAGAAAGAGCTTGTGGAAACTGCAAAGGGCGTGGCGTTGTAAGAAGAAAGAGAACTGTGGAAATAAAGATTCCCGCTGGCATCGAAGACGGTCAGACGCTTAGATTAGTGGGGCAGGGAGATGTTGGGATAAACGGTGGCCCGCCAGGCTCGTTGTTCGTAAGAGTTCACGTAAAGCCACACCCTGTGTTTAAGCGAGAAGGAAGAGATGTGATTTACGAGCACACGATAGGTATGGTTCAAGCCGCTCTTGGCACAACAATCAAAGTTCCAACGTTGTACGGTGAAGAGGAAATTCACATACCTCCTGGCACACAACCCGGTGAAGTAATTAGGATACGCGGAAAGGGTCTTCCGTCAGACAAAGGCTATGGCGATCAGCTTGTTAAGATAAGAGTGAAAATACCTGAGAGGCTCAGCGAAAGACAAAAACAGCTATTACTTGAATTCGAAAAGGAAGAGCAAAAAGGAGGATTTTTTAGGTTTAGATCGTAGCTCTTAATTCTTTTCAACCAAATTTTGTATGGGCGAATAGTTACGAGGTTCACTTCAAAGGAAGTGCTAGAGCTCATTTTCGCTTGGGTTTCGCTTTCGATGGCTTTTTCCTTGAGCTTTGGTGCAAAAGGGTTACACACATTTGCGATTGCGCTTTTGATAACAGGAAGCGCGTTTGTCTTTCACGAGCTTTCGCACAAGTTTATAGCGGTGCGCTATGGTCGAGAGGCGGAGTTCAGAGTTTGGTGGCAGGGTATAGCAGTGGCGCTGTTTATGGCAGTTCTCACTTACATTCTCTTTGGGCCTTCTGGAGTTTTCTTCTTTGCTGCGCCTGGTGCGGTTTACGTGGCTCCGCTCGTTTCCTCTTGGAGGTTTGCCGAAGCGCGTTTGATCAACTTAAAGGTCGAAGGCATGATCTCGGTCGCTGGTCCACTCAGCAACTTCGTGATGTGTGTGCTTTTTGAACCTCTTTCACGGGCAAACCTCTTTGATTTGAGTTACGTTTTTAAAGATGTTGTTTTCATAAACGTTTACCTTGGTTTGTTCAACATGCTTCCCGTAGGCCCTCTAGACGGTCGCAAAGTTTTGGCTTGGAGCAGGCTGGTTTGGGGCGTTGTTTTCTCTGCGTTTCTCGCGCTGTACGTGCTACTTGGCTGACTCAAAAAACTTATGCGAACGCTTAGCGAATTAACACGTAGAGAAAATTGGATAGCGTAGCGGTTTACGGTGTTGGCAGAGTGGGTCTTGTTCTTGCCGCGGCATGGTGCAAAGCGGGGTACAACGTTGTCGGCGTGGACGTAAACAGCGAGCTTGTGGAAAGGCTTAACTCGCTCAACCTAGAGTTTGTGGAAGAGCAAATTCTACGCGAAGTTGTCAAAGAGGGTTTGAAAGCGAAAACGCTCACGTTTACGACTGACGGACTAAGCGCTTCAAAAAACGCGACGATTCACCTAATAGCGGTGCCTACGCCGATAGACTGGCAGAGCAAAAAATTCGACTCAAGTTTTTTGGATAGTGCGGTGGAAACCATTTCGACTGGGCTAAAAAAGGGCGACACTGTGATTTTGGAAAGTAGCGTGCCACCAGGGACCACAAAAAACAGTGTAAAGCCACGTTTAGAAAGAAAAAGCGGGCTAGTTGCCGAAGAAGATTTTTACTTGGCGTTTAGTCCTGAAAGGGTTTATGTCGGAAGGGCTTATGAAGACCTGGTGAAAAGATATCCCAAAATCGTTGGCGGTGTTGGCCCAAAAAGCACGGAAAGGGTGGCAACGCTTTACTCAAAAATAGCGGAAAAGGGCGTAATAAGAGTGCGTGACAGCACAACCGCTGAAACCACCAAGCTTTTTGAAGGAATTTACAGAGACGTAAACATCGCGCTCGCAAACGAGCTAGCGCTTTTTTGTCAAACACTTGGCGTGAACTACTACGAAATCCAAAAAGCGGCAAACACACAACCTTACTGTCACCTGCACTCCCCTGGTCCAGGTGTGGGTGGTATGTGCATCCCGCTTTACCCGTATTTTGTTCTTGAAGCCGCAAAAGAAATAGGCGTGCAACTTCCGCTCGTCTCTCTTGCAAGAAGCATAAACGAAAGCATGCCAAGCGTCACAGCGGATTTTGTGCTAAGCTACGCACGCTCTTTGGAGCTTAGAGAGTTGAAACTTGCGATACTCGGTGCGGCGTACAGAGGAAACACCTCTGATAGCAGAAATTCACCAGCCGTAGAGCTTGCTATAACGCTAAAGAAAAAAGGCTTTGAAAATATTCGAGTGCACGACCCCTTCGTTTTTTCCGATCGAAAACTCAAGCAGTTTGGCATAGAGCTCACGCGTGACTTAAAACGCGCGCTAAAGGACGCAAACGTCGTGGTGGTCGCAGTGGACCACGCGGAGTATTCTTTGCTCACGCTCAAAGAAATTAAGCGGCTGAGTGGCGCGCCAAAAACCCTTGTGGTTGACACGAAAGGTATACTCAAAGCGGAAAATGTCGACGGCGTGTTTTTCGCGGCGCTTGGTGTAGGCAAAACCAGTTCGTGAGAGGGTATGAACGAGTTAGGCGCTCTGCTTATAGATATAGACGGCGTTGTGAAAAGAGGAAGCACGCTCATAGAAGGTTCAATCGAAGCTTTCGACATCATAAAACAAAGCGGTGTTCCATTTCTTCTTATAACCAACAACTCAACAAAAACACCAGAACAGCTTTCAAAAGAGTTCGAAGAAAAAGGTCTGTCCATCGAAAAAGAGAAAATCTTTACTTCTGCAAAGGCGTTGGTTTACGCTCTTAATTCAAAAAAGGAGTACACAAAAAAAGCTTTAGAAGGCGTTCTCGCAATTGGCGAAGAAGGATTGTTGAGCGAGCTAAAACAAAGTGGTTTTAAACTTGAAACAGAATTGACACAAGGCGTTGTGGTCGTCGGGTTGGATAGCGCGTTCAACTACCAAAAACTCGTGAAAGCTATGCGCTCGATTGAGCAAGGCGCGCTGTTTTTTGCCACTAACACCGATCGCACCTATCCTACGGAAGAAGGGAAGCTACCAGGAGCCGGTGCGCTCGTGTGTTCAGTCGTTGCTTGCACTGGGAAAAGGCCTGTGTTAGTCGGAAAACCCTCAAAAATTTTCTTTAAAGCCGCGCTATCCGCGTTAAATCTCAGAAACTCAAACATAGTGGTGATAGGCGACAGGCCTGAGACGGACATAAGGATGGCCAACAAAAACGGTTGTTCGTCGGTGCTCGTTTTGAGCGGAGTCACTACTCAAAGCGAGCTCAACAAACTACGAGAAAAGCCGAGCTTTGTCGCAAAAAACCTTTTAGAAGCGGTAAAAAAGCTAATCTATTGATTGCTCTTTTCTTGCTCACCGCTTTGTTGCACGCTCGTTTCCATCGGTTTTTCTTCAGGGATAACGGGTTTTGTGCTCACCATAACCCAGCCAAGCCAGATCGCTATTGCGGAAACGCCAACAACAAGTAGCCATACGACTATCTTAATCGCAAGCAAGGAGTACGCGTCAAACGTGGGAACCCAAATCGCAAGCGTGAACACAACTGCGATCACCGCAAACGCGGCTAGTATAACACCCCCAACAACCCTTTCGCTTACCATAACTCTCTCCGAAATACACAAATGACACACACTTAAAAAGGTTTCCAACAAGATGCGATGGTGTCCGGATAAGCATTCATATGCATCGCCCCCCACTCTGTGTACCACCATACGAATAGTTAGAGGAAGCCCACGAGCGGCGAAAAGAGTGTTGGGGTTGATGTTGTCGTAGAGCACCCTGGTCCTGTGTTTGAGGTATACGAAGACTCAACCGAGCTACGCAACCCAAAGGTTTGGTGCACGTGTTTGTGGAAGCCCGTTCCTGCGGAGCACGGCTTCACGGCACCAGGGACCCCTATCCGTGAAGATGACCAAGCTACCCACGTATCTTCTTTCTTTATAGGAACGAGTTTTTGTTAATGTTTGGCGGTACACCGAACCAAATAGGCTGTTTCGTATAAGTGTAAACCGCAACCCAAAGTAAATCGGTCTGCTACCGCACTTTGCAACTAGTCCACTGCGATAACTGGGTGTTCGCGTACCCACAAGTGAAAGTTGAATCTTTGCTTGACGAATTTTGCTTCATTAAGACTTTGAACCTCTGAGAGTAAAGAACTCAAGGTCTTAGTGCTTGGTTCAAAACGTTGAGAAAACCGTTATCATCTCAGCCTCAAGCTCTTTACAAAAAATTAAATTCCTAAAAAATGTAAATAGGTTCTATTTTACTCACCAAAATCAAAGTCGTGAGGACACACAACTTTACTGAATAGAACCGATACCAATCCCAAAATTTATTATTGTTTTTAACGAAAAGGATGTTTAATGAAAAAACCGCTGATCATTATGATTCTATTGCTTTTTTCTATTCAAATGTGTTTTTCAGAAGGTGACAGCACACAAAATGTTAAAACGGTTGATACTAATTCCACAATGTTGTTTGACGAGCAACTTGCGTTGACTTTCACCAAGAATTCAAGCACGCTGAGCGTCAATGTGACCGCGCCGGCACAATCAGATGGCTATGGCGTGGCTTATCTGCTAAACGGATTGAGCAATAAAGGCTATTGGTATCAAGTGGGCGTAAGTTGGCAGTGGTTCGGTTTTCAAGGCTTTGCTGCTATCTTTGACGTTTGGGACCCAAACAGAAGTGCAGTTAACGCCTTTCAGGGTGGTCCAGCACTTATTGGACTTAACGCAAACGATTTTGACACCTTTGAGCTTTCAATTCGATTTTTGAATAATAATGTCATAATGTCGGTTGTCGACTTAAACACTTCGAGTCAAGCAAGTTTGAAAGAGCGAACATTTGGCGCAAATACTTTTATAGGAAACCCTTTTTCTCCTCTTTACCATGGTTATTTTTCGGGACTTATGACTGAAATGTATCACGATAAGCCTTACTATGGCACCGAAGTTCCTGCGTACTACACGATGAATTTTTCTAATGAAAAAGTGTGGTTATGGATGGACGAATTTGATTACACTAATGGTAGTGTTTTGTTCTTTAAGTCCACTAACATTCCCGTAACCCCCAATTATTCACTGAGTTTTAACGGTGGGTTTGAGAGCTTGGGCACTCACTCCTTTTCGACTGGTGTCACCACTTTTGTCAATGTGACTGCGCTCTTTAAATTAATAGGTTCAAGTTCGCAAAAGCCCACTTTGACACTACGCTATTTTTCATATACGCGGAACGTTTCTATTCCAAAAAGATTAACAGTGCCAAGAGGCACTCTTTGGAGCGTCCCGACATATCTTGTGAATTCTAATAACACAAGAATAATACTCGAAGGTAATTCAACAGGCGTTTTTCTTAGCTCAGAACTCTTAAACCTGAGTTACTTTGAGCAATACAGCGTGACGCTGAACATCAAATTGATAGGAAGTGGTACGATAATTCCTGTAATTTATTTTTCAAGTTTTGGAGAAAACGTGTCACAGCCTCTTATTGGCTTGTCACAAATTTGGGTTGATTCTCACACATATATAAAATTTTCAAAAATCACTAACGATTCTTTTGTTGAATGGGTGGCGTATCCAAATTATTATTATGTGGTAAGACCAGTCAATATCACAGTGGTTTACATAGAAGAGTTTTTCGTTTCGATCATTTCTAATATCCTCCAAGGTGGACAAGTGCAACCAAAAAGCGGCTTTTATCCGATAAACACTACAATTGAGCTATCCGCTCATCAGAATAAAGGTTGGGTCTTTGTGGCATGGTTGGGAAATGGAAGCGTGTCCTATACTGGGTCAAACCCGCAAGCAAGTGTGGTTGTGCAAAGTCCACTTTTTGAAGAGGCACTTTTTAAACCAACGCTTTCAATTTGCACCTCTAAAGGTATTAGTGTAGTCTATAATGTGAGCACAGCGACTAGTAATACCGTCACACCCGATAAATGTGTCGTGATTTTAGTCAGCGGAAAAATCACTTTGCAAGCAAAACCTGATTTCCCTTTGTACACTTTTTTGGGTTGGAACGGCTCGATAAATAGCACTAGTACTGCTATTACTCTTTATGCGACTCAACCTTTGTTTTTACAAGTAAGAGCCGGATTAAACTTATTGTTAATTACAGCTATAGTGTCATGTATTTTAATCGCTGTGATTTTTGCGTTAAAATATGCGCGTTAAATGAGGCAGTTGAAAGAAATCAGCTATATAGAATCCAGTACACGTGTTCGAGCAAACACACCCGCAATCCGGTGGTTCTCCCCCACCTCCGCCACCTCCCGTAATACAAGGTGTGTTACAAGGTATATTTCCAGCCATTGTAATTGCAACAAGCGTGAACACAACTGCGATCACCGCAAACGCGGCTAGTATAACACCCCAACAACCCTTTCGCTTACCATAACTCTCTCCGAAATACACAAATGACACACACTTAAAAAGGTTTCCAACAATAGATGGTGTACATATAACTGGCGGGTGAGCGTCGAGGCTAAGCGCGGAAATCCATTATCCAGACATCACTCAACAACAATCCAAACGTTTATGTTACCGCACAACACACTTGTTGTGTGTGTGGAATCGTCGGTGTTGTGCGCTTAAAACCGCAAAATGATGTCACACTTGGCAAGCTCATAAAAACTTGCTTGGAAAGACTTGAGTACAGGGGATACGACTCTGTGGGTTTTGCGGTTTTGAAAAACGGCGAACTCGTTTACCGAAAAAAGAAGGGAAAGATCGCTGACGTTTCCCCCGCTCTTAGATTCGAAGAGTTTGACGGCTCAATAGGCGTTGGACACACAAGATGGGCGACGCATGGGCCGCCAAACGATGCGAACGCGCACCCACATATGGATTGCACTCGGTCAATCGCGGTGGTGCACAACGGGATAATCGCAAACTATGCGAAACTCAAAGACGAACTCTTGGCTTTGGGCCACAAGTTTTTAAGCGAAACCGACACAGAAGTTTTTGCGCATCTGTTCGAGCAAAATATCAAAACCTCTCAAACTTGCTACGAAGCGTTCAAAAAGGCGGTGTCACAAATAACAGGCTCTTACGCGCTTGTTTGCATTTGCTTGAAAGAGCCCGAAAAAATGTTTTTCGCAAGAAAAAACACGCCGCTTGTTATAGGAGTTTCCGAAGAACAAATTTTTGTGGCAAGCGACATTCCCGCTTTTCTTGAATACACGAATCGTGTGATTGTGATAAACGACAACGAACTCGGATATGTTTCAACCGATGGAAAAATAGTGATCGAAAATCTTCTTACATCCCAAAAAGTGCAGCCTTATTCAAGGCTAAGGCTCATTCCTTGGACGGCTGAACTTGCAAGAAAAGGTGGCTATCCGCATTACATGATAAAAGAGATACACGAACAGCCGATCGCGATAGGCGACACCGTTCGCTACAACGCAAACGATAGCGCGCTGTCGCTTGCCGCTGAGCTTGTCAACTCAGCGCGCAACTTGTTCCTAGTTGGCGCGGGAACTGCGCACTACGCGTCTCTCACAGGAAGGGATGCGCTTGCGCTCCTTGCAAGAAAACCTTCAATTCCTGTGATTTCTTCGGAGTTCTCCCTTTTTTCAAAGACCGCTACTGAAAGCGATGTAGTGCTTGCGGTAAGCCAATCGGGAGAAACTCACGACACACTAATGGCAATAAGGTCGTTCAAAGAAAAGGGTGCGAAAGTGATTTCAATTTGTAACGTCATGGAAAGCGCTATACCAAGAGAGTCTCACATTCAGCTTTACACAAAGGCTGGTCCTGAAATAGGAGTTGCCGCTACAAAAACCTTTGTTTCACAGGTGTCACTTCTACAGCTTCTTGCTGTGCGCGTAGGTCTTCTTAACGGAAGTTTAAAGGAAACAGAGGCAAGCGAGTATATCAAGAAGCTTGACGAAATTCCTGTTTTGGTGGAGAGAAACATAGCGCTCTCAGAAGTTCGCGCGAAAGAACTTGCTCGAATTTTCAAGAATAAGCAAAGCGCGTACTACTTAAGTAGGGGAACCGGTGTCCCTCTTGCGAAAGAGGGCGCGTTAAAGGTGAAAGAGGTGGCGTACATACACGCCGAAGCTTACGAGGCAGGCGAGTCCAAACACGGGCCGATAAGCCTTGTGAGCGAAGGATTTCCAGTGGTATTCGTGTTTTCTGACAACGAAGTTTTTGATCAAATGAGGAGCAACCTCGTTGAAATGAGGAGTCGTGGCGCGTACACCGTTGGATTAATCGGTAAAGAAAGAAAAGCCGAGTTGGCGGAGACTCTTGATTATTCGTTTGACCTCAGCGCTTCCGATTCGCTTTTGAACACGATAGCGTTTGCGCCGACCCTTCAATTGATCGCGTACTACTTAGCGCTTGAGAGGGGCTATGACCCAGATAAGCCACGAAATCTCGCAAAGACCGTGACTGTGGAGTGATGTGAGTTGCACGATTTTGAAATAAAAGAGGCGCTTGTTCTTTGTGCTGGTAAAGGAAAAGAAATGGGGCCTCTAACAAAGGGCGTTCCCAAACACCTTTTCAGTTTGCTTGGGAAAACGGTTTTTGAAAGAATACTTGAAAACTTAAAGCTCGCTGGTATTGAGCGGGTTGCGGTGGTCGTGGCCAAGGATGACGAAAAGACGCCGCTATTTGCCCAAGAGGTGGCGCAGCGCTTAGGGATGAGCGTTGAAAGCGTTGAACAGAATGAGAAAGAGGAAGTGCTCGGAGCGGTTTTGTCCGCAAAGCGGATTATCGAAGAGTGGACGGAAAACAGAAGCTTCGTTTTGGCGTACGGTGATATAGTGGCTTCAAGCGGCTTTTATCGTTCGCTTTTGGTTAACGCTTTAGAAACGAGCTATCCCACGCTGAGCGCGGTTCTACAAAAAGACACGGAGACTTTTGGGGTGATCAAGCTTGGTAGCGACGGCTTCGTAGAGCGAATAATCGAAAAGCCAACACGTTTAGACGAAACGCTTGGGGGATACGTTCTTGCAGGCGCTTTCGTCCTCCCCACAGCTTTCTTTGAATTGGCGCTTTCGTCCGAAGATTTTATCACTGCATTAAACGCGCTTGCGCGTTCACACAGCTTGAGCGTGGCGATTTGGAATGGCGCGTGGGCTGATTTGGGTTACCCATGGGACATTCTTAACGCGGCAAAAAGGCTACTAGAAGAGGTTAAGTCCAGTTCAATTAGTTCAAAAGCGAAGATTTCTCCCACTGCGATCATAGAGCCTCCTGTGATCATAGAAGAAGGCGCTGTCATAGACCACAACGCGGTGGTCAAAGGCCCTGTTTATATTGGAAGAAACGCATATGTGGGAACTGGCGCTTTGATTCACAGCTACGCCTCAATTGAAGAAGGGGTGACAATAGGCGCGTACTCCGAGGTGAATGGTAGCGTGCTACAGCCTTATAGCTCTATAGGAAGAGGATGTTTTGTCGGAAATACTGTGGCTGGCTACAGAGCGATTTTTGAACCGCACGTCGTGACCCTAAACCTTCTTACTACAGAAAACGAGCCAACAAGGCTTGAACCCGTAATAAAGAACGGCAAAAGACTCACCAAAATTGGCTCAGTCGTAGGAAATCGCGCAAGGATAGGCGCGAACACGGTTTTGCAGCCGCTCGCCTTTGTGGAAAGCGGCGCTATTATTCCTCCGAACAGCGTGATACAAGGGGCTTATCGCTAACACTTCATGATGCAGGCCAAAAAATCTATAACTTTGTTCAGCGAAACTCTCAAGTTCAGATGGAACTCGCACAATTTCTCTCAGCATGCCCAAACTGTAATGGCAAAATAGACGATTTTAGGTTACAGCAGGGACTTCCCTGCAAGGAATGCTTGCCCAAAATACCGGATTTTCAAAAGAATCACCCAGACTTCAGAAAGATGGTTGCAAAAGAGCTTGAAAAAAGAGGAAGGCTACTTGGGTACGCTCAACTTGTTGAGCTAGACTCTCAAACACAGGAGTTCATTTCGATTTTCCAAAAGCTCACAGGTAGCAAGCCTTGGAGCGCTCAGATAACTTGGGCGCGTCGTTCAATGAGAGGCGAAAGCTTTGCGATAATTGCTCCCACAGGTGTCGGAAAAACAACTTTTCTTTCTGTGCTTGCCACGTATTTTGCGATGAAAAACAAGCGTGTGCTAATGATCGCACCAACCGCGCTTCTTGCAAGACAAATCGCGCGCTGGGTGAAGAACAACTGCGAAAAAATGAACGTCACGCTCAACGTCGCAGAAATACACGGTGAAGAAACCGAAAGCTCAAAGAAGGCTTCTTTAAAAATGGTCGAAGAAGGCTCAGCGAACATAGTTGTGCTAACCTCGATGGGGCTTTCAAGAATTTTTGCAAAGATTTCAAAACTGGAATTCGATGTAGCGCTGGTGGACGACGTCGACTCACTACTTAGGCGTAGCGTAAACATAGAAAGGGTACTCAACTTACTAGGCTTTAGCTCAAGCGTTCAAGAAATCGCGGCGCAAAGCGTTCTCGCAAGGTTAAAGCTTGCCAGAGCGTTCAGGCAAGGTCTTGCGGATTCCGACGAAACCAAAACGCTTCTTGAAAGGTATCAAACGCTTAAGAGTGAAATAGAAAAATACAAGCTGTCACGCGTTAAACTTGGGCAGCTTATAGTTTCGAGCGCGACCGCAAGGCCAAGGGGCTTAAAAGTAAAGCTGTTCAGAGAGCTTCTCGGGTTTGAAGCGGGTTCCTCGTCAGACTATCTGAGAAACATCATCGACGTGTGCGTTTATTTAGAAACCCGAACGAGTGAAAGCGTTTTAAAGAGCGCGGTCGAGTGGGTCAAAAAGCTCGGGAAAGGCGGTTTGGTGTTTGTCTCTAAGGAGTTTGGAAAATCTTTCATGGAAAAACTTGTAGAAAGATTGCGGGAAGTGGGCGTAAAAGCGTATCACACAAAGGGAGCGTTCAGGAAAAGAGTGGACGAGTTCGCAAAGGGCGATGTCGACGTTCTAATAGGCACCGCTAGCTACTACGGCAAGCTTGTGAGAGGAATAGACCTTCCAGAAAGCGTAAGATACACCGTTTTTGTTGGCGTGCCCAAATTCAAGACGAGTCTCCAAGACGAAGAGGCTTCGCCCACTGGTTTAATCAGGTTGCTTTATGCAACGGCTGACTTTATAACGAATCCGCTTGAAAGGCAAAAGCTTTTTGAGCAAGCCACAAAGCTAAGGAAGCTCATTCAAAACCTGTCGCCTGGCGACCTTTCGCTTGTGACAAAAGCGATTCAAGAACAGACGACGCTCACAGGCTACTTGGGAAAAGTACAGGAAGAAGTGGGCGAGGGTAGAAAGCTGTTCCACATGATGCTCGCTCAACCTGGCGTTTTAAAGAAGCTCAAAGAATCTGACAGGTTGATCATCGAAGAGGAGGAAAGCGGTTTTGTTGTGCTAACACCAGACGTCAAAACTTATATCCAAGCAAGTGGCCGATCAAGCAGACTTTTGGGCGGTAAGCTCACGCTTGGCCTTTCCGTAGTTTTGGTCGACAACGAACGCGTGATGTCCGCGCTCATGAGAACGATGCAAATCGCTTCAAGCTCGACCAAATGGTACACTCCGACACAGAACAAGCGAAAACTAAAAGAAATTTCCACCTCTGAAAGTTTGACCCTTGAAGAAGTGTTAAAAAGAATAGACGCTGATAGAACCAGAAAGCGCACAAGCCCCTCCGAAGACCTTATGAAGAGCGCGCTTTTAATAGTAGAATCGCCGAACAAAGCAAGAACAATAGCCAACTTTTTTGGTAGGCCTGGTAGAAGGTTTTCTGAAGGAAGAACGTTTTACGAAGTGATGATCAATGGCACGCTTTTCACGATTAGCTCTACTGGCGGTCATATTGTCGACCTTCCACACAAAGCGTCTAGCAGAAACAATTACGGTGTTCCCAAAACGAACAACCACTTTGTGCCGATTTACGATTTTCTCAACCGTTGCAACTCCTGTTCATTTCAATTCACTGGGGTGGTTGAAAAATGTCCAAACTGTGGTTCAAATAACTTGAGAAGGGCGTACGATGTTGTGCAAGCCTTGCGAAAAGCGGCTAGTGACGTCTCAAGCGTGTACGTGGCTACAGACCCAGATTCGGAAGGCGAGAAAATAGCGTGGGACATCGCTCTGCTTCTTTCGCCTTACACTAGTGAAATAAAAAGAGCAAGGTTTCACGAAATAACCCCAGAAGCTGTGTTAAAAGCGATAAATGGCGCAACGCAAATAGACGACAGACTGGTTAAGGCGCAAATCGTAAGAAGAATCGACGACCGCTGGATTGGTTACGGCCTAACGGAACTTCTCACAAAAAGCCAGAATCAGTTCTTTGAAGAAGAAAAAAGAAGACTCAGGGTTCCCGCTGGAAGAGTTCAGATTCCAGTTTTGGGTTGGATCATTCAAAAAAGCGAGCAAAACAAACTCAGCAAAGTTAGGAAATTCAGGGTTGTTGCAAAGATTTCTCTTACAGAACAGTTCAAAGTTGTGTTTAAGAAAGCGTACACTGCTATTAACGGAAACATAAAACAATACATTGAGGAATTACGCAAATCGAAGATCTTGGTAAAGCAAATTGAGACACAGGACGTTGAGCTCAAAGCCCCTCCGCCATTCACGACCGACACAATACTTGAAGAAGCTTCGAAAAGCTTTGGCTGGTCGGTTGAAGAAATCATGCGAAGACTCCAAGACTTGTTTGAACTAGGCTTAATAACGTACCACAGGACAGACCACACTCACGTTTCTCAAACTGGTATCGAAATCGCAAGGGTGTACTTGGAATCCACTTGGAAAAGCGAGTGGCAAAAGCTCTTTAAGCCACGTAGCTGGGGAGAAGAAGGCGCACACGAATGCATAAGACCCACAAAACCTCTTAACGCGGATGAGCTCAAAAGGCAGATAGATCTTTTGCAAATACCTGGTGCCGAAGCTCTCGATTTTAGACACATCAGACTTTACGACCTCATTTTCAGAAGATTCATCGCAAGTCAAATGAGCAACTGCAAAATGAGAAGGCAAAAGGCAAAACTTGTGCTTTTAGATCTGGAAACAACACTTGAAGGTTACTCCGCGGTTCTTGAGGAAGGTTTTAACAGAGTCTATCCTCCAAGAATGGTCACTCCACTACAACCTGGTATGGAGTTTGAAGTTTTACAGGTTGAACACGTGGTTTCCTCAGAGTCACCCCTTCCAACGGAAGGAGAAGTGGTCGCATACATGAAGAAAAAGGGAATCGGAAGACCGTCAACCTACGCCTCGACGATAGAAAGGCTAAAGAAGCACGGATACGTTTTTGCGACAAAGCGAAATTCGCTCGTTGCCACAGCAAGCGGAAAAACAGTTTACGAGTTTTTGGCGCAAAAACTTGACACGCTAAAGTCGATTTTGGACGAAGAGTACACCGCTGCCTTACAAAAGAGGCTTCAGAAAGTGGAAACTGGAGAGGAAGACTATTCGAAAGTAGCGCTTGAGTGTTATAACGATTATTTAAAAATAAGATCGCTTGTAATGAATTAGCTTGATGTGCGAATCACGCCCAGTGCGATGATTAGGAGGACAAGCGCGGTAGGAAGCGCAAGCTCGACGCTTTTGCTTTGTTCATAAACAAAGAAAGAAACAAAGAGCACAAGCGCAACTGCAATGATCGCAATGACCAAAGAAAGCTTCAGATTAAATCACCCAAATGCGGGAGGAACGAAGTCAGACAGATGTTTCTTTTCGCGCGCTTTGAGAAACCTTGACCTTGAGGCAAGCGCGAGTATCACAAGCATCACGCCGAATACAACCGCGGCGATTGAGCGAAGAAGAGGGGGGTCTACTAACGAAAACGCAAAAGCGGAGCTTGCTTGAAGACCACCAAAGAGCGCGCTAAACGTGTAAACCTTCTCTTCTCCAAGAAAATCGAGCACGAAAAGCGCAAGCGACACAAGAGAGTACAAACCAAAAATTATATCAGTGAGTAGCCTACCCAATAAAACTGCCGAAAGTATTAGAGGAACAAGGTTTATCAAGAGAATGTTTCTGTGCAACCGATAAACTAGTGCTTCTGGCATCTTGTGACACACTTTGTTGTCGAATATAACAGTTACGTTAAGGGTTTCACTCTACGTAGGTATACGTAGGTACATATCATTGTACCTATCATACGCGTAGA
>NEXD01000007.1 GCA_003019595.1 Candidatus Marsarchaeota G1 archaeon BE_D
AATGGAAAGAAACTGAAAGAATTAAGAGAGGAGGAAACGAATGAGCGCTTCGATAGTCAACAGATATCGCTATCCTTTTCTTTTTTAACAATAATAGTTTTTGTAGCGGTTTGGTGGGTAGTCGCAAAAATTGTTAACGATCCTTATGCGCTTGCAGGACCGGTTTCCACAGCTAAAGCGTACTACCAGCTTTTCGCACAATCTTCACTGAGAAATCTTTTTATCACGAGTATTGAATCAACGTTGCTTTCGATCTTTTTGGGTTTTGTACTGGCCGTTGCTATAGGAATACCTGTTGGCATCTTTATGGGAAGATATTTAGTGGTCGAATATCTCGTCGATCCTTGGATCAACATTTGGTATTCCATACCAGCGATCGCATTCGTCCCACTTGTAATGAACTGGGCGGGTCTTACAAGCATAAGCGCTCTTATCGTGTCCTTCTTGATTGCTGTGTTTTCGATAATAATCAACGTGTACACTGGTGTAAAGAATGTTAGCGCATCACTTGTAGAACCAGCTATTGCTTTTGGAATTTCAAAAAGAGCGCTTTACACCAAAGTTATACTGCCTGCGTCAACTCCAAATATTATGGTTGGTCTTCGTTTAGGCATTACAAGAGCAATAGAAGGTGTAATAGTTGCCGAAATGGTTTTCTCAGTCGTAGGACTGGGTGGAATGATATTCGACACAGCTGACAAACTTGAAATGAGTCTGACTATTGCGCTTGTGATTGTTATATCGTTGATTAGCATCGCACTCAATTACTTAATGAAGTATCTTGACCACAAAGTGGTATTTTGGAAAGAATCGTCAGCGCTAAAAAGAGAATAAACGCACGACTTGCTCTAAAAACATAAAGCTCACCTTTAAAGGACTATTGTTTAGTGACGATTGGTGAGTGCTTTTGATCTACTAAATAAAAACAAAATAAGCGTATGCGCATACGCTCAACACTTTAAATTTACGAAACAACTTAAAAGAGGCGGACAAAGTATGGTCAGCACAATTGACTTTTGATACTGAAAAATGAGCGGTATAAAAAGTTTAAACAAATCGTATTAAGGCGCCTTAGACTGCTTCTTTAAGAGGGTGTTTTATAACTTTGGTTTTAGAGGGTTTAACGCAAATGAAATACCAAATGTAGCTAACAAGAATTTGGGTAGTTTCAAAAAAAGTTTTAATCTGCAAAACCTTTGAAATCAACAAGATAGAATTTTTAAAGCGTATGGCGAGTTACCTTTGACGCTACATTTTCCAAAAAATCGAGGGTAAATAGAAAGCTATAAAATGTAAAAAATGTAACACAACGTAAACCATATTTTTGGTCTTGTTCTATAATTACACTATGTCAACATTTGAAGAAGTAGATCCGAATTTTGTAAGACAAAAGTTGAACGATCCTGAATTTCAGATTGTTGATGTAAGAACTCCCTTAGAGTATCAGCGTTACCATATTCCTGGGTCGATTCTTATTCCTCTTCAATACATCTTTGATCTTGTAGATCTACTGGATAACGGAAAAAAGATCATCTTTGTTTGTGAGCATGGGAATAGAAGTGCGGTTGCGTGTTTACAGCTTTCTCATCTTTTTAAAGCCGCGTATAACATGAGTGGGGGAATGCAAGCGTGGCTCAAAAGAGGTTATGAGGTTGAGCAGGGTTTTGATGAAAAAGCGTATCTTTGGATAAAACACTTAGAAAAAAGAGGTTACGTCACAGGAAGCTAAAATTTTTGATAAGTAGCATTCATAAAAAGGTTTGACTTTTGACACACGAGGTTAAGCGTTTGCTACCCTACCAAACCTTGGTGTTACAATTTGAGTTTCCGTTTGACTGCGACAAAGTGTTTGAGTGGTGGACTGAGCTTGAACCCAAGGGTTATGTTGGTTTGACGCTCAAAAAAATCGAAGTGATAGAGAAAACAGAAAATTCCGCTCGTGTGCTCACACGCTGGAGCTATCTTGGCTTTCATTTTTCTTTAGAAGAAAAACTGGAAATACTTTCAAAAAGAAAGTGGGTTTGGTATTCGCATTTTCTTGGAATACCAGCAAAAGAGAGCTTTAGCTTGATCGAGCGCAAAAACGGGTGTACGCTTGTGATAAACTCTGTGATGACGCCTCAGGGATTTTTCAAAAAACTTTTGTTTCTGCTGATCGGTTGGTACTGGCGAAGAGTGGACGTAATCGAATGGAATTCCGCAGCAAGAGCGTGTTTGTACGAGTTATCACAACGCTAAAAAAAGCGCAGGTTTGTAAGGGACAAAGCGCTACTCAAATTGTACAGCGTTTGTGAGGCGATGCGACCTATCGTGAAATCCGAGTGTGAAAGGTTGATCGCAAGAATGGAAACCCCAAGCACCGTCGTGAAAGGCTCTGGTGCCGCAATCAGAGCCAACGCAAAAGCGTGAATGTAAGGACTTTTTGGTAGCACGTGAAAGCTTTTAATACGCCTTAGTGTTCTTTGTGTAGCCACCAACGCCTCTTGAAACTTAAAAAGCGTTTGCGCAAAATCTATCAACGAATCGCGTAGCTCTTTGTAATCTTTTACTGGCATATCACCATATTTCTTAAAGGCGTATAAGCACTTTCCCGAAATTAATCTCTTTTGTGCGATGCGTTCTTTAAGAGCCTTTGAGCAAAGCTTAGGTTTCCTCTAAAGTGTAAGTGTGTGTAAGACGCAAGCGTGTTGTGCACAAGGTAGCCTTCCATAGAATCCTTGATTCCTCTTCCTTTACGCACTTTATAGCAGAAGCGCGCATCTTCGTCTATATCGGCAACTTTAGAGTAGTGAAATTCGTGACCCTTTAATATCTCACCTTTGGCGCTCAGCGCGCTTTGCGTCACGCCTTCTAGCTCGGTGTAACCGAGTGTGAGCTCTTTGGTGAGTCTTGTGTCAAGCTCAAGCGCGCCGACCATATAGTGCACTCGTCCTTCGGTCGATGAAGTCGTTCGCCCGAGATACATCAGTCCGCCACACTCTGCGTAAACCAAACCGCCTTGCTCGATGAACTTGAGAATTGCGTTTCGCATACTCACGTTTTCTTCTAGTTTTTGCGCGTTTATCTCGGGATATCCTCCTCCTATTAGTAACGCATCCACCTCTGGTAAAGCGCTATCGTTACAGGGACTAAAAAACAAGAGCTTTGCACCAAGCGCTCGCAAAATATCAAAATTGTCTTCGTAGTAAAAGAAAAAAGATTCGTCCATCGCAATCCCGATTTTCACTTCTTTGCCATTCTGCAAGCTTTTTTGTTCTTGAATCTCTAAAGGAGGTGCGTCTTTTGCAATAGCCAAAACCCTTTCAATCTCCACATTTTTTTCAACGCTTTGTTGAATCGCTTTAAGCTTGTTATCCATAGAGCTGTCAGCCGCAAAAAGTCCTAAGTGGCGCGAGGGTAAGCTAATTTGTTCGTTGTTGGGCAACCACCCTAAAACTGGCACTTTCGTTTCGTGCTCTATCGCGTCTTTGCAGAGTTGAGCGTGTTTTTGGGAGCCCACCCTGTTTAGTATTACACCCGAAATCCGTAACCCCTTGCTCATGTGAACACATCCTGCGACAAGCGCCGCCGCGCTTCTTCCGAGCGCGTACACGTCGAGCACGAGCAAAACAGGCGTGTTAAGAAGCCTTGCGATCTCTGCGCTACTTTGTTCGTCAGATTTGGCGCTTGAGCCGTCGAACAAACCCATCACTCCTTCGATCACGGCGATGTCCGCGTCTTTTGTCGAGTGCGCAAACGTTTCAAGCACACCCTGTTCGCCCATTAGCCAAGTGTCCAAGTTTCTCGACGCTCTTTGTGTGACAAGTGAGTGGTAAGTAGGATCAAGGAAGTCTGGTCCTACCTTAAAACCTTGAACTCTTAATCCTTTTTTTCTAAAACACGCCATAAGCCCTGTTGCAACGGTGGTTTTTCCAACGTCGCTCGCAACGCCCGCCACTAAAATCCTTGGTTTCTCAAGTTTCATTCCGTTCGCCTAGTCAAAATCCAAGCCAAACATCTCGCTCAAACGTCTCATCATTCTCTCTGCCCTTTCCTTGTGCTCCTGCACAATTTGCTCGAAGTAGTCCCTTAGCTCGTCTTCGTCCATCACGAGTGTTCTGTAAATCACCCTTCTTTCTTCTGGCTCAAGCGCTCCGTTTTTCAGCGCTTCTCTGCCAATTTCCAACGCTTTCAGTCGAAGCTCTCCAAGCTTTGCGTAAATTCTTGCAACTTGCTCCATCTTTTGTTCGATTTCGTTCACGATCTGGCGCACGCTTTTCAGCCTCTGGGACGGAGAAAGCTCTGTCAGCTCATTTAATCTGTTACTCAATTCATCGAAATTTATCGTTATGCTACAAGTCGACTGAGAAAACTCTTTTTTTAATGCGCTCATCCTGTCTAGCAGATCGCGCGTTAGCTCTTCAAACAAGACGACCTGATCGGCGAGCTTGTAGTACTTTTTGGGAGGCGTTCCGCCTTCTTCCACGACGAAAGATGTTATGAACCCCTTGTTTTGAAGGTATTCGAGGTGCTTGAGTATCGCTTGCTGGCTCACCTTTAATTCCCTGCTCAACTGGTTCAAATAAGCTGGTTCTTGCGCGAGTATTTCAAGAATTCTCCTTCTTGTCTCATTTCCGAGCACTTCGAAAAGGTCGTCGAGCAAGCCTGACATTATCGTCACCAAATATAATTTACTAACAATTTGTTAATAAGTATTACCAAATGTGTTCGCAAATAAGTGGAATTTGAAAAAACTCTTAAAAATTTTAAGCTTTTTTAAGGTGACAAAAATTGAAAGTGGCTATAGCCGGTTCAACCGGATTTATCGGGCGAAACACGGTTGCGAAGTTCGCAAAAGAAGGTATTGAGGTGCACGCGCTTCTCAGAAACACAAGTGAGGTTGAACAAAAGAGAAAAGTGCTTGAAAACTTGGGCGCTAAACCCTTTATCGTGGACTATTTCACTCCTTCAAGTGTTGCGCACGCTTTGAGTGAAGTTGACGTTTTGCTACATGTAGCTGGCGCTAGCTCTCAAAGTGTGCACACGAACTTCGAGGAGTCGAATGTTTTACTCACAAAAAACGTTGTCACCGCTTGTCTTCTTGCTAACGTAAAGAAAATCGTTTATAACAGCGGACTTGGGGTGAATCAAGAAACCACGCAGTGTTACTTTATTTCAAAGTACAGGTGTGAAATTATCATCAAGCAATCTGGTTTGGAGTACGTGATCTTCAGACCTTCTTACATAGTGGGTGTGGGAGACGAGTTTTCGGAATATCTATTGCAAAACATTTTGGGCGATAAGCCAATTCCGATTTTTGGCTCAGGAGAATACAGGATTCAACCGGTTTTCGTGGATGATGTCACAGAAATCTATTTAAGGTGTGTGAAAGGAGTAGCCGGTTGGAACAAAACTTTTGACCTTGTTGGCGCAAAGATTGTGAGCTTCAAAGATTACATCACGCTTCTTGCAAGCGCTTTACATAAGAAACCCGTTTTCTCATATGTTTCTCTCGAAGAAGCGCTACGTGACGCGATGCGTCCTTCTAGTGAAAGAAAGACAAACCCGTATATGAGCGTGGACGAACTCGACGTGCTGATATCAGATTTTGTTTCTGACGCTACACCGCTTGAGCGCGCATTCGGATTAAAGCTCACGCCGCTTGAGGAAATAGTAAAAAGAATAGCCTATCACTTTTCCAAGCGTTCGTAAGCATCTAGGATTCGCCTTGCGATTCTGTAGTGCACCGCGTCCACAAGCTTGTCTTGCACTTTCAGCGCTCCCTTTCCTTTGCTTTCCGCTTCTTCATACGCTTGGATCACGCTTTTCGCCCAGCTTACCTCTTCTTCTGTCGGTGAGAATATGCGGTTTGCATGTGGAATCTGCGTAGGGTGGATCACTTGCTTTCCTACGAACCCCAACGCGCGCGCTTCTTGCGCCTGTCTTACGAATCCTTCTATATCAGAAAGATCAAAAAACACGTTGTCCACCGCGTCGACGCCATACGCGCTTGCGGTTATCACGAGCGCGCTTTTGATGTACACATTGCTAGAGTACTGCGTGACGGAACCACCAACAAACAGGGCAAAATCCGCCGCACCATATCCGACTGCGACAACCCCCTCTGATCTAACCAGCTTTTCGAGCGAAAGAAGCCCACGAGGGGTTTCGATGAGGGGCATTAGACTCTTTTCGCATAGCTCGTTGACCCAGGTGACGCTCTCCTCGGCTTTTGGTATAACCACGCCATAAAGCGCGTCTAAGCTTGACACAAGCTCCAAGTCCTTTAAGAAGTGATTCGTGGTTGGCGGATTTGCCCTAATCCAAATCGCTTTTTTGCCCCAGTCCAACTCGTGAAAAAGCGATTTTACCAAATCTCTCGCTTTTTGTTTCTCCGCTTGTGGCACTGCGTCTTCTAAATCGAGAATGATTTCATCCGCATCTAGCGTTACGGATTTCCTGATTTTTTGTTCGTTGTTCGCGGGAACGTAGAGCTGGCTTCTTCTCACCTGTCACACCTTAAGTAGCTTTGTAAACTCACCCAAAAGGGATTTCGCAACCTTGTAAGGATTGTGATTCACGCTTTGTTCGCTGAATCTGTTTTCTAGATAACGCTTTAACTCGTGTTCGAGCCTTTCTTTGATTATTTCTTCCACTTCTTTTCTAAAACCCGCGTTTTCTCTTAGCGAAAGCTCGCCGCTTGAAACAAGGTGGTCATAGTGCTCTTCAAGAGCTCGTAAAAGCTCGTCAACACCTTGAGCGCTAACACCAACGGTCTTTATCACGCGTGGCTTCCACGCTCTTTCGGCATACCTAAGTTGGACCATGTTCTTAAGCTCGGCGTAAGACGCGTCAGAGCCCGCCAAATCAGATTTGTTTAGCACAAAAACGTCTCCGATTTCTGGGAATCCAGCTTCCATAAGCTGAAGGTCGTCGCCTAAGCCTGGCATCGTTACAACAACGCTTGTGTGCACGTAAAGCGCCACGTCCACTTCATTCTGACCAGTGCCTGTGGTCTCCACGATTATCACGTCTTTCCCGAAAGCTCTGAGTATCTTTATCGCGTCTCTTGCTCCCCTTGAAAGCCCACCGAGCTCGCCCGCAGTTCCAAAGCTTCTTATAAAAACCTGTGGGTCTACCGAAAGCCTGTTCATCCTTGATCTGTCTCCAAGAACTGCGCCGCCTGAAAACACGCTTGACGGGTCTATCGCGATAACCCCGACGCTTTTTCCCTTCTCACGAAATTTGAGCACGAGTTTGTCGATCAGCGTGCTTTTTCCAACACCTGGCGCCCCCGTGACTCCTATAACGTGTGCGCGCCTGTGTGTTTGTTCACCAAGCGCATCAAGAAGCCTTTCTGAAAAATCAGCGCTCCTTTCGGCTAGCGTTATTATTCGCGCAAGCGCCCTTGTGTCACGCGTCTTAAAGCGCTCAAGAAGCGTGCTCAGCTCGTCGCTCAACTCTTCCACCTTGCGCTTGCGGCCGCTTCTATCACAGAAACTAGCTGTTTGAGCGGTGTTCCTGGTCCCATTACTTCAAAAACGCCCAGCCTTTTTAGCTCTTTTGCGTCATCATCAGGGATTATTCCTCCCACTACAACTGGTATGTCCGAAGCTCCAAGCTTTTTTAGGTGTTCAAGAACGTCGGGCACAAGAGTCATGTGCGCACCAGAAAGAATGCTGATCGCAACGACGTCCGCGTCTTCTTGAAGCGCGGCGTAGGCCACCTGCTCTGGGGTTTGCCTTAAGCCCGTGTAGATCACTTCCATCCCGGCGTCGCTCAACGCTCTTGCGATCACTTTGACTCCTCTATCATGTCCGTCCAATCCCACTTTGGCGAGCAAAACGCGTATCTTTTTTTGCTGTGTTTTCAGCGTGGCCAAAGCGGGTCACGTTTCAAAAGATTCTCGGCTCTGTGTACTCCCCGTAAACTTCTTTTAACGCGCCTATCACCTCACCAAGTGTGGCGTAATTGTTTACACAATCAAGAACATAGGGAACGAGATTCTTGTTTTGGTTTGCCGCTTGTTTCAACTCTTCCAGTGAAAGCTTTACCGCTCTGTTGTCACGCTTTTCTCTGAGCTTCTTTACTCTTTCCACTTGTGACCTTTCTATTTCAGGGTCGATCCTAAATATCGGAATTTTCGGTGGTTCTTCCGCTCTGTAGCAGTTAACACCCACAAGAAATCTTCTTTTTTCTTCTAGTGAGCGCTGGTATCTGTAAGCCGAATCTGAAAGCTGTCTTTGGAAATAACCGCTTTGTATGCACTTTATCACACCGCCCAGGCTTTCTATTTCGTTGATGAGTTTCCAAGCCTCTTCTTCCACTTTGTCCGTGAGGCTTTCCACAAAGTAAGAACCGGCAAGCGGGTCAACAGTGTTTGCAACGCCCGTTTCAAGCGCGAGTATCTGCTGCGTCCTCACGGCTATTTTCGCGGCTTCTTCTGTTGGAAGACCAAGCGCTTCGTCCATCGCGTTCGTGTGCAGGCTTTGAGTGCCTCCTAGCACTGCGGCGAGAGCTTCGTACGCGACCCTTACGATGTTGTTGTAAGGCTCTTGTGCTGTGAGCGAAACGCCTGCGGTCTGCGTGTGAAAACGAAGCCACATCGAGCGAGGATTCTTTGCGCCAAATCTTTCGCGCATGATCTTTGCCCACATTCTTCTTGCTGCTCTGAACTTCGCTATCTCTTCGAAGAAGTCGATGTGAGAATCAAAGAAGAACGATATTCTTGGCGCAAACTCGTCCACATCCAACCCTCTTTCAATCGCCTTTTGCACGTAGGTGATTCCGTCTGCTAGCGTGAACGCAAGCTCCTGCACGGCTGTAGCCCCTGCTTCGCGAATGTGGTAACCGCTCACGCTGATAAAGTTGTACTTCGGCATCTTTTTAGAGCAGTATTCAAAAGTGTCTATCACAAGCTTAAGGCTTGGTTCTGGAGGAAAGATGTACTCCTTTTGAGCGATGTACTCCTTGAGTATGTCGTTTTGAATCGTGCCGCTAAGAGCTTCTTGAGGCACGCCTTGTTTTTCTGCAACCGCGATGTACAAAGCGAGTAAAACTATCGCAGGACCGTTTATCGTCATGGAAACCGTGACCTTGTCTAGCGGTATTCCTTCAAAGAGTTTTTCCATGTCTAACAGAGATGCCACAGAAACCCCTTCTCTTCCAACTTCACCTCTTGACATCGGATGGTCAGGATCGTAACCCATGAGGGTTGGCATGTCAAAAGCCACACTAAGACCTGTTTCACCTTCTGACAAAAGGTACTTAAACCTTCTATTTGTTTCTTCGGGTGTGCCAAAACCAGAAAACTGTCTGATTGTCCAAAGCTTGGTTCGGTACATAGTTTTGTGAATTCCACGCGTAAAAGGATATTCACCCGGATTTCCAAGTTTTTGTGAGTAATCAAATCCTCTCAAGTCTTCGGGCGTGTAAACCTCTTTTATGGGTATACCTGATAGTGTTGACAGTTCGCGGTTTTTCGCAAGCTCATCGATGTTTTCCGAATAAAGAGTTTTCTCTCTTGTAAACTTCGTTTTTGGGAAATCCGTGCTTGTGTTTTCCATTTCAATAATTGATATTCGTCCCTATAAAAAAACTCTTTGAAAATTTCAATAGCGTTTAACGCCTTGGGGTTTTTAAAATTAGCCGTTAAAGTGCAGAATTACGGATTGATTAAGAAGGTCTATCACTACGAGCGTGTAATTTTCATGTGAAAAAGGGTAAAACTTTCCGTCCTGTGACCAATAACCTTGTATTGTTCGAGGGACACACTCTGAGCGCTGCGGATAAATCAGCACAAGACCTGTTTGCGGAGGAAACGTGACACACATGTACGCAATTCCTTTGGTATAATTTCCATAAAACAATAGCGCTTTATCGCTATTTGGCTCAAAAACAATTTTGCTTACGTTAAAGAGCGCTGGGCACATCATAATCGAAGTTGGATTAAAAACGTAGACAGGTTGAGCGTTGCTTAACGATTTTACGCTTGAGTAGTAGCCAGTAAACAAAGCGAAAATTAGTGGGAAACCGCTTCCACAGTGCCCAACGCTGAAGCTCGCCCATCTTAAAAACGGCACATCCGCGTTTAATGGTGTAACGCTCGTGTTTGCGTTTTTGTCGTTCGTCATATACGCAAGCATAGAAACGCGAGTATTTCCCCGCCACTTTGTGATATTTAAAGACACAACTAAACAAAGACCATTGGCAAAGCACTGTGATTTTGTCTCTTTTACTGAGGCTTCAAAATGAAAAACAAATATTGCTAACAGCGCAATAGTAACAAAGAACAAAGCGAGCGTTTTACGAGTGGACAACGCCAAGCTTTTCATAATGTTCCCTTTGTGTTTTCATTGGATTGCACGGTATAAAGATACATCGAACCATACTGTCCACTGTAATAATTGTCCACTATCTGGTAAAGATTTGAAGATTCACCAGTTTGCGTGGCGGGCACCGCGCTTGACATTTTGTTGTAGTTACTCACCAAATCGATGTACGTATAGAATATGCTTGTGTAAAGCGGTGTAAACGTTGAATGCTCACTATATATAAGGACCAACTATAACACCTTCGACTTGATCAAAGAAGTTTACAGGCGCGTAACCTGCTGGATAGTTGGATGTGCACGACACACTCCATAATGCCAAACCAGAGGGTTGTACGATAGTAAGGAGACGCTAACCTGTGTCGACGATTTTAATGTCACTTGAGTCACAACCCACCAACCTCCTTGGTTTATGTTTCCATCATGCGGATAAGGTGGTAAAAGTTCACAGAATGGGAAATAGTTTCCTCCGTTCCAAACCTATAAGTATTCATAGTCAACAAAATAACCATTTGAAGTGTTTGTAATTTCGGGAACCGCTTGCATCCACCAAGTGCAACCAGCTTGAGCGTAACTGCAACCGTTTAGCAACGCGTTTAATTGATAGCTGTAAATGTAACCATGTGAGCTAGGGATTGCCTTAAAAGTTGTCAAGGTCTCGGCCGAAAAGCGTATCCATGAATTCAAGTCGGTCTGAGTGCTGCTCGAGGTTATCTGGCGATTCGGGTTTTCAGCGTCTGTGTACGCCGATGCAGTAATTGAAGAAAATACAATCACAGTTAAAACTACAGCAATAAAAAGCACCCAATCCACCGATATCACCTATGGAGGTAGTGTGTGCGTGATTGTCGCAGCGCTCACGTTGTATTGTCCGTTTTCAAAAGGAATAGAAGCGGTTATTATCCCTTTTACTGAAGGAGCACCGAGTTGGCAAGGAGCTGAGTAGCTGAAAAACTCAAGTAAAAGATAAATTCGAGAAGTTGTGTTGTGATAGTTGGTGATCGTGCTTCCATCCAAGTATCCTCCCCAAGTCGTTGTTTTGTTCTCAATTGTCCAGCCTACAAGCGAGTATTTCGAACCGTTTGTCGCTTGAACAAACTCAGGCGTTTGCTCTACTTTTTGAGCGAGCACCGAGATGTTGGAAGGCACGTTTGTCGCAGGACAATCAGAAGGCTCGATAGACGCGTTATTTTGTGGTGGCGCACCACTTTTGCTAAAAGCCAAGACACCAACAGTAATTACCACAAAAGCGATGGTTAAAATGAGCGTAAAATACAAACCTCTGTGATTTGCTTTTTTCACATCATTTTTTTCACATCATATAGTTTACAAAACTTATTTAAAAATAATACTAAAAACTGAATTTTACTTATTAGCTTCTTAATCCATAGACAAAGGTTTCGTCTATCGTATTTCACTGCTTGTTACGGTTTTTACATACGTGTTACCAACGCGTTTTAGTTTTTCTTGATCGGTCACAAGCGTCATCTTGTTGTTCACGGCCGCTTGAAGATAAGCCGCGTCATAGTAGGTGAGTCCTTCTTTTAGGGCAACCGTTAGAACACTCAGTGGCTCTACCCCTGAATCTTGTGCATTTTGTTGAAAACAGATATGAGCGCGTCAAGCGTGATTTTCGCATCATCTGTGCTGAGCGTTTTGTACAAATGAACCTGCTTCCACACAGCGTTTCCAAGCTCATAGAACGCAAGCTCAATTGTGTATCCTTCTAGAAGCTCATCCAGCTTTTTTCTTTCGACGAGCGCTATGATCGCAGAAGAATCGAAGAGATAATTCATGCCTCGCTTCTGCTCTCCCTTATTGCGCGCACCCAGTTGTTTCTTCCAGCCTTTGCGATGATCACACTTGCGCGTTTCACCTTTTTGCGTAGCTCTTCCCTTGTCCTTTGTTCAACCTCCTCTATAAGCGCCCTCTTTATCACCTCTGATGGCTTTATCGAAAGCTCCGCAAGCTTCTTTCTAAGCTCTTTGTCTATTTTCGCAGAGACCGTTACATACTCCACATATACCACCCAAAAGGTACTACTAAATGGTAGTATAAGAATAATACTATATTTTGGTTAGAGAAAATTAATGGTTGGAATTGTTCATTTAGTGAGCTACCCCCGCTCTTAAGGCTTCCTGCCTCATCGCCCCGCCTTACCTCCTTGCCAACCCAAGAGGGTAGGGGAGGTAGTGGGCGAAGCTTTCCAGGCTACCGCGAGTGACTCCCACCTTTTAAAAGAACCAAACAAGTGTTAAAATCCCGCTCAAGAGTAAACCTGAATAGACATGGCGAAACACTCGGTCTTCGTCAGGTTCTGGTTGATTCTTCCGCAAACACTCGCGAGATGTGTCCTACGCTCAAAGTTTATCATGTTTTAAAAGCTGCCACCCAAGAATCCTTGGTTCAGAAAACGAGGAATTGCACAGCCTCATCCTTCTTGGTTTCGCTTTTTTAGATCCTGAACATCCAAATCCTCTAGGACTAACATGTCTCACTCCTGTGCGAGGAGAAGCTCAAGTTTAAAGAACAAGTCTTGCTTGAAGTGCTTGTGATGCATTGCGAGCCTCCTTTTGCGCTTCCTCGACCAAGCCGCGCAGATTCTGCCTGATGGGTAAGCCTTCACGCACACTTCGCACCATGTTCACTGGTAACTCCTTGTGAAGAATCAAAGTAAAACCTGATTTTGCTCAGAAAAAGCCGTGCTTCGTGTTTTTGCCGAACCGACTTCGTGTCGCAAAACTTCCAACCAGTGGGTAAACCAAGCACAAAAACTTGTTTTTCTTGATTTTGTTCGCCTTCAAAGAACCTTTGACGAGCTTGGTAAAACCTCTCTGTGACTTGCCAGGTAACTTGGGAGTGTAGCGCTTGAAACTCAGGGTTCTTAAATCTAAAACTAGTTGTCTGAGCTCGTTTTTGTTCATCGTGTGTTTGTTTCTTTGGCACTCCTTCAGTAAGAGCGCGTTGTACAGTTTACATAACCTCTAACTTTCAACACCTTCGCGGTTGTTTTTGAGCAGTACGCTCTGAACCTGAAGGCTCTTACACGCACACCGAATATTGCGCGCGTATCTTTTTGAATCCCCGCTTTGGCGAGGTTTTGGAAGCTTTATAAAAATATACTGATGTCCTGAAGTGTACAACCTTTTCGCTAAAGACAATTGCTTAATTATTTTATGCGCATTTTGAATTAGCTGGTGCGTAGCCTGTGGTTCTTGTGGATTATTTGTGAGCTAAAGCTTCCAACAAATTTAAAATAGTAAACCAATTCGTTCGTGATATTGTCGGCAGAAAGACCTAGTAAAAATATCTGGACAAGCTTAAAAGCAAAAATTGGTATGCATTAATACAATGGAAAAGTTTGAGCTCGCAATTGTTGGAGGAGGACCGGCGGGTCTAACGTGTGCGTATGTAGCCTCAAAGCTCGGTGTACAAACTATCGTGCTTGAAAGAGGAAATTCCCCAGGCACAAAGACCGTATCGGGTGGCCTGCTTTACACTCATGTTTTAAAGCATATTTTTCCCAATTTCTGGGAAGAAGGTTTTTTTGAGCGTGTGATAGAGCGCTACTTGCTCACTTTTCTTTCAAAAGATAGAGCAACTTCGCTCGATTTTTTTGACACAACGATGAGTAAACCACCGTACAACGCGGTATCGGTTTTACGCTCAAAACTTGATAGATGGCTTGCGTCAAAGGCTCAAGAAGCTGGCGCTTTTATTGCTACGGGAGTGAGAGTGGACGAATTGCTAAAAGAAAACGGAAAAGTTGTTGGCTTAAAATCTGGTTCTGACGAAATAAGGTGTGATATAGTGGTCGTGTGCGACGGAATAAACTCGCTAGTTTCTAAAAGCTCAGGCGTTTTAAAGGAGTGGAAGGGAAGGCAACTAGGAATTGGCGTAAAGCAAGTCTTAAGGCTTGATAAAAACAAAATCGAAGAAAGGTTTCTCTTAAAAGAAAGAGGAGGTGTCGAGTACACCTTCTTGGGCTTCCCAGAAGGCGTTGAAGGAGGAGGATTTTTGTACACGAACTACGATTCACTTTCCTTAGGCTTGATTCTCAACATGGAAAGTGTGGTCAAACAAAAAGTGGAGATGTGGAAGGTTCTTGAAGACTTCAAATCACATCCTTTTGTGTCTAGGTTGGTCGAGGGCGCCGAAGTAGAAGAGTACAGCACGTGTCTTGTTGCGGAAGGCGGGCTTGAAATGGTGCCCGCGCTTTACTCAAACGGATATTTGCTTGCTGGTTCAGCGGCGGGATTAGTTCTCAACACGGGTTTTAACTTAAGAGGAATGGATTTTGCGATCGCGTCTGGTGCGATAGCGGGGGAGGTGGCCGCGCAAGCCATAAAAAGAAAGGAGTTTTCGTCAAACTTTCTTTCTATTTACGAAAAAAAGCTCAAAGAGAGTTTTGTGTTGAGAGACCTAAAAAGATACAGCAGGTATCCAGCGTTCTTTTCGAATGAAAGGCTTTACTCAGCCTACCCAAGGCTGGTCAACGAGTTTTTGCACGGCGCTTATTTTGTGGACGGCTCGGATAAGGGGCACCTTTACGACATCATGAAATCCGCGATGCGCGACAAAGTGTCCGCGATCGGGGTTTTAAAGGACTTGGTCGAGGCGATGAGGGCGATCTGATTGACACACAAAGCTTAAAGTCTTAGGTCGAAATTTATTTTTAGCCCCGTCGTCTAGCGGCCAAGGATGGGGGACTCTGGATCCTCCGACGCCGGTTCGAATCCGGCCGGGGCTATTCGGAATAGTTAAATAGTTAGATGGAATTGAATTAGTGATAGAGGTTTTGGTAAATGGTGGTAACCAAGAAAAAAGAAAGAGATGAAGAAATTGAAAATCTAGAAGAAAATGAAAGCGCGGTGGTCGGAGAAGACCCTGTGATTTCCAAGCTTATGGAGTTACCTGGTGTTGGTGAAGCTACTGCGTCAAAGCTTGTTGAACACGGTTACAGAACTTATGAGTCGCTTGCTGTGGCAAACCCTAATGAGTTGGCCACAATCACTGGTTTACCCGTGACTCTGTCACAAAAGATCATCAGCGCGGCGCGTGCGCAGCTCAAGTTCACGATAAAGACCGCTTATGAGCTTGAGCAAGAAATGAAAGAAATAAAAAGGATAACCACAGGAAGTAAGAGCCTTGATAAGCTACTTGGTGGAGGAGTTGAAACGCGCTCTGCGACAGAGTTTTTCGGGGAATTTGGTGCAGGAAAAACCCAAATCGCTTTTCAGCTGTCGGTTAACGTTCAGCTTCCGCAGGAAAAAGGAGGGCTTGAAGGTTCTACACTATTTATAGACACAGAAGGCACGTTCGTTCCTGCGCGTATCAGAAGCATGGCGGAAGCGCTTGGGTTAAATCCAGAAAAAACGCTTCAGAACATCTTTTGGATTAGGGCTTTGAACAGCGACCACCAGATTGCGATTGTCGAAGGCGCAAAGGACTTTATCCAAAGCCATAACGTAAAGCTCATCGTGGTTGACAGCGTGACAAGCCTGTTTCGTTCAGAGTATCCAGGAAGAGAGAATTTGGCGGTAAGGCAGCAAAAGCTCAACATGCACCTACACAGCCTTCTACGTCTTGCGGAAGTGTACAACCTAGCGGTCGTGGTCACAAATCAGGTTATGGCCACACCAGACATGTTCTACGGCGACCCAACGCGCGCTGTGGGTGGTAACATAATAGGCCATGCGCCAAACAACAGAGTTTATCTCAGAAAGAGCAAAGGTCAAAAAAGAATCGCAAGGCTAGTGGACAGCTCTTACTTAGAGCCAGGGGAAGTTGTGTTCGAAATAACACCCGAGGGTGTTCGTGACCCTCAGGATTAGTGACACTTTTCGATTTTGCCAGGTCTTGCTGTGGTTCTAAAAGACTGTCCACAGCCACAGCTTTGAACCGCGTTTGGATTGTCGATTTTGAATCCTGAAGACTGCAGTGTTTCAACGTAGTCGATTGTCGAACCCTTTATAAACTGCGAAGAATATCTGTCGACAAAAACTTTCACGCCAAACTGCTCGACCACGTAGTCTCCTTCTAGTGGCTCTTTTTCGAGCGACATCCCATATGTAAGACCAGAGCACCCGCCACCCCTTACAAACACGCGTAGCCCATATCCCAGTTTGTTGTTTTGTGTGATGATTTGCTTTATTCTGTTCGCGGCTCTTTCGGTGAGTGTAATCACAGGAGCTTCACTCTTGAGTTCAATTTCAGCCATTATTCGCACCACATTATAACAACCGTTTCACTTATTTATGGCTTTTGCAATAAGCGTATCACGCTACTCTTCATCGTATTGAGCAGTGAGTGGCTTGACCGTTTCTACGTTTATGTGTGGCTTGGGATAAATTTCCTTTCCATAGCTTTCTTCTTCTTTTGTTTGAGAAAGCTGCTCTGGTGTGTACCACATTTCGTGACGGTTGTAACCCGCAAGTTCAAACTCTTTGGTCATCGTTATCGCGTATCTTGGACAGTAGTCCACACAAAGCCCGCAGAACGAGCAAGTTGCCATGTCGACGCTTGGATATTCGCGTCCGTTCTCCATTCTCACCATTTCGATAGAGGAGTCGATGCAAACCCTTGCGCATATCGAGCAGCCTGTGCAAAGCTCCAAGTCAAGCCTGTGCCTTCCCATAAATCTTTCAGAAGGCCTTAACCTTACTTTGGGATACTCCACGGTTACGGGTTTTCTTGCAACTTGAATGATCGTGGCGACAAAGGGCATGAGAAACGCTTCGATTGGGTTTGTTTTCTTGTATTCGTCAACAAGCTTTAACCCAATTTTGGATTGGCTTGGGTGTTCGGGTAGCGACCTTTTCTTTTTTCTTAGCGCGATTTTTGTGAGCGTTTTTATCCTGACTTTGTCATCGAGCTTCACTATCACGCCGTCTTTTAGCGCTTGGTCTATGAGTTTTTTACCGGCTTCTGTCCTTACAATCACGACGTTTGTTCCCTCCCGAGGATTGCCGATTGCGCCAACCGAAATGTCGCTCCACTCAGCCGTCAAATCGTGACACGTCCAGCAGCTGTCCCATGTGAATTTGCTGAACTGGTCAAGGTCTGCGCCTATTCTTGCGCCGTTCCTTAACTCGATCACCATTTTTCCTTTCTTTATGTCTATTTTCGCTATTTCTTCAACTGGCGTCTTTGTAAGGCGCGTGATTTCGTCCATAAATTCTTCTCTGTAGTAGCTTTCATAGCAGAAAAGACCTATCCTTAGTGCGATCTTTCCTTTGTATTTTGGTATTCTTTCAAGCCACCTTGCGGTCGCAATTCCGCACGGAACGTCTACGATTGCGAGTTTGCTCAGTCGAAGCTTTTCAAGAGCTTCGGTCACTTCAGGAAAGAGCGGAACAAGCCAGTAGGTGCTCGTTCCGTATTTTGGCACGTCTTCTGGTTTTGTGACGATCTTGGGTTGCGTTATCCACTCCTCGTTTCTTTCGACCATCACGGCGCCGTCGATAATGCCCTTTTCAAGCGCGTACTGCACAAGCGTTGTGGCCACGCCTCCGTCCTGAACCCCACTTCTTTTGTTTGCGGAAGTCGCGATAAAAATCTCAACGTAGTTACCCAGCGGCTTTTCTTCGGGCGCCTCCCACTTGTTAATTCCCGTGCACACCCACGTGCAAAGCGCGCACGTTATACATTTTCCTGTGTTTATCGCAACGCCCGAGTCCACTCTGTCTATGTCTAAAACGTTAACAGGACACACAGCCACACAAGCGCCGCATCTACAGCACGTGCCCTTATCGGTCACGTTGTATTTGAGCTCTCCAAAACCGAGCGAATCCTTGGCGAGCGTCACGTGTTTCATTCTGTCTTCAAATCCCAGTTTTGGAAAAACTACAGCGCCCTGTGGCTTTTCATCATTCAATTGCTTGTGACACCAATTGATGTTTGTCAAGTCCAAGTAATTAAGCTTCCGAAATCAAAAAAAGCGCTTTCAACCAAGGTTTAAATAATCGCCTGCTTATTTACTTAAGTAAAGTCAGGTGGATCACGTGTCTCTCACTTATGAAGAAAGCAAAGTGGTCAAAGTTTCGCCTAAGGCTGTGAACGATATTAAGGTGATGGTTGGTGGACAAGGTGGCGACGGCACCTTAACTGTGATAAGCTTGCTCGCTAGGTGCTTTAAAGAAATAGGGCTTTACACGTACGATTCTAGAAACGTTCTATCAAGAATAAGAGGAGGGCATGCGGATGGCGTTTTACGAGCCTCAACAAGAGAGATCTTAAGCGTTGGAGACGATTTGGACGTTCTTGTCGCTTTTGACGAGGAAGCTGTGGCGGTTGCAAGGAATCTCTTGGTAAACGATGCCGTTGTGATTTACGACAGTTCAAGAGGGCCGCTACGCAAAGAGCTACTACCCGCGGGTGTTAGCCTCTATGAGGCCAAAATGGGAGAAATAGCTGGCACAGAGCTCAAAAAAACTTTGCTCAAAAACACGATCAGCTTTGCGATTTTGTGCAGGGTTTTGGGTGTAAAAGACGAAATAGCGCAAAAGGTCGTAAGAATGAGATACCAAAGAAAGGGCGGAGAAGTGCTTGAAGGAAACCTCAAAGCTCTTGAAATCGGTTTTAGGCTTGCGGATGAGCTCGGCGTCGCTACACACTACGCACTACCTGTGAGCGAGCCGCTTGACAGAATTCAAATCATCGGAGACGAAGCGATAGCGTTTGGGTTTATCGTTGGAGGAGGAAGGTTTTACGCTGGTTATCCGATAACACCCGCAAGCGAGATTTTGGAGTATTTGCAAGCCAACCTTCCAAAATTTGGTGGGGTCGCGATTCAAGCGGAAGACGAAATATCCGCGATAAACATGGCCTTAGGCGCGTCGCTAGCGGGCGTAAGAGCGATGGTCGCCACGTCAGGTCCTGGACAAGATTTAATGACAGAAGGTGTTGGGCAAGCGGCGGAAGCGGAGCTTCCACTAGTCATAGTTGAGGTTCAGAGGGCTGGGCCAAGCACTGGAATGCCCACAAAACACGAACAGTCTGATGTGAATCACGTGGTTTTCGGTGGCCACGGTGATTTTCCAAGAATAGTGATAGCCCCAGCGGATGCCACCGACTGTTTTTACATGACGATTGACGCGCTTAACCTTGCAGAAAAGTATCAGCTTCCCGTTTTCATCCTAATAGACCAAGCGCTAGCTCAAAACACTCAAACCGTTCCCGAATTTGACCTTACAAAAGTGAAAATCGACAGAGGTAAGCTTCTCACCCAAGAGCAGCTCAACGCCTTGCCAGTTTACAAAAGGTATGAATTCACGGAAGACGGCGTTTCTGCGCGCACAATCCCGGGCATGCCAAATGGCTTTTTCCAAGTCACAGGAAACGAACACAACGAGTGGGGGTTTGTTACAACTGATCCCGTAAACCGCACAAAGATAATGAGAAAAAGGATGATCAAACTTGAAGTGGCCAAGGCGGACTTGCCACGCGGAAGAGTTTACGGTGATCAAAGCGCTCGCGTGGGCTTTATATCATTCGGTTCCAATGTAGGCGCAGTTCTCGAAGCGATGGAGCAACTAAAGAGCAGGGGTATTACAACAAAGTTTCTTTTGCTAAGAACGATTTACCCGTTAATCACAGAAGAAGTGAGCGATTTTCTTGAAAGCGTTGATGTAGCGTTCGTTGTCGAGTGCAACCTAACTGGGCAGTTGCGTGGGTTGATAAGAAGAGAAGTGGGCTATGCGGACAAACTAATTGGAATAAACAAGTTCGACGGAACGAGCTTTAGACCAAGAGAAATCACGGAGCAAGTTGTTTCAAGGCTTAATGCGCTTTCGAGGTGAAACGCATGACCGAATACTTTAAGCCCGTTACTCCGATTTGGTGCCCTGGTTGCGGCGACTTTGGTGTGCTCGCCGCGCTAAAGAAAGCGCTTAGCGAGCTCAAAATTCCCCCGCATGAAACTGTCATCGTAGGCGGAATTGGTTGCTCTGGGCATATCCACAACGACTTACTGGTTTACGGGTATCACGCGCTTCACGGTCGTTTGCTCACAACCGCAACCGCGATTAAGCTCGCAAACCCGAAGCTCACGGTGATCGCCGCTGGTGGTGACGGAGACGGTTACGCAATTGGTGGAAACCACTTTATACACGCTTTGAGAAGAAATCCGAGCATCGTTTACATCGTGATGAACAACGGCACATACGGCCTTACTAAAGGGCAACCTTCTCCGACCGCACAAGTGGGCTACGAAGGAACGCAGGAGATACCTTTTGAGCCTGTTCTCACGGCGCTTTCAATCAGGTCATCCACGTTTGTCGCAAGAGGTTTTTCTGGTAACCAGCCACAGCTCGTGTACCTCTTTAAAGAGGCGCTAAACCACGCAAATTCGCTCAAGGGTTTTGCGTTTGTGGACGTGCTAAGCCCTTGTGTGACATACAACGACACTTACGCGGTATGGAGAAAAGCGGTGGTCGACGTCAACGCCGACAAAAACTACGACTACACAGATAGGAAGAAGGCGTTTGAGACCGCTCTTTCGATCATCGAGTCAGGTGGCATCCCAACAGGCTTACTTTACAAAGGCGAAAGCAAGTCTTTTGAGCAGATGATGCTACACGATTCTACGCCCATGGCGCTTCAAAATTTGAGTCCAGAGCAAAACTTGGAAAAATACAAGCAGTTACTCACGCGCTTTAAGTAAAAGATTTATTTTCAAAAAATAATTTTTCGTTTTGTCCCTTTGCTTTTAAACTCGCTCTTAATGAGGAAGAATATAATACTTTCGGATTGGCTCAAATCTAATACGCCAATTTTGAAAAAACGATGGCACATCTGCCTTCTTTTTGTGCTACACACTGTTGTACGATTTGTTTCTGCGAACTTGTGATAAGCGCTTGCGTGTTTTTTTGGCGTGGTGAATGCTATGAGCAGAGGTTGGGTCCTTGCCTTCTTCGCAGCAATTGGCTATATAGGAGGAGTTCTGGTGTTCGGCGCGCTCAAGTATCTAGCGGTTTACTTACCAGCGGTCTTCCAGCTTCTCACTTCAAGCTGGTTCCTTGCTGGACTAGTGGGAATGGCGTTTAGCGTCGGTCTTGTGGGTCTTTACTCGGTTCTTAGCAAACCAGCGAATTACTAGCCTTTTAAAAAACTTTCAAGTTTTTCGAACTCCTCCTCACCTTTTTGTGTGAGTTCGACGTACCAAATTCCAGCTTTTTGCCTTCTTTTCAGATAGCCAAGTTGAACAAGCCTTGTGTAAATCGTTTGAGCTCTTTTTGGGTCGCCCGTGGCTTGTAACACGGTTTCCTCTTCCACCACAGAGTTTACAAGAATATAGCGTAGCGCGTTGTACACTTTTTCTATGTCTTTTTCGAAAATCAAAAAAAGGCGTGGCTTATCCTGTGGTTTTACCTTTGGCGCGCTTTCTTCAACGATCTTTAGTATTTCGTCGCTCGTTGGCTCTTTTTCTTCAAAAAACTCAACCGCAAGCGGAGTGATCGACTTAGGCTTCACAAATATAAATGATTTTCCTGTGTATTCGTCAAGTTTTGCACCAAGCGTTTCCTTTGCGATTTTCACCGTCGAAGAGTCTGCGTTCAAAAAAACAAGCGTTTCACAAGAGCGTAAGAGGTTTCGGCTGAGATTTGCTTGTCGCGTGACGACAAGCAGTCTGTGGTTGATCTGCGCGTCCAAAAAAAGCCTTTCCAAAAAGCCCACTTCCGCATCAAAACACTCAAGCACTACTTCCATTTCTCTTTCCACAAACCATTTTGCTAAGTTGTAAGCGACAAAGTACACACTCGCTTTTGGTTGAACGCTAGACAAGTCTATCACAAGTGGCGAACCCAAAAGCGTTTTTAGGTTGGCGCTACTGTCACTTCCAAGATAAGAAACAAGTGGTAAAAGCGAGCTTTTTAGCGCTTGTAGCTGGTCGGCAATTCTGTGTGAAACGCCTTGTTCATACAGTATTGAGTCTATCGCGTCGATAATCGTAAAGGGAGTTAGTGCGCTTTCTTGTTCCGCTATTTTTGAAATCCTGTTCACGAGTATGAGCGTGGTTTCGTTGGACAGTCCATAACAAAATGATAAGGCGTCGAGCGCAAAGCCCGTCTTACTTTTTTCAAAGGCGTTGAACGAAAAGTTATACCCAAACTTTAAGATCGCGGGCGTTCGCGCTTTTTTGCGGTAAAGGGCGACGATTGACGGTAAAAGCTGAGCGCTCGTGCAGATTAACGCAAAGTTCTTGGAAAATTCTGTGACAACTGAAAAGGCCGTTTGGGCTAAATCCACACCACTTACAAGCAAAATCGGATGAGCTTGTTTTTCCACGCCTGTTGGCCGTTTTTCGTCAAGTTGTGACGCGTCCTTTATCGGAACAACCACGTAACCCTTTGCGACTAGCATCGAGCTAAGACTTTTTAGCGCGAACTCAAACTCTTTCGACTTACCAGTGAGCGCACTTTTCGAAACGATGAGCTTGTACCACCCACTCTTTGAATTCGGGCGTGAAACAAGAAGCGCGCTCACCTCAACTCCCATCTCTTTTCCAAGTTGCACCAACGTCTGCACTTCTTCTTGGGGTGCGTCCGTGAAAAATCCACAAACTTGTTTCTTTGAAATTTGAAAAATTGGAAACGCAATCCTTTTAGAAAAGAACCTCCTCCAAACAACGTAGACCACTGGTAAAAGTATGAGTGTGATTCCCAAATACACGTTGACAAAGGCGGCTACGCCAACAAGCGTCAAATACGCAAGCGCTCCCAAAGCATAAAGCAGCATCTTGATTTTTGAAAACACAAACTTAATGGACTAACCAATCAATAAATTTTCTCATTTTACTCAAGGTGCCACGAAAGCAAAGAAAGGCCTATGAGCAAAGCTTCTTCAGACCTAACAGTTTCCACGCCCTGTTTTGGGATGACGTTGATTTTGTAGTGGAAGGTGAAATTGTACAATTCACTAGGGTCTTTCTCTTGGCTTCCCAAAAAAACGAGTGTGTTTTTGCGGGGTAGGCTTTGCGAAAGTTTTGGAAAGTCTTCGCCCTTTCTTGTAAGCTCAACCAAAACAAAATCCTTTGCGCGTAAATCGCTCACTCGATCTAAAAACACAAGCTGTGGACCTAAGTAAACCAGCTCGTGCTTTGCTTCAATTTCGCGTAGCGCGTACGAGTTTCGTGTTTTTACAACTTTGACGTACACCAAATCGCCAACCGAAAACTTCTTCTTTTGGATTAGTGGTAGCGGGATTTTGAAACCCACGTCCAAAAGGCAAACACGTTCGTCACACGAAACCACTCGCCCCACTCTTAAAGGCTCGCTGAGCGCAGATTCTGGGTTGTCGCTCACTGTGTGTAAAGGGGTTTTTATAGGAGGGGCAACCCCCACATACCTCAAAAGTGAGGTGTGTGGAAAATACTTTTTGAGGTAAGGAGGTGCCAAAAGGTAAGTGGCTATCAGCGAGGCTTCTTCTTTAGCTTTCTTGCTTGTGTCGTTGAACAAAAAAAGAGTGTGAACTCTGAATATGCAGCACGAGCGTAGAATTTCGGCGAATTTCACGGTCTTTTCTCTTAAATGAGGTCTACTCCAAATCACTGAAATGGGTAGCACGACAGAAATTTTCGAGACTCCCTTTGAGACAAACATCAAGACAAAAGCGTGCGCGTGTTTCTAAGGCTTTGCGATCTCGAACTGTTTTTCTGCTAAAAGGCTTTTTGCGTGGTAGTAAAGCTGGTTTTGAGCGTATCCCGCGTACTCACCGAAATAATCGCAAATCGCACGGGTTACCGCTTTGTAAACCGATGGTGTGAGAGAGCTTTTAAGCAGTCTTTCTGCGGTTGATTTTTCAAAAAGGTTTGAGTAGAATCTTGCGAGTATTCTTTTCATCCAGGTGTCAACAGGAAATGAGTCAAGCCTTTCAAGTGAAAAAAGCGCGACGCAGTCGGCGACCTTTAGTCCCACACCGGGTAGTTCGCTCAGGCTGTTCCTTATTTCTTGAAGTGGTTTGCGCCTTAAGCTAAGAAGATCTATCGACTCTCGTATGATCGTTTGACACATCGCTTTGACGTACTTTGCTCGATACCCCAAACCGCATTCTCTGAGTTTGCTCAAATCGGCGTTGGCGATTGAGCGCACGCTCGGAAATAGGTTGAGTATCCCGAAGGGAGTTTCCACTTCTCTTCCAAAAGCCCTATTCAAGTTGAGCACGATTTTTGAGATTCTTTTTGCGTTGTTGTTTGTTGAGCAGCAAAACATGAGCAAGCACTCCCAAGGGTCTTGCCTTATTAGCCTTAAACCGGGTGTGTCTTTAAAAAGTGAAGAGACTAGTGGGTCAAAGCCTAGCGCTTTCACTATTTGGTTGATCTCGTCGTCTTCTCTGAAATAGTCAAAAGCGCTCCAGCTATTAGCTCCGTAAAACTCAAACTCGATCACTTTTGAAGCCTTCTGCCTTAAAGCGACCGCGCAACCGTTCGTCGCACCGACCCACCAATCTTCTAGTTTTATCCACTGAAAACACTGAGCGGAGTTGAGCGTCTGACTTAGGTTTATTGCGCTTTTGCTTTCAAAAATTTCTGACATTAAGCCGCTGTCTCCTCTTCTTGCGAAACATCCTCGCTAAAACCCTGAGAAATTAGCTGTTCGATAAACCTTTGGATCGCTTGAATCTCAGCTGGATTGTCGCTTTCGCCTATTATGCTCACCACTATTCTGTAAGACCCAAACTGTTTCACAAACCTTCGTTCTGCCAATAAAACCACGAAGTAGTAAGACAGAAAAGATGATTTAACTTTATCGCATAATGCTTCTAATTGGGCAACGTCAATAGGGGCTTGATGTAAGCTTCGCTAGCTAAAAAACCTTTTCCATTGCAACCGCGTTTTCGCCTAACACATAGTAGTCTTGTAAAATGCTATAAGGCTTAAAGCCGAATTTGTGAAAAAGCTTGATGCCCGCCACATTCATTTCGCTCACAATCGTGACCACTCTTTTTACACCCTTTTTTCTTGCGTACTCTAGCGCGGTTTCTAGTAGCATCGAGCCATAACCTCTTTTTCTGCTTTCTTTTCTTATCCTAAGGTCTACGATGAGCGCGGAGTCTGGAAGGTTCAGGTTTTCCGCTCCTGCGATGCACACAGCGCCTTCAACTCTGTCAGAGCGTAGCACAAAAACCTTTATCCAAGTAGGAAACGAAGACAGCCTGTTTTTGAACGCCTCTTTTTCGAGCTTAAAACCAGCCCTTTCCATCGTTTGCTTGGCGCTCTCGTCTTCGCTAAATAGCTCCAAGTAGGAGTCCAAGTCTTCTTCTGTAAGTTCGGCTATTTCCATAAACTCCAGTATAAGCTTCAAGGATATAAAACAATCGCGCCCACTGAGCTTATTAATTCGTCTTGCGATTAAATCCTAGAAAGGTTTTGTATCTCACTAAAGAGCAGGAGCGAATGCTAGAGGGTGAGCGTGGATACGCCGTTTCCAAAGCAATGGAAATCTTGGTCACTTTGGGAAAAATTTACGGTGCACAGAGGCTTATTGAATGCACGTCGGCTCAAATTTCTGGTGTGAGCTACAAAAATATAGGAGACGCAGGAGCGCAGTTTTTGTGGGATTTGGCGCAAAAAGGTGCCAAAGTGGTCATTCCTGCGTATATAAACCCTAGCGCAATGGACCTTGAAAGGTTTGACGAAATGGCGCTCGACCAAAGATTCATCGAAGGCCAGCTCAAGATTCTTAAAGCGTATTCCAAAATGGGTGTAAAGACAACGCTCACGTGCACACCGTATCACATAGGAGTTGAGCCATCACGAGGTGAACACGTTGCGTGGGCTGAAAGTAGCGCGGTGATTTACGCGAATTCGCTTCTTGGTGCTATGAGTAACAGGGAAAGCGGTGTGTCCGCGCTTTGCTCCGCTTTGACTGGTTTAACCCCTTACTATGGGCTACATCTTAAAGAAAACAGGGTGGCCACTCTGCTTGTAGAAGTAAAAGCTGAGCTTCTAGACCCAGTGGAGTTTGCGGTTTTGGGCTCGCTTGTCGGAAGAATTGCCTCAAATAGAATTGTCGCCTTTAAGGGAATTTCGCCCGACAAGGAATCGCTTAAGGCGATGGGCGCCGCGCTTTCATCGACGGGTGCTGTAGCAATGTTCATGGTGGAGCGTGTCACACCTGAGTGGTGCGTTGAACCTTCTGCGGAAAAGATCACCATTGAACAAAGCGAGATAAAAGAGGAGTGGGAAAGACTTGGGGGAGACGCTACACCAGGTGATGTGATAACCATAGGATGTCCACACGCCTCATTAGAGGAGATCAAAAGGGTTGCGCTCCTTCTTAAAGGAAGAAGGTTAAAGAAGCCGCTCTACCTTTACACTTCAAGAATTGTGAAATCTCAAGCGGATAATCTCGGCCTTACAAAAATAATAGAAGAAGCCGGTGGAAAGATTTTTTGTGACACTTGTATGGTGGTGTCCCCCATTGACAGAATGGGCGTAAAGTCGATAGACGTAGTTTCAGCCAAAGCGGCGTTCTACTCCCCTAGTATGAGTCATGTGAATGTAAGGCTTGCCAAGCTTGAAAAGCTAATTCTTGAGTCAACGGAGGCGATGTAGATGAGGATTTTAAGGGGAAGAGGCATTTCGAAAGGTGTGGCGAGGGGTTTGGCGCTTGTGAGTTCACAACCAATTAGCTTTCTTGGAGGGGTAGACGCTAACACGGGTGTTGTGATAGAAAAGAATCACGAGCTTTTTGGTAAAAGCATAGCCGGTCGCGTTTTGGTTTTCCCTAGTGGAAAAGGTTCTACAGTGGGCACTTACGTGATTTACCAGCTTTCTAAAGCGAGCAAAGCACCATTGGCAATCGTAAACAGGTTGTGCGAGCCAATAGTGGCAGTTGGCGCAATCATATCGGGTATTCCGGCCGTGGACAATTTGGAAGTTGACCCGATTAAAGAGCTTAAAAGCGGTCAAGAGGTAGAAGTTGACGGCACAAACGGTTTGGTTAAGGTTTTCGACTAAAGCAAAACGTTTTTCTCGTTCACAACCTCATAAAGCGCTTTCTTCATTTTTTCGAACTTCGAATCTGTGATCTCGAACCCAGTCTTTTGTAGATAGTACACCACACCGCCTAGCGAACACGCCCATGAAGGCAACACGCCCTTTATAAACGCGTAAGGAAATTCTTCGACCACTCTTTTTTTGAAGTTTTCCCATACGATTTTGCTTCCAAGTAGAACACCGCCCGCCCCGCCCACGATAAAGGAGCGTTCTTCATTCAGTCTGAGCGCTCTTGCGACCGCCTTAACTCCGCACACGAGCTCCTCTGCGGCGTTTTCAAGTATTCTTTTTGATACTGCGTCACCAGTTTGCGCAAGAGTGTCCACGTGCTTTGCTAAGGAAGCTATCTCGGACACGTCTTGCTTTAAAGAGTAGAACACGCCTGGTAGCTCTCCCAAATTGTCCACACCGTAAAGGGAGCAAAAAAGCCTCTCCAATTCGGTTTTTTCCCCTCGTCCGTCATAGGATTTCATGGCCGCCCTAAGCGCTTCGATCGCGATGTAGTACGCGCTTCCTTGATCTCCTAATGCGTGACCGTGGTCGCCAGCTCTCCACTCCTCACCCTTCGCGTTTCTTCCAAACACGTTGGAACCAGTGCCTGAGATCACCACAATTCCCGGTTTTCCGAAGGTTGTTGAGTAGTAAACGTTTTCTGTGTCATTTCCAAGTGTGAACTCCTTTACGCGAGGTATTCTTTTTAAAACGGAGCGCATCATTTCTTTGTCTTTTTTTGAGTCTATTCCCGCAAGGCCGTAAAACACCCCATCTGCTTCGTGAAACCCGCTTTGTGAAAGCAAGCTTATCACAAGTTTTTCAAGGATTTTGAAAGCGTTTTCAAGTCCGACGTTGTGGTAGTTGGTGGAGTCGGCAAGCGAAAACGCAAGAATTTCCCCTTCCTCGTTACACGCTACGCCCGCGGTGTTTGTACCGCCTCCATCTATCCCAATAAACAGCATCGTGCTTAATACTCACAGATAATAATATTTTTTGCTTGGTAGAGTTTAGGTATCGGTTCAACACAAATGTTTTCTTATGGAAGAGCTTGGGTCAATTCGATTTGTGGATTTTGAAAAGGCGCACTTTGACGGGATTTTAGAGGTTGAAAGAGAAAGTTTTCCTGACCCCTTTACTCGCGAAACCTTTGAGCAATTTTTAAAGGAAGAAAACGTTTTCATTGTCGCACTTGAGAAAGAAAAGGTTGTGGGTTATATACTTGCCACAATCTTTCAAGAAAAAGCCGAGGTGGTTTCGGTCGCCGTGAAAAACTGCAAACGCGGAATGGGTGTTGGCTATAACTTGTTTAAGCGACTAGAACAGAGGTTGAAAGAATTGGGCGTGAGCAAGTTGTTCCTTGAAGTAAGAGTGTCCAACAAGGCGGCGCAAAAGCTTTACGCAAAACTCGGATTCAAGCAAGTTTCCACGATCAAGAGCTATTACGCAGACGGTGAAGACGCGCTTTTGATGTCGAAAGAGCTTATGCCGTTACCTCTTTGACAGCGCTTCTTTTGTGGAAGAAATTAGCTCTGCTAGCGCTTCCAACGCTTTTCCTACGTCTCTTTCTTGAACCACAATCATCGTTTCCGTGTAACAACTAATCGTTTCTTCGATGTTTATTCCACGTCTTGAAACTTGCCCGTAAAGCGTTATCACGCAACCTGGGGTGCTAGCGATTTCTGGTGGACTCTGAACGACTATCGCCGCAAGATTCTTTGAAGAAGAGAGGATGTCATCAGAAAAAGTGGAACCGACCCTTTGTGACAAAGCTTCTTCGTAAATCATGGTGATTGAAAGCGAGCCGATTGCGACTCCAAAAAAGCTGTTTGCATGGTTGGCCAAAAGCTGTCCTAGTCTGTGGATGTTGCCCTCTGATGAATGAACTATTGTTTTTTCTATCCCCGTTCTCACACTTAAGGTGCTTTGCGCTATCACTCTTTTCACGTCTTCGCCAACCTTCCAGTCGATTTTGGTCCTTTTGAGTGTGGTTATCAGGCTTTCGAGTTTTACTGGCGAACCCACCTTTCTTTCCACCTCGGGTTTTATCACCCTGGCAACGCCACTAATGTTCGCATACCCTCTAGATATGGCATCCTGAAGAGCTAGGTCTGCGGAAATCGTTTCCTTTACCGCGTAAGACAGCGTCATACGCTTATTCTGTAAAGCGTTCTTGTTCATATTTAATCAAACATGAGGTAAATATTTAAATTCTTTTGTAACAAGGGATTAAAATATGTTTTTTGAAAAAACTAGTGTTTAAACAGAATTTTTTTAGAAATTTTCTAAAAATTTTTAAAAAATTTATATAAATAGTTAATTCCCAAAAAGTTATGCTTAACAAAAGGCTTAGAGCTTTGATAAGTGGAAATCATGGATTTTTTGTTGTTTTTGTTGTACACAGTAGCAATTGCTTACTTGAGCGTGGTTTTACCGGGCTTTATTTGGGGTGCTGGATACGAGCCTACGCCAAAAAAAGTGGTAAAAGAATTCGTTGAACTCTTAAACGCGCTTGGAATGGACGGAAAAACCGTGTATGAAGTGGGCGGGGGTTTCGGAAGAGTCGCCTTTTGTGTTTTGTCGAAAACGCGTTGCAACGTGGTTTTCATAGAACCAGATCCTTTTAAAGTTTGGTGGGCCACGAAAAGAGCCAAGAAGAAGGGCTTTTCTCGCAGGTTTTTTGCTTTAAGAAAGAGCGCGCTCGACGTGAACTATAGCGGTGCGGATATAGTGTACTGCTTCCTTACACCATGGCTCATGAACAAGCTAAAAAGCGTGTTTGAAACTCAGCTCAAAGAAGGTGCGCTTGTAGTGAGTTATCGTCACAAACTAAAAGGTTGGAAACCCGTTTTAGAGACTAGTGGCGGTCTAAGAGTGTACAAGAAGTGAGTTATGAAACTTTGATGGGTTTCATTCTACGTAGGCATAGGTAGGTACGCATCAGCATACCTATCATACGCATAGTAGAGCTTGGGCTTCACAGCATCATATAGGAACCTCACGGGTTCATTGGTCCCATTCCGCTTCCCCCTGTCTCGACGCACCCACCCACCATGCAGTGGGGAGCGCCGACCATCTTCAGTCCCCCCACCCGACAAGTGTGCACGTACCCCTCCCTCGAGAAGGAGGTCTTGGGTCTCTATCTACTACCACCCTACTGCCCGTGCACACAAATGCTCAAATCCAGAAATCCATATAAACCTATCTATTCTGGAACTGCTGACTACGGCATCACAGATTTTTCCAAGATATCACGCTCACAAATCCCTAAATCCGGACATCATCGATGACAGAAGAAATTTATAGCTGGTTTTGATATTAATAGTGCAATGTATTTCGTAACTCTTGTTAAGTTTCGCAAAAAGCCATCAAAAGAAGACTTTGAAGAGTTCGACAAGCTAGAAAAGGAGTTTTCAAAAAAAGGTCTAAAGATTCTGCAAGATCTTTACACGCTGGGTAGATACGACAACGTGATGGTGATAGAAGCCCCAGACGAAAAAACGGTGATGAGCTTTCTTTTAAGGCAATCACACGTCGTTGCGACAGAAACTCTTACCGCCATACCAAAAGAGGAAGCAAGAAGGCTAACTTAAAGCTTGAGTGATAGGCTGTCCGTATCGCTGGTAAAACGCTATTTTTTCTAGTGGCAACCTATTCTTTTTTCCGATGATCTTTTTTGTGGGATAACCGAAACCCACAACCACGGTGATTGACAACCTTTGTGCTTCTTCGTTTTGCTCTAGCTCGAGAAACTCCCTCATACTTTTTTGATCAAAACCCGTGAAAATTCTTGAAGCGACACCACGATTCCAAGCGGCAAGCATCATGCTCATTATCGCTTGTCCCGCGTCAAGCAGATGAAAAGGGTATTCCGCGTTTGTGAGCACCACAACCGCAAAGTTTGCGCCTGCAACCCACTTACCTGTGGTGCTCATTTCCGCAAGCTTTTTTAGGTTTTCCCTTCCGTCAACAAGAATGAACCGCCAGTGTTGCGAATTAAGACCACTAGGAGAAAGCCTTGCGGCTTCAAGCACCTCACGTTTGACCTCTTTGGGAACTTGCTTTTCGGAAAACGTAGAAACCGAAAGCCTTGTCCTTATAACCTCGAAAGTGTCCATGCGCTCTTATTTTCGATAAAATGATTTAAAGTTTAAGCTCACAAGGTAACACTTTTTTATGTCGGCAGTGATGCGTAGTTGAGTTGAAAATAGCAATCGTTGGCGGAACGGGCGATTTGGGAGAAGCGCTCGCAAAAAGGCTTTGCTCAAAATATGAAGTGATCGTGGGTTCAAGAAGCGCGGAAAAGGCGAGCGTCGCCGCACAGAAAATAAAAGAAGACGTGAAAAAAACGCTAGGTACCGAAGTTGTTGTGAAGGGTTTTCAAAACGAAATGGCTTCTTCTCTTGCGGACGTTGTGGTTCTTGCGGTGCCTTATGAGTTTGCACTAGAAACAGCGAATGCGCTTTCAAAATCCATCAACCCGAACTCAATTCTAGTGTGTCCCGTGGTTCCGATGAAAAAAGGAGAGGGTGGCTTCGAATACTCTCCTCCTAACTCTTTGAGCATGGCGCAAGCGGTGTCAAACATCGTAAAAGTTCCTGTTGTGGCCGCGTTTCACACACTTCCTGCAGAAAGGCTTGGCGATTTAAGCGTTCAACCCGATTTCGACGTTCCGATATGCGGTGATTCAAAAGAAGCGATAGAAACCGTAAAGAACATCGTTTTGAGTATTCCCAACTTAAGACCACTAGTGGTAGGCCCGCTAAAGCTGTCTTATCTTGTTGAGTCTCTAACACCTCTTATACTCAATGTCGCCATAAAAAACAAACTCAAGAATCTTTCTATCAAGTTTGTTTGACGTCTCCGACCAGACACGTCACGCCATCCACTCTTATTAAGCGAATAAGTAGCGTGTCAGGAAAGCCCGCTGGTGTGGATGTGAGCGTAGTCTCAGAAATAACCTCTTTTTCTTCGAACTCTTTTTCGTAGAACTCTACCGACCTACATTTTGCGCAAATCATCCTTTCTTCGAAAAACTTTGAGCCGCAAGACGAACACACATAAAGCTTCAAGGCTGATCACCAAATATCGTGACGACAGAAGAGTTTCCGAATCCTCCCATGTTCACGCTAAGCCCGACGCTTGCACCCTTTACCTGTCTTGCGCCAGCTTCACCCCTTATTTGCAAAAACGCTTCAGCCGCTTGAGCGACACCGGTTGCGCCAATCGGGTGTCCCTTTGCGTTAAGACCACCGCTTGTGTTCACAGGTTTTTCACCATTTATCGATGTGTCTCCTCTCATCGCAGCTTCCCATCCCTTACCTCTTTCAAACAAGCCAAGCTCTTCGCACTGAATCACCTCAAGCACTGTGGCCATGTCATGGAGTTCAGCGAAATTTACGTCACTTGGTGTGATACGCGCAGTTTTGTACGCGCGTTGCGCCGCGTCTTTTACGCTTTTTAGAGAACAAAGCTCGGCGCGAGAGCTAATGTGCGCGCTGTCACACGCATAGCCAAACGCTTTGATGTAAACTGGTTTTTCGGTAAAGCTTTGAGCAAACTCGTTTGCGGTAAGAAGAACAGAGCAAGCGCCGTCGCTGATTGGGCTAAACTCGTAAAGCGTAAGAGGATGCGCTATCACCCTTGAAGATAGAACCTCTTCGAGCGTTAGCCTCTTTTGAATATGAGCGAATGGGTTGAGCGCGCCGTTTTCATGGTTCTTTACAGCGACTTGCGCAAACGCTTCTCTTTTTGCGCCGTACTTTGAAAGATAAATCTTTGCCGCAAGCGCCGCAAGTGAGGGTAAAGACACACCAGAAGCTCTTTCACGCGGAGGTAAAAGGCTAGAAACTACGCTCGTGACTTCTTTCGTGTTCTTTTCAGACATTTTTTCGGCGCCGATCAAGAGCACGCATTTACACCTTCCGCTTTCAATTAGCGAGGAAGCCAAAAAAAGAGCAGAACCACCGCTTGCGCTTGTGTTGTCCACCCTGACTGAGGGTGTGGTGTCAAGCGACAAAAAAGTGGTAACAAGGTTGTTCAAACCAGAAACTGCGTTGAATTCGCCAGAATAAGCGTTCGATAACACCACAAAGTCGATCGAATCCCAAAACTTTTGAACGATAGGAAAAGCGGCTTGCGCCGCAATGTGCGTTACGCTTTCGCTTCTTTTGCCAAACTTTGTGAAAGATGCGGCTACGATCGCGGTCACACAAAAAGAATAGTACTACCGCTTGATGAGTCTTGCGGCAAACGCAAACGGAAGAGAAACCACAACAAGAAGGGCAGCGGTGGTGACCGCAACCGTTGGGCCGTAGTAACCGTAAAAGTCGTAAATCAGGACTGAAGCGGGACTTACACCGTTAAAAGGTGGCTGTAGCACATAGTAAGCGAGTATCGCGATTGAGCCGAACTCGCTCATCGCCCTACTCATCGAAATCAAAAAGGACAAAAGCACACCCCTGTACGAATTCGGTAGAACAACGTCGAACAAAACTTTTAACCGCGGTGCGCCAAGCGACATCGCAAAAAGCTCAGGCTCTTTTGGTAGCGATTCGAAAAACGAGTGTAACGACCTTATGTAAATTGGAGCGGAAACCGTCACCAGTGCGATCACAAGCCCTAAATACGAATCAAAAAAGTTGATTCCGATAGACTGAAGCGCTTTTCCTGTTGGCGTAAGCGGACTGTCCAAAATTAGTAGCGCTATTCCGACTACAGGGTGTGGGATCGACGCGGGAATTTCGCTCAAAGCTTCTTCGAGCGGACGTCTTCGTCTTGCAAGCTCGTACGCAAAAGGTGTGAAGAGCGCGCTAACAATCACACACGCAGTAAAAGAAGAGCTCAGAGTGAGCATTATTGAAGAAAAAACCACTCTTGTGAATGATTGTGGCGACCTGTAAACCACAAATCCGTAAAACAAAAGAAGAATTACGGGAAGCAAAAGCAAAGCAAGTGAAAAGAGTGAAAACGCCCTGAGCGCGTCAAAGCGCTTTTCTATATCGCACCACCTCGTATCACTTCGCCTGTAGAAAGTAGTGACGCAAGCTGTTGTGGAATGTGTGTGTCGTTAAACAGAATCGCTGGTTTAAGCGGCGTAAGCCCATAACTTTGTAGGATTGAGCTGTGTTCTATCACAAATTTAACGAAGTTGTAAGCTTGAGCGCTGTCCACAGCGTTAGAAGGCACAGACAAAAATAAGTAAACCGGAGAGCCGTGTACAACACCTGTTGAAAGGTTGTAAGTGAATTGTGAGTAAAAGCTTGAAAGCGATGGATCACCCAAATTGATGTGGCGTGGTAGTTCGATGTAATTTAAGTGCTTTGCGATCGCAGCCGACCTGTAAATGAACAAGAATTGAATGTCGCCATAAAGTAGTGGGCTTACAAGCTGAGCGGCGTTGCTCGCCGTGACGTTTGCGCGATTTTCGAGCGTTCTTTTTACGAAATACTGCGTGTCGTTTGCGTAAAGAAAGCCCGCCATTTCTAGCACAAGCCAGCCTCTAAAGCCCGCTGGGTCATCATTCGGATTTGAGATGCCAATTTTCAGCTTACCGCTTGTGAGGTTGTTGAACGCATAGTAGTAGTATTTTGAGGAGTTTGTGCTTTCGGCGGTTTTAAAATCTTTTACTACGGTTGAAACCACTGGGTTTGTGGAGTTTGAGTAAGCAAGAACCATTTGGTCTGCGACGAAAGCAATTGCCCAACCCGAGTATCTACTACCTAAGTAGCTTTGTGAGTACGCGATGAGTGCGACGGACACAAAAACGCTCACGGGTACACCCTGCGATATCTCTCGCGCTAGCGCAAGCGAGCCACCGCCGTGAACTGGCGCGACAGGGACACCAGTTTGGTTGTGAAAAAGTGAAAGTAGCTCGCTCACTTCTTTCGTATAAGCGTCCGCGGAGTACACTATGAGCGGTTGAGTTTTTCTTGTAGTGACATAAACTACGCCTATCGCAAGTATTAAAAGAATGAAGAGAGCGATTATATACCTAGCCTTCATATATGCAACTATATACGTAAACATTTAAGAATTGTGCAACTATTTTATGTTACGATGAACAAAACACGAAAATTCGGTTTTCTCACAAAAAAGCAGGTGGAAGTGCTCAAGCTAAGAGCGCAAGGTCTTACTCAAGCAGAGGTCGCAAGAAAGCTCGGCACCACACGCGCGAACATCTCAATGATAGAGCTAAGAGCAAAGCGCAAAATCAGACTGGCCGAAGAAACGCTTAAAGTGGTGTCGTCAATCAGGTCGCAAATGTCGATCACAATTGAAAAGGGAACGTATTTAGCGGACATTCCTTCTATCGTTTTGCGAAGTGCGGATAAAAGAGGAATTCACTTAAAAACGAACATCGTAGAGATTGTAAGACTCGTAAAGATGCACACCCCTCCTTGCATCAAAAAAGGAAGAACAACGCGCACGCTTTTGTTCAAAATATCACCCGAAGGGCAGCTTTTGCTTTCTGAAGCTTCTCCTACAAATCAAGAAGATTAGCAAAGTTTACACTTGTTTCAAGGCGTTTAACACACCGTCTTCGATATGATAGTGGTACTCCGAAAAGCGCGAATCATCGATTTCCTGCGTTGTGTAAATCACCATGATTCTTCGCTCTTTTGTGAGCGTCTTGAACTCTTTTAAGAAGCTTTGTTTTTCGCTGATATTCGAAAAAGCCTCGTCAACAAGAATCGCTTTGGGTTGCGCAAGTAACGCAGTCGCAAGCGAAACTCTGATTCTTTGCCCAACGCTTAGTTTTGAAACTCGTCCTTCAAAATTAATTCCTAGCGCTTGCTTTACTTTTTGGAGCTCTTCTTCTTTAACCTCAATCTTTTTGAGCCTAAAACCCCAGCGGATGTGCTCATCGACGCTGAGCGAAGGGATATAGGTGTTCGGGTTTACCAAAACGAAACCTCTTTTTTCAAGCGGTAGGCGCGAAATGTCTAAGCCGTCAAGCTTGATAAACCCACTATCAATTTGGTATATTCCAGAAAGGCAGTTTAAAAGCGTGGTTTTACCCGAACCGTTTTTTCCTGTAACGCAAGTCCATCCTTCTCCTTTTAGTTTGGCGTTTAGCACAAAGCTGTTTAGTCTTTTTGTAAACTCTGCTTCAAGCACAGTTACACTTTGCTAGAGTGTCTTAAGAGTGTTTGGCCTTTTGTTTGCGCTTTTTCCAAGCTCAAACAACCCCAATACCACAAAAAATGGGGATGAAAGCAAAAGCACTCTAACAAGCATGCGTACAAAACCGTTCAACGACACTTTTACTATGTACCTCCCTGGTACACTCAAATAGCTTCCAAAATTAAAGTAGAAGTACGTGACAGAGTAAAAAAGTTTGATTTTTGTTCCGTGCGTGGCGCTTATTGTGGTTGCTAGCGCGTTTGTGGTGTTTTCGGATTTTGTGGTAGGAGAAACAAAAGAAACGTACGTCAATTTTTGCGATTCTTGTTTGTTGGAATAAACGGGGGCTTTAATTGGTATCACGGGTGCAAACAGCAAAATGATTAAAGCAAAAGCAAGCGCAATGATGTAACTATGCATTCAATTTGAGTGTATTTGCGAGCTTAAAAATATTTTGTAAGCGAAAAATGATGTCACACAAACATGGTGGCGCTACAGATTTTGCGACTGAGCTATGAAACCGAGTATTACAAAGCATCGTATGGCTGAAAACAAAAGTGTAAATACACGGGCAAAAAACTTGACGATTCCGAGTGTATTGCTTTCGATTAGATGAGTTTTGCACGATTTCCACACCCGTCGCTAATTTGAACACGAGTAGCTTCTTGCCCGCCTAAAACTAAAGGGGGGTGGGACAGGGCAACGCCTAACACATTAAATAGCTCACGATCATTCAAGTTTTGGAATCATCGCGAAGCCTCCTTCTTTGTGACTGAGCACGAGAAGTTTGGATTTCACTCTTTTAGAAAACTCTACTGTTGCATTATTGAACTCAAAGTTGTCCACCATAATCACTCCTTTTTTCATGTGCTTCCAAGCTTCATTTAGCTCGAACATAACATTCTCGTAAGTGTGCTCCCCGTCGTGCAGAAAGAACTGTATTTCTTGAAGTTCGTCCAACAATTCCTTAAGTAGCTTTTTGGAATCTCCTAGAATCAGTTTCCATTTTTGTTTTAACCTATCTGGTACAACGAATCCTATTTCGTACCTCTCAGCTTCTTCGCCATACTTTTCGCCCAAGTCAATAGAATACAAAATTCCTTTTCTAAGCGCGCTCAGTATAAAAGTCGTAGAAACTCCAGGTCCTACGCCAGTTTCCACCGCGATTTGTGGTTCTAAAGCCTTAACCGTGGCGTAAAGATAAGCTCTCTTCTCTTCGTGTAGCGCCCACAGTCTTTTATTTCCTAACATCTTTTTTACATCTAAATCGATTTTATAGGCTTCGTTGACAAACTCCTTTAACCTAGACAGGCTCACTCCTAAAACCTTAGACAAATTCTCGTTTAACATTGTTATGAACTATTTAATGCCTATAAATAACTTCTACTCAAAACTGTTTACTCCGAGCCAAGGAGCGATGGACGAACATTTCAGAATGTGTGTCGCTCGCCTATATACATCATAGCGGTGTTCCACTACCCTAAAGTATTAACTGGGTAGCTCCCTTCTTATAAATCAATTATAAATGTGCTTATATCTGTCCGCCTTTGATTTTATTGCATGCTAGGCAAAATATCCTCGGAGATATTCGACAAGGTGATTTATCCGAATTTAGGCGCAAAACTCGAAGAGCTAATCGTTCCACCGACGCACGGCGTTGACACGGGTGTGGTCGACTTGGGTGAGCGCGTTCTTGTAGCAAAGACCGATCCCGTGTTCATCGTTCCCGAGTTGGGTTTAAGAAAATCCGCTTGGTTTGCCGTTCACATTCTCGCAAGCGACGTGGTGACTTCTGGAATTCCTCCAAGATACGCTCTTATTGATTTAAACCTTCCGACATCGATGAGCGACGAGCAGTTCGAAGAGATGTGGATTGGCATCTCAGACGCTTTAAAACAAATAAACGTTGGCGTGATCGGAGGACACACAGGAAGATACGAAGGAGTGGATTACCCAATGCTAGGCGGCTTTACAATGCTAGGAATAGGTGAAAAGTCAAAGCTCACACCTTCTAGCAACGCCAAAATTGGTGACAAAGTGGTTATCACAAAGGGTCCAGCGATTGAGGCAACTGCGCTACTCGTAAATCTCTTTCCTAGCTACTTTGAGAAAAGGCTTTCTCGCTTTAATGAGGCGAAAGAGCTTTACTGGAAAATGTCTTGTTGGAAAGATGGTCTGATCGCGTCAAAAGTTGGAGCCCATGCGATGCACGACGCAACAGAAGGAGGTGTGTGGGGCGCTTTGAACGAAGTGGCAAAAGCTAGCGGGGTTGGGATCACGGTTTACGAAGACAAGCTTTTCATAAATGAGGCTGTGCGCGAACTGTGTGAGCTTGTAAAAATCGACCCTTTTTGTTCGATTAGCGAAGGAACGCTTATCATCTGCACCCAGAATGCCGAACAAGTTGTCGATGCGCTACAATCTGAAGGTATACCAGCCGCAGTAATTGGAGAAGTGGTAAGAGGTAAGGGCGTGAGGCTTGTAAAACGCGATGGTTCAACACTCGACGTGCCAGCACCAAAAGAGGACCCGTTTTGGAGAGTTTTCTTTGAAATTTCGCAAAAGGTCAAGGCGGGAATAGCCTCATAAAGTGGCGCGCGATTTCTTCTCTTGTGGCAATCCACACACGTTTGAACCTTTTTGCGTAATTCAGAAACCTGTCAAGCGCAACAATTCTTCCAGCTCTACCAGAAATCCTTACATGAATTCCGACATTCATGAGTTTTGGAGTTTCTTCGCTTTCTTCGTACAAAGTGAGAAACGAATCTCGCATGTACTCAAAGAATTCAGATGCGCAGCAGAACCTGTTAGAAAAGAAGTGGAAGTCGTTTACGTCTGGCGTGTACGGTATAAGTAGCAGTTTTTTGCCTTTTATATCTACGTAGTAGGGAAGGTCGTCGTTGTAAACGTCTGAGTCGTAAAGGAAACCTCCTTCTTCAACCAATAATTCGAGCGTGTTTTCGCTCGGTTCTCTGCAGTACCAGCCCACGGGGCGCTTCCCCGTAATTCGCGTGATTATTTCCACCGCTTTTTTTATGTGCTCTCTTTCTTCTTCTCTTGTAAGAGTGTAGTGTTCGACCCATCGGTAGCCGTGGCTACATATCTCATGCCCTTGTTCAACTATTGCTTTCGCAGCGATTTCGTTCACTTCAAGGGTTTTTGCTGTAGCGAAAAACGTGGCCTTGACACCGTTTTTTCTGAGCACCCTAAGAATTCTCCAAATCGCAACCCTTGTTTCGTATTCAAAGATTGACTCCATCGCAAGGTCTCTTTTTGGTGGAACACCGTAAGCCGGAAATTCTCCAAACGTTTCTGGTGAGGCGTCGCCGAACACAGGAGAGCGTTCTCCTCCAGCTTCGTAGTTCACCGCAATCGTCAGAGCAAGAGTCGCACCACCTGGCCACTCAAAACTTGGTGGCTTACCGCCGTAACCCACAAAATCTCGCATAAGAGTTAATAAATCCACAAGCAAAAAACCCTTTTGTACAAGTGTGAACTACCCCGCCATCACGGACGGGGCATCCCCACCTCGCGGTGAGGATTTCCTGCTTCTTCCAGGAAACTTACTATACACCCCCTCTGAGAAGGGGATGTATAGCAGAGGTTTCCTGTCCACAGGCTCTCGGGGCAGTCCCGACCCCGCACGAAGAGTATTCAGAGATGCATTATAATCACGGTCTGTGACCCAACCACATTTAGGGCATGAGAAGACACGATCTGATAGAGTTAGGTCTTTTTTCACATATCCACATTCAGTACATGTTTTTGAAGTATTTTTAGGATTTACTTTCACTACCCTCCTACCAGCTCTACTAGCCTTGTAGGAGAGGTAGCTCATGAACCTGGAGAAGTCAGAGTGAAGGATATGCTTTCTCAAAGTTTTACTGCTGCTATTTTCAACCATCTCCTTCACATCAAGATCTTCCACGTAGATCTCACTATACTGTTCTACGAGCCACGAAGTTACCTTGTGAATGTAATCATTCATGAGATTCTTCACATGCTCGTGTATCTTGGCTAACTTCTTTCTGACCTTCTCGTAGTTTCTAGACCCCTTCTTTTTTCTTGATAACGATTTTGTAAGATCTTTATCCTTTTTTCGACCTTATCAAAAACCTTAGGGTTCTCTATTACTACACCATCAGAAGTAGTTACTAGTTTCTCCACTCCTAAGTCTATTCCAACCACTTTCCCAGTCCTTTCAAGAGGTTCCTTTTCGACCTCAACTTGGAAGATTGCGTACCAGCCTGTAGCACTCTTCTTTATTATTACTCCTTTTACCTCGCTTTCTAACGGTCTGTGGAAGAGTGCTTTTATTTCCCCTATTTTTGAGAGAATTAGTTTATCCCCAACCACCTTGAAACCAGATTGATTGTAGTTGATGATCTTCATGGTCTTCTTGTACCTCAGCTTCCCCACTTTCTTTCCTTTCTTCTTCAATTCATGAAGAGAGTTAATGTTGTACCATAATTGGTTGTTCACCATTTGAAGGGCTTTGGAGTAAACTAGTTCTTTTCCTTCTATTTTCAAGTCTTTCAGCATGCCTTGGGTGTCCTCAGGTGTTATCTTTTTCCCTTCTTTCCTTGCATTGTTCACTGCGTCTAACAAGGCATTGTACACTTTAGCTTCAATTTGCATCACCCTGAGGAGTTTTTCCTCTACTTCCCTAGTTGGGTAAATTCTGTACTTGAATGAGAGTTGGATCTTGTTATTCTTTTCCTTGGCTCTCCACATATTTTCTCAGCACCTCCAGTGTTACTTGTCCGCTTGTTGCTAAGAAGTATGATGGTGACCAGAAGTGCCCTTTCCATAGTTTTTCCTTTACTTGAGGAAATTTTCTCTGTATTTCCCTAGACGTGATTGTCTTTATTGTGTTTATGTATCTGGGTATATTCAAGGTTGGTTTCGCCTTGAATAACATGTGGAAGTGATCTTTATCTACCCCTATATCTATGACCTCAACTTCGAACGTTTTGCTTATTTCCTGAATTTGTTCCTTTAGGAAGTTTATAATCTCTTCATTATCGAACACCTTTCTGCGGTACTTCACCACTTGGACATAGTGGTAATAAAGAGCGTAAACTGAATGCGATCCTCTTTCCAATCTGTACCGCATAGTTATATCTATTTTTTAATAACTATAAAAAGGTTTCTGTAAGGGGGCTATCCATCCTTACGGAGGGGGACTTCCGCCCCCTTAACCCCCAGAAAGTTAACAGGCTTGGGCGTTGTCGCAAGCTTTTGCGATGCACTAATCACTTAATTCTTGTTTTTGTGTTGCTTAGAGTTGGGGCTTTGGAAACGCGCTTTTCACGTCCACCATTCAATAATAGTGGGCATTCCAACAAGCTTTGATTTCCCAAGATCGCACCATGCCACGCTGAGATTGGGAATATCCTCAGTTCTTTGCTTGAGGCTTGGTTCTCGTAGCTTTTTATAAGGTTTCCAAAACCTCGCCCTTAAGAAGCGGGTAGGAGGCCAGACTCTAATGGGCTTAACCCTCCTAAATCTTTTTTCTGACACTGAAAACTTATTAGTTCTGGGTCAGAACTAGTTCTTGGTCAGAACTAAGGTTCATTTTAGTGATAGACCGATAAGCAGAATCGATGATCTATATGGCGAGGCCCACAAGGAGGCCGTCGGTAAAGTGCACAGCGCCGTTGAAGAGGGACACTTTATAGCTATACTTGGCGCCCGAAGAGTTGGCAAAACCAGCATCGTCAAGACCTTCCTCAACACGTACAATTAT
>NEXD01000008.1 GCA_003019595.1 Candidatus Marsarchaeota G1 archaeon BE_D
TGTTTCACTCACACGGACCACACAGAACGCCCTCAGGTTTCTTCGTAGGTTGAGAAAAAGATGCCTGGGTGACCCTGTGATCCTAACGGATCGGGGACCATGGTACCGTGATGCTGTGAGCAGAGCTGGTTTTAGAAACCACGTTCACCAGACGTTTGGGTTGCGTAGCTCTGTTGAGCGATTCTTCGGGTACCTCAAGGATAGAACAAGGGTTTTCTACAACAACATAAACCCGAAGAAAACACCCTTCACACCTCTTCTCGACTTCCTAGAACTATTCATGCACTGGTACACTGAGTGGAGGTGACACGGATGAAGTCTTATCCGGACACCATCTTGTGGATCGCAAATAGCTTATAGGTTTGTTCAAGTCCCCAAATTTGTGCCCAAACTTATAGTTGGTAAAAAGCGTGCGGAGTTTCCCTACCTTACGCCTTTAGATGTCGCGCTGTATTCACTTGGCGAAAGAGCGCTTTATTCCAGTGTAAAGTTTGGAAGAGCAAGAGGAATAATGGACGATTCTATGCGTTATGGTCACAACAAAAGAGTGTATGTTGAGGGACGCGGTTTAGTCGACCCAACCTGTTTTTTGCTTGAAAAAGACACGAGTGTCAAGCTAGAAAAAGGCGCGACAATTGGATCGCAAATCGCGAAGCGCTTTTCTGAACACTTTGGTGCTGGTTTTCAAAATTCATTTCTTTTGAGAATTGCATGGAAACTCGCGCAAAATCTTGTTGCATCTTCCGCCAATCTTCCACTTGCGTCGACTTTTTCTTCGAAAAACTTTCGAGTTTCTAGTATTAGCACAAAAGTGTTGATCGTTGGAGGAGGGCTTGCGGGTTTGGGTGCGGCTCTTTCTTTAAACGAATGTGGAGTAGATTGCGTTGTCGTTGATGCGCACAACGATTTTGGTGGTCGTACAAGATACGCCACTTATCCATTCTTAAACGGTGTCACATACTCTGATTTTATCAAGGAAACTGTAAAAAACTTGACAATAAGGGGTGTTCGCACTTTAAGTGGTGTTTTTTGTGGAGTTTACGAAGAAGGCGCTGGTGTAATTCTGGGTCACGATGTGGTTTATAAGTGTTCTTTCGAAAAAATCATCTTTGCAACCGGTTCAAGAAGCGTGGTGCCGCTACTTACTGGTAATGACCTCCCTGGCGTGATATCATGTGATTACGCCCTCACACTTGCACATCACGACGCTTTAAAAGGAAAAGCGTTGCTTTACAGTGAAGACCCTTGGGCAGATGTTGTGGAACAAATTTTAGCGCGTAAAGAAGGCTTAGAAATCACAAAGGTACACCCAACTGAAGTCAAAGCGATTTTAGGAAAAAACGAAGTTCAAGGCGTTCTACTTAATAATGGGAAAAGATTACGCGTAAATCATTTTATCTATTGCACAAAAAGGCAACCCAGTTTTGAACTACCGTCGCAAGCTGGCGTGGAATATTCTTATCAAAGAGGAATTTTGATGGCAAACATTTTCGATGACGGTTCAACCAGAGTAAAAAACGTATGGATTGCTGGCTCAGCAACCGGTTTGTTTGAGCTTGAGTCGTCGTTTTACCACGGAAGGGCAGTGGGTTACGCACTCGCTGAAAATAAGGAAGAAGCAAAAAAGTTTCTTGAAAAGCTTAAAAAAAGAAATCTTGTTGTAACTCAGCAAAAGGCACAGGAAGAAGCGTTTGTGTGCTTTTGTGAGGATATAAGAGTGTCCGATTTGTTCAAGGCGCTCAAGACGGGTTTTTCTACTCCCGAGAAAGCAAAAAGGTTCACGGGCTGGGGAACTGGCGCCTGTCAAGGAAAACTTTGTGTGTATAACGGTCTGTTTGTGCTTTGTCGTGAAGGCAAATGTTTTCCGTACACCCAAAGGCTACCAGTCGAACCACTACCATTTGGTGCGTTAATTGGGGTGGACGAAGTTGAGTGAATTCGACGTTGCGGTGATAGGAGGCGGAGCGGTTGGACTTTCCACAGCTTATTGGCTTGCAAAAAAAGGACTAAAAGTTGCGCTTTTTGAAAAAAACTATCTAGGAAGTGGTTCGAGCACAAGAAATGCCTCAGGGTTTCGGGTTCACTTCAAATCGGAGCAGAATGTGAAGTTTATGATCGAAGGCAAAAAAAGGTTGCTCAGGCTAAGCAAAGAATTAAAGTACAATCCACTTGTGTCTGAGTGTGGTTATTTATGGCTTCTTGCAACAGAAGAGCAAATCAACGAGTTCAAGAAAACAAACAACCAAGTTTGGTCAAAACACAGTGTTTCAGGGAAGTTTCTTGATACTCATGAGTTAAAGCAAATTCTTCCAAATGCAAAAACTGAAGGTGTGACGCTTGCGTTTTTTGGGCCTCAAGACGGCACTTTTCATCACGATTTTGTGCTTTTTGCTCTGCAAAGCGCGCTCAAAAGGTCTAGGGTGTCTGTTTTCGAGTGCTCGGAAGTCACAGAAATTTGTGTAAAATCGAACAAAGTTTCTGGATTAAGCATAGGCGCGCGTGAACATACGTGCGAAAAGCTTGTGGTGTGTGCTGGTGCATGGAGCGCAAGCGTGTGTAAACTTGCTGGTGTTAGCGTGCCAATAGAGCCTGAAAGAAGAGAATTGGGCGTCACAGAGCCAATCAGGCGTTTTGTTGACACGTTTGTCATCGACCTTTCTAGATCCATTTATCTTACGCAAGGAATTAGGGGGGATATTAGAGGTGGACCAACCGACTTGGCGACACGTGGTTTTGCACCTCTTTTGTCAACGTTTAAATGGACTGTGGAGTTTTCAAAAAGAATTTGTGCGCTTTTTCCAGACCTAAAAGGTGTGGGCTTGAATAGGCAGTGGAGCGGTTATTACGAAGTGACACCTGATCACTCCCAAATCATGGGCAGAGGTGAAAACTGGCCTGAAAACTTCTATGTCGCTGCGGGTTTTAGCGGTCATGGAATGATGATGTCACTCTTAGCTGGTGAATTGATGGCCGAACACGTGGCCGACGGCTTTACACCAGAGCTTATGAAACCTTACTCGCCAGATAGGTTTGCCAAAGGTAATACGCTTGATGAGTCGATGATTTTTTAGCGGCCCCGGAGGGATTTGAACCCTCGACCGTCGGCTTAGAAAGCCGCCGCTCTGTCCATGCTGAGCTACGGGGCCAGTTTGTTGTAACTCGGACTAATGAATAAGCGTTTTGCATATTCTTGTGACGTGTGTGTATTACGCGTTAGTGGATGCGTCAAGCGTAGAAGTCGGTTGAACGTTGTTTTAAGCCGTCAAAGTCTAAAGTTTGTTATCTCTTTTACAAATGGTGCTGTTGATGGGTAAAGAAAGATGGGAATAAGCACGCCAGAAATTGAAAGCGCGATAAAAAGCAGTGCGTAACCAATCCACTTCCAACTTTTGCTTTTCAGCAATGCTTCAAGCAAAAAGGCGTCTAATAGTATCATCGAAGGTGCGGCGTCCTCTAAGTAAAAAGAATAGATCGGTCTAATTACAGAGGCGGCAAGGATCAAACCGAAGCTTCCTATGTAAAAACCCGCTAGCACCAACGCGTTGATGTTTCTGAGCTTAAAAAGCGAATAAACAAACGCTGGAATTGAAAGTAGCGTAACAACAGGGTTGTTCATGAAGATCGTGGGATTGAATGAAGTTGAAAACTGAACGAGCCAACTGAAAAACTGCGCAAGACCCGTGGGAGTGCCGTAATACTGTTGAACCAAAAACATGTAAGCTTGGTCGAGTATCACCGCTTCTACACCAAAGTAGTAACCCAATGGTATAAACGCACAAAGGTAAACCAAAAAAGCAAGCGCCAAAAGCTTGAGCAACTGCTTTAAACCACGTTTGAAAGATTCCCTGTTTTTTGCAAGCACGTAATACACAAAGGGAAGTGCCACGGTCAATCCTGGTAATTTGGACGCGACACTAAGCCCAAGGAAGACAGAAGCGAGCTTGGGCTTTTCGTAAACCATCGAAAGAACCGTAAGTATCGAAAAGCAAACCATAGGCGCATCGAGCATACCAATTTGGCTCATAGAGACGTCTAAAGGATACAGCGCGTAAAGCGCGGCCGCAAAAAGCGCGCTTTTCGGGCAAAGTCTTTTTGAAGTGAAGTACAACGCCGGTGTAGAAATCGACCCAAAAAGCGTTGAAAAGAACCTCCAACCTAGTGGGTTATTGCCAAACATCAAAACGCCAAGCGCGATGAGAAGCTTAACTAAAGGCGGGTGTTCTGGGTTTACATAGAAGTAAACACTTCTATCTTCAGTAAAAAGAGAAGACACTTGATTCAAATGGGTCGACAGAGGATGCAAATAGTGTAGAGCCGCTGGCACATAATAAACTTCGTCCACCATAAAACCCGTGGCAGGGTTTACCATCCATGACGCTCTAAGAGCTGCACCAAGCGCTGTTAGTGCCAAAAGAAGGAAAAATTCATTTGTGAAAAGCTTGTTTTCTGTCCCCATTAGTTTCACCATACGGGCCCGGGGGGATTTGAACCCCCGACCTTCGCCTTACCTCACCCCGCGCTAAAAGGGCGCCGCTCTACCATGCTGAGCTACGGGCCCATAACGCGCGGTATCATGAGCGTTTCTGTTATCCTATCTATAAGTTTTGCCTTCACATATTAATCTTTTTTGGCATGGTCTAAGTAACGCTTTTCGAAAAATTTTTAAGTAACAAAGTGAATTAAAATAATCAGTTAAATCCGATTGGATTTTCTCAAATACAGTGAAGAATTTGGTCTTTACAAGTAAAGCTTATGGGTCAGTTTTGACAAAAAGGTTGTGCGTTTTGGTTGGAGTGTTGAGTTTGTTGGGGGAGGATGGAGGACTAAACCATATTTTAGTTCCCAAGCACGAGTTGTTGAGCAAGGAAGATTCCGAAAAAGTTCTCAAAGAGCTTGGAGTAAAGCTGTGGCAACTGCCACGGATTTATCAAGACGATCCTGCAATTCGGCATTTAAATCCAGAAGTGGGACAGCTTGTTAAAATAACAAGAAGTAGCGAACTTGCTGGTGAGTATGTGGTGTACAGGGTAGTGGTTTCTTCCTTAACCGCAAAATCTACCACAACTGAAAAGAAAGAGGAAAAAGCCGAAAAAAGAAAAACCAAAGAAAAGAGTGCGACAAAGTCACGAACAACATCAAAGTCAAGAAAAAGAAAGCGGGCAAGTCGACATCCAAATCTAAACGTTCTAGAACGCGCGAAGGGTGATGGGTTTTGTCAGACAACAAAAACAACAATAATGACACTGCAGTCACATTGATTAAGTCGTTTATTGAAGAAAGGGGGCTTGTGCGGCTTCACTTAGACTCTTACAACAGATTCATACAGAACGAGTTTAAAAAGATAATAGAAGAAGTTGGCGTTGTCGAATCGACAAAGGGAGACTTAAAGATAAAAGCGGTGAATCCAACGCTTGGCAAGCCTCTTTATGATGAGTTTTTGAACAAACAAAGAATCATGCCCGAAATAACGGAACCAGATTTTGTTACGCGAGCGATAACGCCACTTGAGGCTAGAACGCGCGGTCTAACGTATTCCGTACCAATTTACTGTGATTTTGTGATAAGCGACGGTCAAGAAACATATGACGAGAAAAGCGTGCTAATAGGCGAACTTCCTGTGATGTTGAAATCAAATCTTTGTAGGACAAATGGCCTTTCGGAAGAACAGCTTATCCGAATTGGCGAAGATCCAAAAGACCCAGGCGGTTATTTCATAATTAACGGTTCAGAAAGAATTATCGTTTCGCAGGAAGACCTTGCGACGAATCACATATTTGTTGAGGAGGGACCTAGCGGTTCAACTGTTTTGTACGTCGCCAAAGTGAGCTCTGTTACACGTACCGCAAATCGAACGAACGTTTCCGTCGAGCTCACAAAAGAAGGAAAGATATACGTGTACATACTAAGACACAAACTTCCCATGGCCGTTGTGTTCAGAGCGCTAGGTGTTGAAACCGATAGAGACATTGCGCTACTCATATCCGACGACGAAAAGATTCAGGAGCTTCTTACACCTTCGTTCATAGAAGCGGAAACTCTTGCGTCAAGCGCCGAAGAAGCGCTAAGATACATAGGAAATAGAATAATGGTAGGCTTTTCGCGTTCTCCTGATCCCAAAAAACGCGCCGAAGAAATCATAGCAACAAGATTTTTACCACATTTAGGAACCGCAAACTCAAAGGAAGTGAAATCAAGAAAAGCGGCTTTTCTTGCAAGAATGGTAGAGCAAGTTCTTGAGGCGTATTTGAATAGGCGACTACCTACAGACAAGGATCACTACGGAAATAAGAGGCTTAGGCTTGCTGGAGACCTCATGGCAACGGTGCTTAGAAACGCCATGCAAAACTTTGTGAAAGATCTAAGGCACAACATCGACAAAAGTAGAGGAAGGAAAGGTAGAATAGTTGTAAAAGCATTGGTGAGCGCAAACCTTCTTACTGACAAGATTATTCACGCATTGGCCACAGGAAACTGGCCTGATGGAAAGACTGGTGTAAGCCAAATTCTTGATCGCACAAACTACCTGTCAACGCTCAGCCACTTAAGGAGAGTCGTTTCGCCATTAAATCGTTTACACGCGAATCCAGAAGCAAGAGAGTTGCACATGACTCAGTGGGGAAGAATCTGTCCTAGCGAGACTCCTGAGGGTGTGAACTGCGGTTTGGTAAAGAACTTGGCGCTCACCGCGATTGTCTCCGTTGGCCTTTCGGAATCCGAAGTTTCCAAGCTTGAAGACTTGTTGCTCAGAAAAGAGGGTGTTCAACCTTTTGCTGGGCGCATAGAAGACTCAAAGGGTGAAAGGGTGTATATCGATGGACGACTTCTTGGTTATCACCCAGATGTGGTACAGCTTGCGCAAGACCTTAGAATTAAAAGAAGGTCGGGTGTAATATCACCCGAAGTTAGTATATCCATCATGAACCAAGGGGGACGTAGAGAGTTACACATCAACACCGACTCAGGCAGAGTGCTAAGACCGCTTATCATTGTAAAAGACGGACAACCGCTACTTACTGAGTCGCTCGTAAGAGATGTCGAAGCGAAAAAGATCAAGTGGAGCGATTTGGTAAAAATGGGTGTAATAGAGTATGTTGACGCACTAGAAGAAGAAAACTGCCTAATTGCCGTGGACTTGGAAACTCTAAGAAACTCGCGTAATCCAGAAAAGTACACTCATATGGAGATCGCTCCTTGGGCGATAATGGGCGTTGTAGCTTCTATAATTCCTTACAGCAACCACAATCAATCACCAAGAAACACCTATGAGTCAGCGATGGCAAAGCAAGCGTTGGGTCTTTTTGCGTCGAATTACCGAATAAGAAGTGATAGCCGTGGTCATATCTTACACTATCCGCAAAAGCCAATCGTTACAACAAGTGGTGCAAAAGTTGTAGGATTTGAAACAAGACCAGCTGGTCAAAACGTAATTTTGGCGGTGGCAACCTTTGAAGGGTACAACATCGAAGACGCGATAATCATAAACAAAGCGAGCGTTGAAAGGGGACTTGGTCGTTCAACCTTCTTTAGGATGTATGAGGCAGTTGAAAAGAAGTACCCAGGCGGTCTGATTGACAAGATTACCATTCCTGAGCAAACAGTGAGAGGCTATCGTGGTTCAAAAGCCTACGAAAAGCTTGATGAAGATGGTATTGTTCCACCTGAGATTGAAGTGTTCGGTGATGAAGTAATAATAGGAAGAGTAAGCCCACCGAGATTTGGGCAGCAAATACGCGAAGTGGAAATTGGTGGAGTTGTGCAGCAAGACACGTCGGTATCACTCAAACACAGTGAAAAGGGCAGGGTTGACAGAGTGGTTGTGACTATTGACAAAGACGGTAACAAACTGGTTAAGATTCGCGTAAGGGATTTAAGAGTGCCAGAGCTTGGTGACAAGTTCGCCTCAAGACATGGGCAAAAGGGAGTTGTAGCGTACGTCGTGCCACAAGAAGACATGCCGTTCACCGAACAAGGAATTGTTCCGGATATCATCATCAATCCTCACGCATTTCCATCCAGAATGACCGTCGGTCAGCTCATCGAACTACTTGGTGGTAAAGTGGGCGCACTAGCCGCAACGCAAGTGGACGGCACACCCTTTGTCGGAGAAGATCCTTCTGATCTAAAGGCGAAGCTAAAAGCGCTAGGCTTTAACCCCACTGGAGTTGAGTCGATGATCGACGGAAGAACTGGTCAAAGAATAAATGCGGAGATATTCATAGGTGTGGTGTACTACCAGAAGCTTCATCACATGGTCGCTGACAAAATCCACGCGCGCGCAAGGGGTAACGTGCAAATAACTACGCGTCAGCCTACTGAGGGAAGAGCTAGGGAGGGTGGGCTGAGATTTGGTGAAATGGAACGAGACGTCCTTATAGGCCACGGAGCTGCGGCTCTCCTCAAAGACCGGCTTCTAGACAACTCAGACAAGACGCTTGTCGGCGTTTGTGACATCTGTGGGCTTGTGGTTTATTACGACTTTAGAAAGGGTGAGTATGTTTGTCCGCTGGACGGTGAAAAGACAAAAGTGAGCACGGTTTACACACCTTATGCTTTCAAGCTCCTTATTCAGGAGCTTATGAGTATGGGAATTTCCCCAAGACTCAAAGTGAGCGAGCTTGGTGATTAGCCTTGACCGCGACTTTTAAACAGATTAGAGGAATTAAGTTCGGGCTTCTTTCGCCCGATATGATTAGAAAAATTTCGGTTTTAGAAATTAAAACAGAGGATCTTTACGATAGAGACGGTTTACCAGTCAAAGATGGATTGATGGATAGAAGAATGGGCACATTAGAGCCAAATCAGCGCTGTCAAACGTGTGGAGGTTTGTGGAATCAGTGTCCTGGGCATTTTGGACATATAGAGCTTGCCAAACCAGTTTTTCATGTGGGGCACATGAAAAAAATCGTCGAAGTTTTAAAGGCGGTTTGCCATCAGTGCCACAGGTTAATGTTACCTGAAGAAGAAATCCAAGAGCTTTACGCTCGTTTCGAAAAGCTTGAAGTGAGAAGACCAGAACAGGCCCGTCTCTTCGTAAAGAAGGTGATAGCAAAGGCCACAGGATCAAGAAGCGGTGAGAGAGCGCTTCCCAAGTGCCCACATTGTGGGACTCCTAGAAGAAAAATAAGGCTTGAAAAGCCTGTCACGATAATTGAAGAAAAGGAAGAAGGCGATGTCAAAATTTATCCAGACCAAGTGTTAATGGAACTTTCGCTGATAGAAGACAGGCGCGATATAAAGCTACTTGGTATGGACCCGGATTACGCAAGACCAGAATGGATGGTCCTTACCGTTTTACCCGTCCCCCCACTCGTTGTAAGGCCTTCTATCATACTTGAGTCGGGTGACCGCTCAGAAGACGACCTTACTCACAAGCTTGTCGACATTGTAAGAACAAATAAGAAACTAAACGAGTGCATCGTAAACGGCTCAGCTAGGATTGTTATAGAGCACTGGTGGGACCTTCTACAGTTCCATGTGGCCACATTCTTCGATAACGAGGTTGCGGGCTATCCACCTGCAAAACACAGAAGTGGGAGGCCTTTAAGGACGATAGCACAAAGGCTCAAAGGAAAAGACGGGCTGTTCCGTGGAGGTTTGTCTGGTAAAAGGGTGGACTTTTCTGCAAGAACTGTGATTTCTCCAGACCCAAGTCTTAGCATCAACGAAGTGGGCGTTCCATACGAGGTGGCAAAAATACTAACCATTCCAGAAAGGGTCACAAAATACAACTTGGAAAGACTAAGGCGCTCTGTGCTAGCTGGGGCTGATGCTTTGGAAGGCGCTAACTATGTAATAAGGCCTGATGGCAGAAGAATTGATCTAAGCAGAGTAAAGGATAGGAGCGAGCTTGCGCAGAACCTAGACCAAAACTATATCGTGGAGCGTCATCTGCGCGATGGTGACATCGTTCTTTTCAATAGACAGCCTTCGCTTCACAGAATGTCAATAATGGCGCACAAAGTAAAAGTGTTACCCGGAAGGACTTTCAGATTAAATCCGGCGGTTTGTCCGCCTTATAACGCGGATTTTGACGGCGACGAAATGAACCTTCATGTGCCCCAAAACGAAGAAGCAAGAGCTGAAGCGCTAGTTCTTATGCTCGTTCAAGAGCAAATTCTCTCACCCAGGTTTGGCGGCCCCATAATAGGAGGCATGCAGGATTACATAACTGGTGCGTACATGTTGACAAGAAAGACCACGCTTCTCACCCGCTCACAAGTGGAAGAGCTTTTGGCTGTCGCAGGAATTTCTGTCGATTCTCTTCCTGAACCAGTGGTTAAGAAGCCTGTGGAGTTATGGAGTGGTAAGCAGGTGTTCAGTCTGCTTTTGCCAAAAGGCATCAACTATATAGGGCGCACCAACCTTGCGCCAAAGCATAATTGTAAGTTTGAAGAGTGCGAATTTGAAGACTATGTTTTGATAAAGGATGGCATTCTCATAAGTGGAGTGATCGACAAAAAAGCCTTGGGTCATAGCCAACCCGATAGTCTTTTACACAGAATCGTAAAAGACTATGGCGCGCAAGTGGCAAAGGAGTTTATAGACAGAGCGTTTAAGGTTTTCACATACTACTTGGATCACTATGGTTTTACGATGACCTACGATGATGTGAGCCTTCCGCAAAGCGTGCTTTCTGAAATAGACAATATGGTTGACCAAGCGGAAAAACAGGTTGAAAGGTTGATCGAAGCTTACAAACGGGGAGAGTTGGAGCCTCTTCCAGGAAAAACCATTGAAGAAACACTCGAACAAAAGATCATGCAAGTTTTAACCGATGTTCGCGATAAAATAGGAATGCTTGCAGCTGAACACACGGATCAAGAAAATGGCGCGCTCATCATGGCAAAAACTGGTTCAAGAGGTAACATGCTAAACCTTACCCAGATGGCCGCTGTAATTGGGCAAGTTTCTGTAAGAGGTAAAAGAATTTATCGTGGGTACACACAAAGGTCGCTTCCGCACTACGAGTGGGGAGACATGGGCGCTAAATCAAGAGGTTTTGTCACCTCAAGCTTTAGCAGGGGGCTTAGTCCCACTGAGTTCTTCTTCCATGCCGCTGGTGGTAGAGAAGGACTCGTGGACACCGCTGTTAGAACGTCACAAAGTGGGTATATGCAGCGCAGGCTTATCAACGCACTCCAAGATTTGCGTGTTGAGTACGACTACACAGTAAGAACGCCGAATGGCATGATAATTCAGTTTGTTTACGGCGAAGACAACGTTGACCCAAGTAAAAGCGATGGTGGTAGATCGGTGAATGTTGAAAAACTTGTTGAAGAGGTGGTAAGGAGTGAGTAAGAAAGACGAGTCTTCAACGTTGCAATTGTTAAAGAAAAAACAAGAAGAGTTAAAAAAGATCATTGAACAAATTCCTTCATCATCGATTCTTCCAAGACCAGTTGTAGAAAAGATTATCGAAGTTTGCGCTTCAAAGGGCTTGACCCATAAGCAGTTTGAAAAAGTGGTAAAGAAAGCGGTAGAAAAGTACGAAGCCGCAATGGTTGAACCAGGGGAGCCTGTTGGTGTTGTTGCGGCGCAGTCTATTGGTGAACCTGGTACTCAAATGACTTTGCGAACTTTCCACTACGCGGGTGTAAGGGAGTACAACGTAACGCTTGGTCTTCCAAGGCTTATAGAAATAGTCGACGCAAGAAAAACGCCTTCAACGCCCATGATGACCATTTATCTTGAGGAAGGGTACAGAAACTCGCGCGAAAAGGCGTATGAAGTGGCTAAAAAGATACTTCAAGTTACTATCGATGATATAGCAGACAATATAAGCATAGGGGATGGTTACATTTCGTTCACGCTAAACGCCGAGCAAATGGAAAAGCACGAAATAAAGCTCGACGAGGTTATAGAAGCGGTAAAGGGCGCTCTTGGGAAGGCGAGGTCAGAAAAGGCTGAGATTGTAAAGGAAGGAAACAACGCTTTTACAGTGATGAACGAGGAGATGAATAGCGCCTTGTTGTACAAGCTCAGAGGTAAGCTCGCATCCGTAGTGCTAAGGGGTATTAAGGGCATCACAAAAGTGTACTTAGAAAAAACGCGTAACACACAAGGTGAAGAAGAGTGGTACATAATTACTCAAGGTAGCGACCTTGCAAAGGTGATAAAGTTTGAAGGTGTGGACAAGACAAGAACCGTGACAAACAACATTTACGAAATATACGAAGTTTTGGGAATAGAAGCCGCAAGGAACGCGATAATTCGCGAAGTGATCTCGACACTCAAAGAACAAGGTCTTGAAGTCGACTATAGACACATAGCGCTTCTTGCAGACTGGATGACCGAGTCTGGTCAGATTAAGCCGGTGAGCAGAGCTGGTATAACGCTTGGCAAGTCGAGCGTGCTTGCGAAAGCCGCATTCGAGGTCACAGTGAATCACCTAATTGGCGCCGCAGAATCTGCAGAGCTTGACACGCTTGAGGGCGTAACAGAAAGCGTTATAGTTGGGAACTACATACCTATGGGAACGGGAATGGTGGAATTACTCGTAAAACTGAGGTCTTTGGGAAATGTCGGAAACAATTAATTCTCTTAAAGTCGCAGTAAAAAGCGGTAAAGTGGTGTTTGGACTAAAGCAGACGCTTCAAGGGATCGAAAGAGGCTCCGTGAAACTTGTGGTGATTTCTGCAAACGCTCCAAAGGAACACGAGCAAAAAGTAGAGCAAGCCTTAAAGAAAGGCGGGGTAAAAATTTACCGATTTCCTGGAAGTGGCTGGGATCTTGCATCAGTGTGTTCGCGTAGCCACATCATTTCGGTTATGGGAGTGATAGACCCAGGTGAATCTGACTTGTTCGAAAGGGTTTAGGGGTGATTCAAGATAGGCGAAATAAAGCTTAGCCTTGAACAGATGAGATATATCGGCCTATTTGAATCACTCACTGGTGCGTCGGTAAAGGACTGCGTTCAACACGGTGAATCTTTGCTTTTTGTGGTCAATCCCGGAAACGCTGGTAAAGCCATAGGCAAACGAGGAAGTAACATAGAAAGAGTATCAAAAGTCTTACAAAAAAAGGTTGAAGTGGTGGAATGGGCGGACACGCTTGAAGATTTTGTAAAGTCGATTTTCGCCCCTGCGCGCATTCTTTCGGTCAACTTGATTACCAACACCGATGGTTCAAAAAGGTTGATCGTCGTGCCACACGAAGAAGACCAGGGCCTTGCGATCGGTAAAAACGGAAGAAACATTCAAAAGGCGCGACTTCTTCTTAAGCGCTATTATGATATAGAGCACGTTGAAATAAAAAGTGCCAAAACTTTAACTTAGACTTATAAGGCACCTTGGTTGTATTTATGAAAACGGTGAGTTGATTGGCGGATTCAAAAAGCCCACGGGGCGCGTTTGCCGCAAGAAAGCTTTACAGAAAAAGACAGAAGTTTCGTTGGTCAGACAGAAAGTATCTTATAAGAAAGCTACAGCTAAAAAAGAAAGTCGATCCTTTGATGGGCGCCCCCCAAGCGCGTGGAATTGTTCTTGAAAAGGTTGGCGTGGAATCACGTCAGCCCAATTCCGCGGTAAGAAAGTGTGTGCGCGTTCAGCTCATCAAAAACGGTAAACAGGTCACGGCGTTTCTTCCAGGAGACGGTTCTCTCAACTATGTTGATGAGCACGATGAAGTTATAATCGAAGGAATAGGCGGAACCCTTGGAAGGTCGATGGGCGACCTTCCTGGCGTAAGATATAAAGTTGTTAAAGTGAACGGCGTTCCGTTGAATTTGTTGATAACAGGCAAAAGGCAAAAGCCTGTTAGGTGATGTTTTTGATACCAAAACTCTTTGGTAAATGGGACTTTTCGGAAGTCGAAGTAAAAGACCCAGGACTCAAAAGGTACATTTGTCTGAGGCCTCTGTTTTATCCCTATTCTGCTGGAAGACACGAAAGACGTGCATTCGGAAAGGGCGAAGTGATGGTCGTCGAAAGGCTTGCCAACATGCTCATGCGACCTGGCAAAAACGGTGGAAAAAAAGCGCACGCAATTTCCATTGTGCGTCACGCGTTTGAAATAATACACGTAAGAACTGGAAAGAACCCCATACAAGTGTTGGTAGACGCGATTCACAATAGCTCCCCAAAAGAAGAGACTACAAGGGTTGCGTATGGTGGAATCGTTTACCGCGTTTCTGTGGATGTGTCGCCGTTAAGGAGGGTTGATCTAGCGCTTAGATTTCTTGCGGAAGGCGCAAGAACTAGAAACAAAAACTCCACAAAGCCTTTGGCCGAGTCGCTTGCGGAAGAGCTTATTGCGGCGGCTTCGGGTGATAGCAGAAGCTACGCCATCGCCAAAAAGGACGAAATCGAAAGAATCGCGCTATCCTCAAGATGAGCGATTTGGTGGCAGATATCCTAACACCAAATTCACCAGCAAAACTTAATATGCGGTTGAACTAATTGTGATATTACAAAAAGGTGTGAAAAATGTCAGCTAAGCCACACTTGAATCTGGTGGTTATTGGTCATATTGACCATGGTAAAAGCACTTTGGTAGGCCACATTTTGTATCTTACGGGTTTTGTGGACAAAAGAGAGTTCCAAGAGATAGAAGAAGAGGCCAAAAGAAAAGGACAAGAAGATAACAAGTTTGCATGGGTTTTGGACAAGTTGAAAGAAGAAAGGGAAAGAGGTATAACGATAGACCTTACGTTTTGGAAGTTTGAGACCAAAAAGTATTTCTTCACGTTCATCGACGCACCTGGTCACAGAGACTTCGTGAAAAACATGGTGACTGGCGCAAGTCAAGCGGACGCGGCGATACTCGTAGTTTCCGCGAAAAAGGGCGAATATGAGGCTGGTATAGGCGCAACGGGTCAGACTAGGGAGCACGCGTTTCTCGCAAAAACGATGGGCGTAAACCAGCTTATCGTCGCCGTGAACAAGATGGACGACCCGAGCGTCAACTGGAGTGAGGCAAGGTACAAAGAAGTTGTAGACGGTCTGAGCAAGCTACTTAGGCAAATAGGCTATAAGGTGGAGGAGATACCTTTTGTTCCTATATCCTCTTGGAGAGGTGACAACCTTCTTGAACGCTCACCCAACACGCCTTGGTACAAAGGCCCAACCATAATTGAAGCGCTGGACTTGCTAAAGGTGCCGCCCAAGCTCAACGACAAACCACTTAGAATTCCAATCCAAGATGTGTACTCGATTCAGGGTGTTGGCACAGTACCTGTGGGTCGAGTTGAAACTGGTATTCTAAAGGTCGGAGACGTTTTGGTTTTCATGCCGTCAAATAAGACGGGTGAAGTCAAGTCCATAGAAACGCACCACACGCCAATACAACAAGCAGAAAGCGGTGACAACATAGGTTTCAACGTAAAAGGCATAAGCAAAGACGACATAAAAAGAGGTGACGTGGCTGGCAGAGTGAACAACCCTCCCACAGTGGTTGACGAGTTCACCGCAAGGATATTCGTTCTTTCACACCCCACCGCGATATCAGCTGGATACACCCCAGTTCTACACATTCACACGGCTACAGTTGCGTGTAAGATGATTTCGATAGAAAAGAAGCTAGACCCCAAAACTGGTCAACCCTTACCCGAAACTCCACAATTTCTTAAAACTGGTGATGCTGCAATAGTAAAGTTCAAGCCGATAAAGCCGCTTTCTGCCGAAAAGTACAGCGAATTTCCGCCACTTGGAAGGTTTGCGATAAGAGACATGGGTAGGACAATAGCAGCGGGTGTGATCATAGACCTCGTGCCCGCCCAGGTCACCAAAAAGTGATCTTTGGGTGAGCCATATTGCCTCAAAAAGCGCGAATAAGACTCTGGAGCACCGATATTCAAAAACTAAACATGGTTTGCTCTCAAATCGTGGAACTTGGTAAAAAAAGCGGGGTAAAGGTTTCAGGGCCCATACCTTTACCCACAAAGAAGCTCAAGGTTGTCACAAGAAGGTCTCCTTGCGGTGAAGGAACGGACACCTACGACAAATGGGTCATGAAAATTCACAAACGAATAATAGACCTACCAGCTGAAGAAAGAACGATGCGCCAACTTATGCGTATAAGCGTTCCAGAAGGAGTAAAAATAGAGCTGGAACTGGTTTAAGGCGGAACAAGTATTTTGTTTTCTATTACTATTTCTTTTAATTTTCTTGCGGTTCTAAGCGGATCGTCACTTTGCCAAACATTTCTCCCAACCGCAAGACCGACTGCACCCGCTTGTATCGCACCTTGAACCTGTCTAAGAAAGTCCTCCTCGGTTGGCGCTTTTGGTCCACCAGACATGTAAACTTTTACTTTGCCTGCATTTTTAACCGCCCAACTAAAGGTGTTAGGGCTTCCAGTGTACTTGATTTTTATCGCATCAGCCCCTAGCTCTAAACCAGCGCGTGCGGCATAAGCCACGATTTCAGGCGCTGTGTCGTCTTTTATCGCGGCACCTCGTGGATAAATCCACGCTATAACAGGCAAGCCGTACTTGTGAGCTTCTTCGTGTAGTCTTCCAAATTCTTGAAACATTATGTGTTCGTGTTCGCTACCTAGGTAAATTGTGTAACCAACCGCTTTTGCGCCAAGGCTAATCGCCTCTTCAACAGAACAAATCTGTCTTGATATGGGCTCACCTTTGAAAAGGTTTGTCTTTCCGTTCACTTTTAGAATTAGCGGTACCCTGCCATCATAATACTTTTCGGCGATCCCTTTTTGTAAAATAATACCGTTGAATCCGCCTTTCGCTGCGATGTCAAGTATGTAAGATGGGTCGTAGTTCAGTTCATTAAAATCGGTAGGACCGTGTTCCAAACCCTGATCATACGCCAAAAGCAGACTTCTTCCGTTGGTCATAAAAGCGTCGAGCGAAATGCGCATAATTAGTGTTTGCATTGGTTGATTAAAAAGCTTATTGTAAAAGCGTAGGATAACTGAAATCTGTAGATTCCAAAACGCTTGCGAGGGTTGAAAAGCCATACGCGTGTGAGAGCTTTGAGATTCAGACGCACAAAGAGTTGAAAGCCTGAAAAAGCTTTGCGCACAGAACACGAAAAAGATTAAAAACAGCTCGCTTTACAACCACTCATAAGTAGCGGATTTTACTAAACGCGTCATGATGGGTTTACAAGTCTTGCAAGTTTTTGTGCTTGATTTACCCTTAGAGTGATTGGAAGCTTGTGTAAGTCTTAAAACACGAAGAGGTCAGTCTTTACCGAGCAAAATCGGGTTTTTCGCATTATACCACAGGGAGTTTACAGAAAACCAATGGTGCCAAGTGTAAAACTCTACCCCTCTGGTAGAATCTGCGTCGTGCTTTTGGTAGAACTTGAAGCGCATAACAACCGCAGGAACCAAGAAAGCTGTGAGTGTTGACTTGGGGATAACGAAGCTTTTGACACTTTCCGATAGGCGCTTCTTAAAACCGCTTGAGCGCGCTTTGGGAAAAAATCAGGGTGCTACAAAGAGCGCTTTCCAAAAAGCTTCCTTCCAAGGTTTAAAGCAAAGACGAAACTCGCTAAGGAGCACTTTAGCGAGACTTCAAGCTTGGTTTTCTTGCACAGGAGTACGACCTCTTGGTTTTGGAGGGTTTGAATATTCAATCCAAAAAGACGGTAAGAAAAACACTGAGGCTTTACAACTTCCCGCTTTTCAAGCTAAGATACCAGAGTGTTTGTAAAGCGTGGAAACACGTTTTACCCGTTCTCTCTTACAACAGCTTGCGCGAGTGTTTGCTGGAAAATCAACCACTGTTCGACGCTAAAACACCGAGTGTTCCACTGTGTCTTCTACGGACTTCGCGACCTCAACACTTTTAAAAGCGCTCCACCACAGTAGGCTGTGAAGCCCGCCCGGCGGGTAGCCAATTGATTGGAAAGAGATATATCTTTGGTGTGTGACTTTAGTTTGATGCGAACTTTAGTTGATATAGCAAAACAACTTGGGCCTGAGATGAGTGGCCTTTTGGACGCGTTCACTCAAGCGGTAGTCACACTTTTGGATGAAATACCAAACGTGCAAGGAACTAGTAGCTCATTCAATATTTACGGTGAAGAGCAAAAACAGCTCGACCTACTCGCAAACGATCTTTTGCTCAATGCACTAGAAAACAGCGGATGTGTTTCGACTATAGCCACCGAAGAGCTTGACAAACCCAAAAAAATCGCTGAGCGCGGGTTTTCCGTGGTCATAGACCCATTGGATGGCAGCTCAAACATTGAAAGTAACAACTTGATGGGCACGATAATGGGGATTTACCAAGACGCCTTAAACTTTCCTGTAAAACCAAGCGATCAAATCTGTGCGCTTTATACAGTATATGGTCCTTCAACCACTTTGGTTTTTGCCACACGCTCTACCGCTTATGAATTAGTGCTTGTAAGAAAGGGTGAATACAAAGGTAAGTTCGTCGAAAAGAAGGCGAACCTCATAATTCCAGAAAAACCTTCTGTTTACGGTGTGGGTGGCTCAAAAAAGAGCTGGCTTCCAGCGGTTTCCAAATTTGTCGAAGAATTAGAGCAAAAGGGCCTTAAACTGAGATATGGCGGGTCGCTCGTAGGAGACTTCAATCAAGTTTTACACAATGGCGGAGTATTCGCTTATCCCGCTACACTCGATAGACCGGAGGGAAAGCTCAGACACCTCTATGAAGCAGGCCCGATAGCTTTTATAGCGCACGCCGCAAAGGGGTACGCGTCTGATGGCAAGTCGTCGATTCTTGAAAAGCCAATCACAAGGCACGATCAGTGCACCCCGCTTTACGTCGGAACGACTGCCGTGGTAAAAAGACTAGAAGAGTTGATGCGCTCTTAAACGCAATTTCTTGCTGAAACCACATAACCAGTGTGCGTTATTCCAAGCGTTTTTGGACGAGTGGCGTCAGGTTTTACGTCGAACTCCCTAAGAATAGTCTCAAAAGCCTCAATTCTGACATAATTTGCCTCCTTCAACGCAAGCACGGTCTTTTCAACTTGGTTTATAGTAGGCGAAAAGCTAACAAAGTGTGCATCAGTGGTCAAACACTTTTTGAGAGGTTTTACGGCAAGCCAAGGCGTTGGCAAATCGAGTACCACAGTGTCTATGTTGTCCAAGTCAACCCCTTGTGTGACATCACCAACCTTAAGCTCAACGTTAGAAAGCAGATTCAGCCTTTCAAGGTTCTTTTTTGTGATCTTTATAGAATCTTCGTTTACGTCATAACCGTAAACCTTGCCGTCTTTTCCGACGATTTGCGCTATGTACGCGGTGAGCGCTCCGCTACCAGTTCCGGCTTCAAGAACTCTCTGGCCAGGTTTTATATCGCCCCATAGCAACATCGAACAGGCGTCTTTGGGATAGATTATCTGCGTCCTTCTTGCAAACTTTGACACATAGTCTCTTAGTGATGGTCTTAATGCAACAAAGCTGTGACCAGTGCTCGTCTTAAAGTAGGAGCCAAAGGGTTTGCCTATCAGCTGCGAACAATCGATATAGCCTTTGTGCGTGTGAAACTTCTGCCCTTCTACAATTTTTATCACAAACTGTTTATCGCCTAAAAGTATGAGAACATCAGAGCCATCTTGGATTGTCATTTGTGACATGAGAGTTTAAGAGAAACTTAGGTTCTGCTTTGGACGCTTGCGCAGTAAACACCAAATTCACGTTTGCGGATAGCTCTTTCAGTAGTGTGCTATCTCAGCGCGAAGTGTTTTATCGAACATCCTTCACCACATTGCGTAAGGGTTATATTTTGACGACAAAAAGTTTTCTGGATCGCTTTGGGAAGAATACGAGTGGCAATAGCGGGTGTTGGTAACTGCGCTTCCGCATTGGTTCAAGGCGTTCTAAAGCAAGAAGATGGCCAGTTTTTAGAAGGTCTGAGTTTTCCTGAGCTTGGTGGATACAAACCTAGCGACATCGAGTTCGTTGCCGCGTTTGACGTGAACAAAAACAAAGTAGGAAAGGACTTGGGTGAAGCTATTTTCGCGCCTCCTAATAACACACTCAAGATAATTGAACCGAGAAAGCTCGGAGTCGAGGTCATGCGAGCTCCTATACTCGACGGGCTCGGAAAGTATTTGCAACAAATGATTCCTTTAGATGATGGTAAACCCGTTGATGTTTCTGAAGTTCTCAAACGGTGTTCTGCTGACATTCTCATAAACTACGTTCCTGTGGGAAGCGAAAAGGCTGCAAGGTTTTACGCGGAACAAGCGCTGAATGCGCGCGTGGCCTTCATTAACGCAATGCCAACATTTATTGCGTCCGATCCTTCTTGGGAAAAAAGGTTTTGCGAGTCAAAAGTGCCCATTGTCGGCGATGATGTGATGAGTCAGCTTGGCGCAACTGTTTTACACAAGACGCTCGCAAAACTCTTGGTCGAAAGGGGTGTGAAAATAAAGAACACGTACCAGCTTAACGTTGGAGGAGACGCGGACTTTGCCAACATGCTCGAAGAGTCAAGGCTTAGGACGAAAAGAATAAGCAAGACGTCTGCGGTTCAAGCTATGATTCCTTACGACGTGCCAACAAGAATAGGCCCCTCAGATTTCATCGACTTTTTGGAAAACAGAAAGTACGCGTACATTATGCTTGAAGGTGTTTATTTTGGTGGTGCACCTATAAGAATCGAGCTAAAGCTTGAGGTGTGGGATGCGTTTAACAGCGCTGGTGTTATCGTGGACGCGATTAGAGTCGCAAAAATAGCAAAAGACAGAGGTTTGGGAGGGGCGATAATTTCGGCGTGCGCATGGACGATGAAACATCCACCAGTTCAGATGTCCTATGAAGAAGCGAAAAAGGCGTTACTCGAATTCGTAGAGGGAAAAAGAGAGCGTTAATTTGTGTCAAGAGGTTTAGCGCTTTTCCAAATGTAGTCAAAGTATGTGTGAGCTATTTCCGCAAGCGCTGAATGTTTCGCCCAAACGGCGATTGGATTCTTTTCGATGCTCAAAAGGATCATCGCCTCAGATTTGTCGGAAACAATCCCACCACCAAACATGCTCTCCACAAGGCGTATTTCAACATCGTAGCTATTATAGAGCGGAAGAGAGCGAACAACGTCAGGCGAGCCCAAAATTTTTATTTTTAACGACGAATATCCGAGTTTGCTCTTGAAAACCGCAAGCACTTCCTCCAAACCAGGAAATAACATGGGAATTGCCACCTCTATTTCCCTTTCAGCATCTAGGATCATCGAGCAAGCCCTTGCTGTCACCTTGTCAAATCCCGTAATAAGCCAAACCTGAGGTTTTTCGGTTTGGTCCTTAGCCTCAAAAAGTGGCTCCAGTTCTTCGACCACCGCTTTTTCCGCTTCAGCGAATTTCGACTCTAAAAAGTTTCTGTGAATTTTGACTGCTTCTTTGGGTGAACGAGGTAGGTATCTTTTTGGAAATCCCTCGACTTCAATAAGCCAACCCTTTTCGACAAGTCTTTTTAGCGCTGTGTAAACTTTGCCGTAAGGCACACCGCTTGTTTGCGATAGACTCTTCGCGTCCCCCCCTCCTCTTGTTAGTGCGGCTAGGTAAAGCTCAGCTTCTGATTGCGACAAACCCAGCGCGCGTAAATGCCTTATAGTGGGTCTTGCTTCTTCCATTTACCTTCTTAAAGGCGTGGTGAAATATAAGCGGTTTCACTCGACACTCTTTTTTTGAATCTTGGGAAAACGTAAAACGCGTGGTACACTAGCACGGCAAACAGCGCGCTAATTATCGAATAACCAATGGTTTCAAGCTGTAGGTTCTTAAGTGTAGCTTGTTCGTTGAGCGCAAATTTGTCCAATGGAGACTGAATTTGTGTGGAATTAGCAAGAGAAAATTGGTACATTTTTTCTGAGCTTATTTGCCAAAGATTTTCCATATAAGTAAGATTCAAAGACAAGTTGAATGTTCGTGGGATATAATAAAAGTCGTTCATCGAAGTGTTGAGCAATTGCGCGTTTGCGCGCACAAAAGAGTCGTCGCCAAAAGTGAGCACGTCGAGTTTGTACGTCTGTTCGGCTTGAATCAAACCGTCCCATGCGCTTTTGAGCGCCCCAAAATTTTCAAAAATTAATGCGGAATAAAGCGTAAGCGCAAGACGCAAATATTTTGTTTCGAAAGTTTGGTTGTACACGCTTAAAATTTGTTGCGTTTGAGTGTCCAAAACTCCCAAGTTTTCAAGTTGATACGCTATCAAAAACTGTGTGCTAACTGGTATACTGAGAGGCGAGTAAAAGGTTTTGGCTGTGGCAATTAAGTTTTGAGCCTCATCAGAAAAAACAAACTGCACGAACTTCGTGGCAAGAGGGTTTGCGCTCGAATAGTTGAGCGCGGCCACGTACGCCAGTGTCTCGTAAACTTCGTTCTTGGGATAGACGAAACCAATTGGCAATCCTAGCGCTCTATAATACAGAGCGTAAGATGCGTAAGTCACGGTCGCACCAAACTTAGCCTGAGCGACGTAGTCAGTTGCGTCTTGAAATGTTTGAGCAACCACCACGGCGTTTGCGGTGATGTTTTTTATCAACTGCCACCCTTTAACCCAACCGTATTTGTTAAGCACGCCAAGCAAAAACTGCGCCGCACCGTCACTAGTCAACGGATTTGTGACGATAATATGGTTATTAAAAATCGCGCTCCCCAACTGGTTGTAGCTCACTGGCACAGGAAGCCCGTACTCATTTAAGTAATCATAGTTCACCATGATTCCTATTTGTGTTCCTGCAAACGCGTAAAATGTGCCATTATCGCAAGACGTGCACTCCCCTCCCACACTTTGTGGAAAGTATTCGGTGTAATTTGGTACGTTTTCTTTTAAAAGAAAGCCGCTCTTACTCAGATTAAGTAGAAAAAGGTAAGAGTCTGTGAGCACTATATCGAAGCCACGCGGATTGAAATTGGCACTTGGGTTAAAATAAGAGTAAATCACAGATCCACGAGACAAGTTTAGCGTTTTTACAAAATCGTCCACAACTGTGACCGTTAAATTCGGTGGAAGAGAAGACGCGATTCTCAAAACTTGTGGTTGTGATGCGTGGGTCAACGAAAAATGAGCTTGCGCAAAAAGTAGTAGCAAAAAGAACAAAAAAGTGTAACGCATAATTTTGGCACTGCTTCCCTCTTTTAAAGTGTTAGCCCAAAATTTATAATGGGGTAAAAACATCAACAGTTGAGGAACCTTGGGCGGTAAAGGCAAAAAGAGTTTAGCCGCAATGGAAAAGCAACAGCTAAGAATGAAAGAAGAGGAGGAGAGAAAGAAAAAGAAGGCAAAGAAAGAAGAAAAAAGGGAGCAAAAGCCCATCTATGTTTCCGCAGAGGCGTATCAGGAATTGCTCAAGCTTCTTAAGCCCAACTCTTACTACACGCTGTACGAACTAGCAACAAGACTAAACGTTCCACTAGGAATGGCGAGAAGAGCCATTAGACAACTAGAAAAAGACGGTAAACTCGTGCAAATATCTAAAGCAGGAAATTCAAGGTTATTTGTTGTAAAGTGATAAAGCGGTTAAAGCGTTCAAAAACTCCAGTAGCGCTTTTGGTTGAACAGTCTGCGCTGGATACACACTTTGTTGAGCAACTCAAGAGAAAAAGGCTTGCACTTTTTGTGATAAAAGACTTGTGGAAAGAAGGCACAAGTTTGATCGTGCAAAAATTGAAGCATTACGCTGTAATAGGAGTGGTTGAAGCAAAAACTTTAGAAGGCAGGGCTTGGGGTTCGAGTTTCGAATTTATCGCGACCTGTTTTTACATAACAGGTTTTAGGCCATTACTCATTGAGTTTGTTGGAAAAGCCCACCCCAAACATCTTAAAACAATACTCGAAGTGTTGAAGAAGGCTTATTTATTGGGCGAAGTGAGACAGTCTTCAGTAACTTTGATCGATTAACACATTAAAATATGAGCGCACAATAGGTTGAGCTATGTTAGAAAGAAAGATCATTCTTGTACTGGCAGATGGACTTGGCGATAGGCCGACAAAGAAGCTTGACCGAAAGACTCCCTTAGAGGTGGCGTTGACGCCAAACTTCGATGAACTTGCCCAAAATTCCGCGCTTGGCTTGCTTTATCCTATTGCCCCAGGAGTGACTCCTGGAAGTGACACTTCACACCTTTCGATATTCGGATACGATCCTTACGTGTACTACAAAGGCAGGGGACCTTTTGAGGCGCTGGGCGTCGGAATTGAGCTAGCTCCTAACGATGTGGCATTTCGGGGAAACTTCGCGACGCTAAATGAAAGCGGAATTGTTGTGGATAGAAGAGCGGGAAGAGAACTACCAGAAGCCAAAGAGTTAATCAGCGCGTTAAACGAAGAGCTAAAGCTAGACAACGCTCAAGTTATATTCAAACACGCAACAGAACACAGGTTTGCGCTTGTTCTCCGTGGAGAAATGCTAAGCGCTGATGTCACAGACACAGATCCTCACAAAGTGGGTGAGAGGATTCTTAAGTGTGAACCGAAGAGTGGCAAAAGAGAGGCGATGCGCACCGCACAGCTCGTAAACGAAATCACGCAAAAGGCACACGAAATTTTGGACAAGCACCCGCTAAATATTCAACGGCAAAAGAGAGGGTTGCCAAAAGCGAACGCGATATTGCTACGTGGTGCGGGTTCGCTTGCGAACATCCCAAGCTTTCAAGCGCTTTATCGCATTAAGGGATTTGCGGTTAGTGGAACTGCGATGATAAGAGGTTTTTGTAAAGCAATCGGATTAGAAGCTCCTGTGATACCAGGTGCCACTGGTGATTTCAAAACAGATGTAAAGGCAAAAGCGAAAGCCGCTTTAGATGCGCTAGAAGAGCACGATTTTGTGTACGTTCACTTTAAAGCCACAGATGCGGCTGGACACGACAAAAACGCTGAGCTTAAGGTAAAAATGGTTGAAAAATTTGACCAGCTGGTTGGCGAGCTTATGAACGGATTAAAAGGAGAAGAAGTCGTTTGCGTCACTGGAGACCATTCCACACCCGTAGATTTGGGCGAACACTCTGCAGACCCAGTTCCGCTTTTAATAAGCGCACCAGATGTTCACGCTGATGGTGGCAGGTTCACAGAGGCAGCGTGCGCTTTTGGCTCACTTGGAAGGCTTTATGGTCGTGACCTTATTCGTGTTCTGTTAAACCAAGCGAACCGAATAGCAAAGTTTGGTGAATGATTTTTGGAGTTGAAAGAGCTTCATCGCTTGATGGAACAAGCATCAATTCTTTACCATCGCGCAACTTTTGTGTGCCATCCAGACAGGTTTCAAGAAGTGGAATCGTTGCTCAGTTTAAAAGGCTATTTCGTGTTTCACGAAAGGCCTTGCGTAAAACTTCCGAACACCGCGCAACCGCTCGAAGCCGTCCACTACGAAAAGCTTCTTGGTGACACTGTAAACTTTGTGGTTTATGATGCCACACTTTTTTACGATCCAAACGCGCTTTCAGCGGCGACTTACTGCGTTAAGGGTGGAGGAGCCTTTGTGTTACTCTTTGACGAGGAAAATCCACCATACTATCCACCCATTGGAAAATCAGAGTTGAGCGGCGTGTTACTAAAAAGATTTGTTGAGTTTGTAAGACAAAATGGACTTTGCGCTTTTCTCACAAAAACACAATCAGAGTTTAAGTTTGCGAGCGAACTTGCGCAGTACAAACAATCTCAGGGAAAATTCAAAACAGAGGACCAAGAAAGGGCGTTTAACGAAATCACAAACTGGCTTCTTCTTGGTAAAGAAAGAGTGTTTGTGCTATCATCAAAACGAGGAAGAGGAAAATCGTCAACACTTGGAATGGCTCTTGCCGAAATTCTTGACACCTTTAGCGGAAAAATTTGTGTGACTTCATCAAAACGTAGCGCGTTGGACGCACTTGTTTTTCACTTTAAACAAGAAACAAAAAGGCAAGGCTTAAAATTTGATGATGATCTCTGGGGTAAGCGTGTCACTTACGGTAATTGCACCCTGCTTTTCTGTGGGTGGAACAAAGTTCCTTGGGGTTGGATTACGATTGTGGACGAAGCGTCTACGCTTTCCATGAGCGCAATTCTTAATATAGCAAAGAGGTCGAAAAGGGTGCTACTTTCTACTACAATTTACGGATACGAAGGTAGTGGGAAAAGCTTTGCGATGCGTGTTCTTTCTACACTTTCAAAACTAGGGTTTGAAATAAAGAGCTTTGAAATGTCTCGACCCATTCGCTTTTCTGAAGGCGATCCGCTTGAAAGGGCGGTCGACAGGACCTTCGTTTTTGAGCCTTCTGGTATACACATCGCAAAAAACGTCGTAAATCCAAAGCTTGAAAGTTTTGGGGCGAAGGAGCTACTAAAGCTGGGAAGCGAAAATTTGGAAAGCTTGTACTCCATTCTTACTGAAGCTCACTACAGAAATGAGCCAAGGGATTTGGCGCATATTTTGGAAAACCCAAATTCTACGCTGTTTGGTTTAAAGGCGGACGATTGTTATTGCGCTGTCGCTCACACACAGCCTGACGGACCGCTTGAACCCACAAAGCTAGAGGCTGTGCTAAAAGGAGCAAGCTTTCCTGGTAACCTGATCACAGAAAGGCTAATAGCAAGAACTGGCGACACGCTTTTTTCCACGCTTTCTGGATTAAGAGTTGTTCGAATAGCGGTTCATCCAGAGTTACAGGGAAAGGGACTTGGTTCGATTCTTTTGAAAGCGATAGAAGAACACGCGAAAGCAAAGCGCTTTCACTGGGTTGGCGCATCTTTTGTAGCGGATTTAGAAGTCGTCAAGTTTTGGTTTAGAAATGGTTATACCTTTGTCTCCCTTTCTTGGTCAAAGCCGGCTTATGCCGAAGCACCTTCTGTAATATGTGTGAAACCTCTTTCAGAGTGCGCAAGCGAATATCTCCTCAGAAACAAAGCGCTTCTACAAGAAGCTTTTTTGAGCCTTTTACCGTACGAGCTAGTTGACTTAGAAACTTACGCTTATATAGTAAAAAGTTTGGGTGATAAAATCCGACTTTCAAAAAACGTAGAAAGGCTTCGCCTTTTTTGTGAATGGAACTTGCCGTTAGAACTTGTTTTGCCAGAGCTCAGGCAAACAGTTTTTGCGCTCGCCCAAGCGCTAGAAGTGTCCGAGCTTAAGTTGGTCCTTCAAGCGCTTATTAGACCTCTTTCCCGCTCTAAAAAGCGCGTGTTAAGGCTTGTGATTTCAAACGCTTTGGAAAGACTTTATTAGAAGTTCCAACTCAAAAAGCACGAGTGAGTATGCCCAAAGTAAGAGTTGGGCTTGTGGGTTACGGAACAATTGGAAAAAGGGTTGTGGAAGCGGTAAACAAGCAACCGGATATGCAAGTGGTTGGTGTCGTAAAAACCAAACCAGACTTCTTTGCGCAAATACTTCTTTCAAAAGGGTTTGAGCTTTACGCGGCTTCACGCGAATCTTTTGAAAGCATGTCAAAAGCTGGCCTTGAAGTAAAGGGTGTGCTCGAAGAGCTTTTAACAAAGTGTGATGTTGTAGTAGACTGCACGCCTGAAGGCACGGGCGCCAAAAACAAACCACTGTACGAAAGGGCGCGTGTTAAGGCGATTTTTCAAGGAGGAGAAAAGCGCGACGTTGCAGAGGCGTCGTTTGTAGCAGAAGTGAACTATCAAGAAGCGCTTGACAAAACGTTCGTGAGAGTCGTTTCGTGTAACACTACGGGTCTATCTAGAACGCTTGGACGCTTGAACGCAGAATTTGAAATCAAAAAGGTTCGAGCCACGATAATAAGAAGAGGCGCTGATCCCGTTGAAACAAAAAGAGGCCCGATAAACGCGCTTATTCCCAATCCACCTCATATACCGAGCCATCACGGACCTGATGTTCAAACCGTGATTCACGATTTGCCAATCGTGACTTCTGCAGTGATAGCACCAACAACTCTTATGCATCTACATGTTGTGAACGTCGAATTTGCTCAAAAGGTCACAAAAGACGGGGTTATAGACGCGTTGTCACGCTCTAAAAGAATAAGATTCGTGGATTCTTCAAACGGCTTTGACTCAACCGCTTCGATCATAGAGTTTGCAAGAGATTTGGGGAGAGCTAGGGGAGATGTGCCAGAAGTGGTTGTTTGGAGGGATTCTTTGACAGTCATGGACAACGAGCTATACTACATGCAGGCGGTGCACCAAGAGTCCATTGTCGTACCTGAAAACGTGGACGCAATAAGGGCGGTGACTGGTCTTGAAAGAGAAGCTGCGCGCTCAATTTCTCTTACAAACAAGACACTAGGCCTTGAGTAGTGGGAAGTCCCAATTGTTTAAAGTTGCGTCAATAGGAAACGCCAACGTGGACATAACTTATAAGCTGAGCAGACTTCCAGAAATGGACGAAATAGTGCTAGCCGATTCCTACGAAATCACCACTGGAGGATCTGCATCGAACTACTCATATGCGATCGCCAAACTTGGTGCAAAATCTCACTTCATAGGGGCGATTGGCAAAGATTTGCTAGGAGAGTTCTTTCTAAAAGAGTTGAAACAAATGGGCGTAGACGTTTCAATGGTTCAACAAGTGGACGCAAACACTGGTTGCGTCAGCATTCTAATAGACCAAACTGGAGAAAAAAGAGGTGTGGCGTGGAGAGGCGCAAACCTAAACCTAAAACCCACTGAAGCTTGGCTTACACTTAAGAGCTTTGACCTTGTTCATCTTGCTGGGTGCACACCAGATGTGTCCAATTGGGTTGTGCAAAACATCCCAGTAAAAAAGAGCTTTGACCCAGGTTCGTCATCCGAGAAGTATTCCGAAAAAGAGTTGTTATCAACGGTTTCTTCTTGTGAAGTGTCTTACCTGTCAACGAGGCAAGTCAGACTTGTGGAGCAAAAAAGCGGTGTTGCCATAGCTGAGTTCGCACGCCTAAAACAAGTCGTGCTTATTGAGAAAAGAGGAAGTAATGGCGTTAGCGTGTACTCGCCCACAATTTGCTTTTCAATCGCGCCTGTTAAAGCGAACGTCGTTGACACGACGGGTGCTGGTGACGTTTTTTCTGCGTGTTTTGATTACATCTACTTTACAGAACACGACTTGGTAAAGGCGGCAAAATGGGCAACCGTAGCCGCTTCACTTAAAGTCACCAAGTTGGGAGCAAAGGCGGGCGTTCCTACGTATCACGAACTATCTGAAGTTGTCGCCAATTTTGAACAAAGCGTAATGCCTTTGCCGATTTAAGAGTACGAAAGGATTAAATCTTTTTACAAAATAGAACGAGCTAAGTTGGGCGTTATAAAAAACATTCAGGGCTACGAGCTTCTTGATTCTCGTGGAAACCCCACGGTTTACGTGGAAGTTGAGACGAGTTCGGGCGCAAAGGGTTTTGGTTACGCGCCAAGCGGCGCGTCCACTGGTAAAAGAGAAGCGGTGGAATTAAGAGATGGCGGAAAAAGGTATGGCGGAATGGGTGTGCTAAAGTGCCTCGAAGCGTTAAACAACCGAGTAAAACCTGCGCTTTTAGGTCAAGAGCTCGAACCCGCTTTAATCGACTCAATTCTTGAGCAAGTAGACGGAACTCGCAATTTTTCATCGATCGGCGCAAACACGTCTACGGCGGTTTCTATTGCGTGCCACAGAGCAAAAGCGCAAGAAGAAGGAATCGAGCTTTATCAGCTTTTTCTTAAAGAAAAACTTGTACTTCCAACGCCCATGTTCAACATTATAAACGGTGGAAAACACGCAGGCAATGCGCTTGCGATTCAAGAATTCATGATCGTTCCTCATGCGTCGAGCTTTTCTGAAGCGTTAAGAATTGGTGTTGAAGTGTACCACACTCTTAAAAACTTGTTAAAGGAGACCAAAGGCGCTTTCTCGATCAACGTGGGTGATGAAGGAGGTTTCGCGCCCCCGTTTACAAAAACCAGAGAGGCGCTTGACGTACTAAGGTTGGCGGTAAAAAGAAGCGGTTACACAGAAAGTGAGGTGATGTTTGCAATCGATTGCGCTGCATCAAGCTTTTATCGTAACGGTTTTTACGAAATTGACCAAGAAAAGAAGAACGCGGATGAGCTTTTGGAGTACTATGAAAGGCTTGCTTCGGAATATCCCTTAATTTCGATCGAAGACCCGTTTTATGAAGATGATTGGGAGTCCTTTTGTGCTATCACAAAGGCTCTTAGAAAAACTAGGATAGTGGGCGACGACCTTCTTGTTAGCGACAGCTCAAACCTGAAAAAAGCAAGCGAAATTGGCGCGTGTAACGGCGTGATCGTAAAAGTGAATCAGGTTGGAACTGTTTCAAGAGCGCTAAACACAGTGAAAAGCGCAAAAAATCTGGGATATCTTGCGATCATAAGTCACAGAAGCGGTGAAAGCGTAGACGACTTTATTTCTCACTTTGCGTCTGGACTTTCAACAGGCGCCATCAAAAGTGGCGCACCGGCGCGTGGGGAAAGAGTTTGCAAATACAATCGTTTGTTGTTAATTGAAGCAAGAGAGAAGGGTGCGCTTTTCAATGGGATAAACTCGATTAAGGTGTGACGCGTGTCCGCGGTAGTTTTGCAAAACGTGAGCAAACGTTTTGGAAGTTTTTTGGCAATAAACGAAGTGAGTTTTTCTATCGAAAAGGGGGAGTCTTTCGCGCTAATTGGTCCAAATGGCGCAGGAAAAACCACCACACTCAGAATAGTTTGTGGGCTTGTTAAACCCTCGTCAGGATTGGTTAAAGTGTTTGGCGAAGACCCTTCTAATTCGCGCATAAGGTCGCAAATTAGCATTTTACCAGAAGACGCCGGTGTTTACGAAAAGCTAACCGCTTGGGAAAGCATATACTACTACGCGCTACTTCGTGGTCTTGACAAGAGTAGTGCTGAGCAGAAAGCGGAAGAGCTCATTCGCGTTCTCGATTTGCAGCAAAAAAGGAACGAATATGGAGTAAAGCTGAGCAAAGGTCTAAAAAGAAAAGTGTTGATAGGCATGTGTCTTGTGAACGACCCAAAACTTCTTGTGCTCGACGAACCCACTGACGGTTTAGATGTAAGGTCTGCAAGGAATGTAAGGGAGCTTCTTAAGGCTTTGGTGAGCGAAGGAAAAACGCTCATCGTGTCTTCACACAACATGCTTGAAATACAAGATGTTGCCCAAAAAATAGCGATAATCAACAAGGGAAAACTCGTGGCAGAAGGGGAGCCAGATCGTCTGCTCGCGAATTACGGCGCGCGTTCTCTTGAAGAGCTTTTCCTTGGTTTGACAGAGGAGGGTGTCACTTAGTGTCCACATGGCTTGTGGTTTTCAAAAAAGACTTAAAGGAGCTATTTAGAAACAGAAAGGCGCTGCTTATGGTCACTGTACTACCACTTCTACTTTTTTCAGCGATGGGCGTGCTCAGCAACTACTCTCTTACGAAGACCCCAACGGTTATTGCGGTTGTGAATGAAGACACGGGTTATGCGAACACGAACTACGGTGCTAAGCTAATATCCTTAATTCAAAACTTAGGTTCAAGTGTGGACGTGCTGATATTAAACGAACCGAACTTTTCTTTGGCCACAAAGCTTGTTCAAAACGGTGAAGCGAATCTTGCGCTCGAAATACCAAGCAATTTTTCGCTAGCGCTCAACCACACAGCGTTGACCACGTCCATCGTTCTATTTGTAAAGCCGGGTGACGCAAAGTCTCAAGTGGCGAACCAAATCGTGTCCACCGCGCTTAGCCAAATTTCCTCGCAAGTCGCTTACGAAAGGGTGAAAAGGCTTGCAGGACAAAACGCTACGAACATTATAAATCCGATTAGAGTTTTGGTTTACGTGCCAAAACCTACCGGCTTTTTTGGAACAACTGCTTCATCACCGTATTCTGGGTTGCTCCCTGCGCTAATAGTTCTTCTTTCCGTGGAAACCAATATCGGGCTTATCGTTGACAGCTTGGTCGGTGAAAAGGAAAGAAAGACTCTGGAAATGCTACTTCTTGCAACGCCAAGTAGACTTGGGCTTATCACCGGAAAAACTCTCGCGGTTTCAGTTGTGTCAGTTCTTTCCGCTATTGCGACGATTGTCGGACTGTTTCTCGAAGTGAGTCTTACATTTAGCGGACTAGCGGCGAGCATCACGCCACAAAGCCTCAGAGTAAGCCCGCTTGCAGCGCTTTTGATCGTTTTAGTTCTTGCGCTCACGGTTGGCACGACTCAGCTTATAACGGCGGTGCTAAGCGCTTACGCCACAAACACCAAAGAAGCGAACGCGAGTATTGGCATAGTGATGAGCCTTCCATTGATTTCCATGTATCCGCTTCTGTTTTCTTCTCTATACTCCCTTCCTCAAGCCGCTCAGTACTTTATGTACTTACTCCCATTTACGTATAGCTACCTTCTGTTGTACGGTATTCTGATAGGTCCCGTCTCTTTGTTTGATTTGATTTACGCTATTGCGCTTATAGCCTATCTGTTTTTCTTGCTATGGCTTACCGTAAAGCTATACGGAAGAGAGAGTGTGATCACGGGTGGCGGTTCCACTTTTTGGTTTAAGAGACCTCGGCTACCCCAGAGTTCGCATCACAACTCAGAGGACATGACTTTCGTCACTGGTCAAAAAAGAAACGCAAAAGCACACTTTTTAATTTTATTAGCGCGCATGAATTTCGATCACGTCACCATCCGCAAGCTCGTGATCAAGCCCAACCTTTGCCCCTCCAAACTTTACAGAGCTTCCCCAAACTCTTGCGTATTCAAAGGTTTCAAGAAGTTTAGAGTGAACGCTTTTTACGACGTCCATCACGGTTGAACCTTTTTTTAAAATCAAAGGACGTGCCGATCTGCTCTTTTCGTTTAAGGGTTTCGTGTAAATTCTGATGATCTGAGCAAGAGAGAAAACGGTTTCGCCAAACTTCTGTTTAAACTCGTTAGTTGAAAAGTTGAGCACAGGAGAATATGGAAGAAGCTTTTCGAGTTTTTGAATCGCGTTTTGTGAACTTAAAGAATCCGATTTTGTAAGCACAACAACGCTTGGCTTTACGAGCGAACCCTGTAGCACAGCGGCTTCTACATCGTCCAAATCCGCGGGTCCGTTGATGACAACCAGCGCGTTCGTAATTCCGTACTGTCTGAGTAGCTCCGCCACTTCTTTATTCGTGCACTTAGGATTGCCCGTCGCCATGACGTTAACCCCTCCAGTCGCTCTTTTTATTATCTTGACTTGAGCCTTGAGTGGTCTTAGAAAAACATGGTTACGCTCTAAAACGCTAGTAAGAAGCGCCACTTGGGCTTCAATAGCTTGAGTTGAGTCGATCACAAGCGCGATAACGTCCGCGTTCCTTGCAGTGGTTGTAGCAAGAGACGTGAACCTGTTTTGTCCTTCGAAAATGGAAGGTGTGTCCACAATTTGGAACATCAAATCTAGGTAAACCATCATGCCAGGTGTTGGCCTTTGTGTTTCAAAGTTGACACTTGTTGAAGGATGGTTCAAACCTGTGAGCGTGTTAAAAACGAGCGTTTTTCCGCTATCTGGCACTCCGATAAGCGCGATTTGCGCCGCGCCTTCTTTTTCTACAAGATAGCTCACGCCTTTGCCCTTGCGCCGCATTCGCTCTTCTTCTAGTTCTTCCTTTAAGACCGCAATTTGGTGTCTAATTTGGTGTCTGAGCTTTTCTGTGCCTTTGTGGTCTGGAATGGCAGACAAAAACTGTTCTAGTAACTCAAGTTTCTCTTGTTTGGTCTTTGCTTCTTGAGCTTTTACCCAAAGCGCTTGAGCCTGTGGCGGAAGGTTGGTGGGCAATGGCGATCGCCTTCGGTAAAAATATATTGTGCGAGACAATTCTTAACCTTAACTCAGGCGATGATGAACCCAGATTCACGCTGAAGCTCGTGTCGAAGAAGAGCCGAGCTGAGCCACTTTTTTGAAAGTCGCAAGTTTAATATTTTTATTTATTGAGCTATGAACAAATTGTATTACCAAATCATTTCCGTGTTACTCGTTTTAGTTTCCGCCCCCGTTGCCTATAAAGCGCGCTTTCTTGACGCATCAGGTACGCTTGCAGCAAGCTTACTCGGAGTGATAGTTGGAGTTACACAAGGACCAGTTTTTCTTTTACTTTTGATGTTATTTCTAGGAACAAATAGTGTTTTTACAAAAATAGGATATGTGAAAAAGGCGCTAGCTGGCGCTGCTGAGCCAAAAGGAGGTGCAAGAACGTGGAGGAGTGTTGTGGCAAATGGCCTTGTTGCGACGATCTTTGCAGTATTAGGAGTGTTTTCGCACTCTCTCTTTGTCATAGTTGGAATGCTAGCCGCGCTTTCAGCTGCTTCTGCTGACACCACAGCAACCGAGATAGGTTTGCTTAGCAATTCAAAGCCTAGGCTTATCACAGACTGGTCGGAGGTCGCTGCGGGAACATCGGGTGGCGTCACCCCACTAGGCTTTTTTGGCGCGTTCCTTGGGGCGGCGATAATGGCATTAACGAGCGTGATTCTTGTGTTTTTCATTTGGCCTAGGCTTCCAAATGCGCTTTTTTCCTTCGACCCTGTTAAAGGAAGTGTTACGAAACCTTGGAGTTACGCTTTCTCTGTTCTAATCGGCGGCTTTTGTGGTTCGATTTTTGATAGTGTTTTAGGGGCAACGGTGCAAGCAAAGTACAAATGCGTAAGTTGTTCAGCTTTAACCGAAAAGAGAAAAGTTCACTGTAACAAACCTGTGCGTTTCTACTCAGGAGTAAGGTGGATCGACAATGACTTTGTGAACTTAATCTCGTGCTTTGCTGGCTCAGCAGTGGGTTTGCTTTCCTTTTTACTCCTACGCTGACACAAAACGAAAGACTTTTAGCTAAATCGCTTTTAGAATAATTAAAGCCCACGTCGTCTAGTCCGGTCTAGGATAGGGGACTGTCACTCCCCTGACCCGGGTTCAAATCCCGGCGTGGGCGTTGAGTTTCCAAAAGCTTAATTTGTAAGGTTAAGCTTAAGAAGAATAGGGGCCGTCTGCTAGCCTGGTAGGCGAGGTGCTTCGGGCGCACCTGACTGGAGTTCAAATCTCCACGGCCCCATAATTTTTCGCATAAAAACTTTCTAAAACATCGAATTCTCAATACTCTTTTGACTTTAGTTCTTTTTGAGTTTACAGCTTGTGTCACCATAATATTCATAAAGTCTAAACAAACATTTGCTTATTGTTAATAAAATTTCCCCTAGCTGGTGTGTAGCAATCTTTGGGTCGTATTTTCCTACAACTCTTACAGTGTTACACTTATTTCTCTAAGGATGAGCAATATGAGTCAATCCGCAATATTGGCGAAGGTTCTATAAAGTCAAACAAACATGCCAAAGTCACTACCAACAAAAGTGTGGTGTACAAACCGATTTTTAATTAGGCAGTGAAAGTAAAAAGCTGTTTTCAAAGGAAGCTGAAGTTTAAGTGAATACGTAATAAGTGCCACGAAAAATGAATGCGCGTTCAAGCGGCCTTATGTTTCTAGGGGTCAAAAAAATCGCAAATTTCACGATAGCGCCCATAACTTGGGCCTTTTGTAGAGCTATTTTTTGATATCAACGTGAAAATAGTGGTAAGCGTTCACCTAATCTCATATAACAAACTGCGTAGTACAAGCTTCAAACCATTTTTGGAAAGCTCCTAACTTTCAGAGTACATAAATTGTGAGCTTAGCTGAAAAACACTTGTTCCGCAAAACTTTCAGCCATTGTGTTAGAGTTCAGTGCATCACTGAGACTCAAAGTTTTCGTCTTTTGCGATATATTTTGTGCTTTAAAGCGTACGCGCTAAGCCGTTTTTCTTAAAACGTTCGAACTCACCAGATCCCATACGCTCTTCCAGGCGCGTTCGGTTTAACCTTCGTTGTTTATAAAGCTTCCAAAACCTCGCCCAAGCGGGGATTCCGAAAGCTCTAAAGGTGACCATGCGAAAACACTCACAAGTACGCGCGGAGCGCGGGGACGCCTGGTGTAGACCAAGGCCTTCGTAACCCTCGAAGGAAGGGATCGAGTTTGGTCGTGGAAGCAGGAAGCTCCAGCCTTCAAGCTAAGGTAGCTCACTTCTTTTCTCACCCAAGAGGTTTGAAAAGTTTATATTTCTTAAATCTATAATTTTTCTAAAATATTGTTAGATACACTTATTTTTTGATGCTAAGCAACTAAAATGTGAATCTTAATTCGCACATCTTATTTGCAATGGCAGTAGGAATGGCCGTGTTTCATGACGTTAAAATTTGTGTGCTTTTAGGAATTGGCGCGGCTTTACCAGATTTGGACCGGGAATACATATTAACAAATAAACTCAGCTTGGCCAAACATCAGCTTCATCGCGCGCTTTTTCATAACATCTTTTTTGCGTTTGGCATGTACCTTTTCAACCCGTTTCTGGGGTTAGGTGTAATTCTACATATAATGCTGGATATGCTAACGTCACCAACAGATCGGGGGGTTGAGGTGCTATTTCCACTTGATAGGATCATTCAAGATTTTCACTTGGATTACGATGGGATATTAAAGGAAAAACGTAGGATCCTGTGGTATTTAGAAGACCCACTCAGAGTGATCACCCGAACCACAGAAAAAGAGCTTGCGCCAACAAGCAAATCTCCTTGGGTCAGAGTATACGGGCCGTTTAAAAATAGTAGAATTGCAGACTGGACGGTTTTTTACTCTTCGATAATATTCCTTATTCTTTTCGACTCGCAAGACTTGGTCGCTTGGACGCTACAACTGTTATTGGCTTTGAAACAATATTTTCCTTTGATCACTGGAATAGTGCTTTTTTACATGGGAGGCGAAATATGGAGAAGAAAACTTCAATCTTCTGGTAAGGGCAGAACAATTATCGCTGTATTAATGCTTAGTGGCGTTGCCGTTTTGGTCTACGGCTGTTTTAGAATATTTTCTCCGCCTAGCTTTATCTTTGACGAGATCAAAACCATTGTCTTTGCGATTTTGTCGTTTTTAACAGGCGTTGTTATAGCTTTTGTTCATGTTAAAAAAAGGCATAAAATTGCAACACTTTGAATTACGCTAATCCTTTATGAATGTCACAAGTTTAAAGCTCAAGAATGTTACATCTTAAAAAAATTTCGTCAAACGTATTTCTTGCGCTTTTTGTTTTTTGTTTTTTTGGGTATGGTTTTGTAAGTAAAAGGGTATTTGACTACCTCGCTTATATCAGTGCTGTGTGTTTAATTCTTTCTTCTATTGAGCGAAATTTCACAGAAACTCTGAGAAAAGTCGGGATTGCGCTTATAGAAATTGGGCTTCTTTCCCTTGTGTTTAGCATCATCGGATGGAATGCGCTTGGACTATACTCTCAAACGTACTTTTGGATTGCGCTTTTAGGCTTTGTGATCGTGGTTTCGCTACCACTTTTGACTAAAAGGAATCAAGCCCTCCCTTTAGGCTAAAAACGTTTTCGTAGCCTAAACTTCTCATTTTTGATGCCAAGATTTTGGACGTCCCACCGTGTGGACAAACGAACACTATGGGTTTTGAAGGCGCAACTTGTGCGATCAAAGACAGAAATTCCTCTTTGAACTTTGCTTCCTTTAAAGATCTTTCGTCAATTTGTATCACTTCCTCGATATTTTTGATTTGCCAGCTTTCCAAAGTGACACCAAAACGCGATCGAATTTTCTCACACACCGTTGCTTTTACTTCTTTGGGTGTAAAAGAAGGAATAGGGTCAACAAACAGAAGACGCGCCCCTTTTTCAGCAATCAATTTTTCAACCTTCGTTTCGTCCACCGTGACGCTTTCGTCAATTTCAAAAGCGGCTGTCTCAGTTGGCTTATCATACCTTTTTGAAGAGTCGTGAAAAAGCAAAACGCACACTGCGTTGTTCAATTGTTTTTGTTCGATATACTCAAGTGCACACCACAGCACTAGCATGCTACTATGACCGCCAGTGAGATCCAAATCTTTATTTTTTGAAAATTCTTCGTTGATTTTCCACATGAACGACACCTTTTCAAGTGGCTTATCTATTTCCACTATTTCTACTAAATCGCTTTTTGCGTTTTTTTGTAAAAGAGAAAACAGTTCTTGGTAGAACCTTCTTCTTTTTGCGTTATCAAGGTCAACTATACCAAACACGTCTTCCCCACGCGGTAATGCGATCACAAGTTTTACACGAATGTCTTTTTCTATAAAGAACTGCGTAAGACCAAGCGCAGTTCCAAACGTTCCCCCAGATAGAAAAACAAAGAGCTTTTTTCCGTTTTTTAGGTATTCATCAACGCCCTTTATGATGGATGGTGCAGTTACAGTTTTGTGAATTTCTGGATTTGCGGAATTTGTGTACTGGTCGAGCATCAAAATTTTGCCTTTTCCACGTTCAACAAGCCTTTTAGAATACGCTATTGCGCCAGTTGGCTCGTCTGTAGGACAGTAATTAATCGGTAGCTTTACTAGTAATACAAAGGGTGTACGATTATGTGTCTCGATAAATTGTAGTACGGAATCAGTGTCTGAAGGGTCTTCGAGCTCCAAAGTTTTTGCGTTAAAGCGTCTTACAAGCTCCATTTCAAAGTGCGAAGAAATCTTTCTTGAAACCACCATAACAAATGAGTGTCCAAGAGAGTTCAGGATTTCCGCAAGCGCTAAACCGGTGTTACCAGAGGTGGGTTCGACCACGATTTTTTCGGGTTTCAGTTTTCCTTCTTTTATCGCCCTTTCGACCATTGCGAAGGCGGGTAGAGACTTAGCCGTACCATAAAACGGCAATGAACTGAAAGGTAGGGCAAACAAAACTGTGTCGTTGGAGCGTAGACTTTTCGCAAACGTTTTTTCTACCTCGTTTGTTATTTCGTATAACGGTAGATATATACCCCTGCGTAAAGATTTTTGAAATTCATGAAAGGTCTGAAATCGTTCGCTTCTTAAAGAAGCAAACTGAATCACCGCACACTTTTATTCACATGTCTTTATACAATTTGGCAATTTATGAGCTTTGTGCCGTGTGTAGGTAGACATTTTGAAATAAAGTTCAGTGTTTAGTGTAGCAGTTTTGTGTAAGTGACAAAATATGACATGAGCCAAAAACAAATGAATGTATAAATTTTGTTCGGAATAAATTATTAAATCTGTACATTATCTATAAAAACTATACAAAGATTTTTGTATAGTTTTTTGCTATAAGTTAAGTATAATAAAGAAATCATTATGTTTTCTTTTTATTTTTCTATCGAAAACTTTATTATCTAGAAAATAATACTAATTAAATTGAGCATGTCTAGCGCAGAATCACCTCAAACTGAACAAAAACAGACGCTTGCGATTACAAAAGTAGTAGAAGCGGATAGAAAACTTAAGAGAGAACTTGGATTTCTTGACCTTTTAGGCCTCTCAATGGGTGGGATAATCGGCTCAGGATGGCTTTTTGCGGTGAACGCCGCAGCCGCTGTTGCTGGACCATCTGTGATTCTTTCTTGGATAATTGGTGGCATTCTTATTCTTTTTGTTGCGCTTGTGTACGCCGAAGTTTCAGGCATGCTTCCCAGAACTGGTGCAATAGTGAGATATCCACATCTTACACATGGTAGTTACACTGGATATATTATGGGTTGGGCATACCTACTATCTGCCGTAACCGTTCCTACAATAGAAGCTGAAGCCGTAGTGGGTTACGCCGCTTCTTATATTCCTTCTCTTACACAAACTGTGAAAACAGTTTTTGGACCAGTTAGTGTTTTAACACCTCCTGGAATAGCATTTGCGTTCGTTTTACTTGTAGTGTTCTTCTTTCTTAATTATGCTGGGATTAAGATTTTGGGAAAGACAAACACTTATGTAACAGTCTGGAAAATTGTCATACCGGTTCTCACTTTCATCCTTTTGTTTGCCGCTTTTAACTCAAGTAACATCACCTCATTACCTGGCGGTTTCTTCCCTTATGGAGTTTCTTCAATGTTTCTTGCAATTCCTACCGCTGGTATAGTTTTTGCCTATCTCGGATTTAGACAAGCGCTTGAATACGGTGGTGAGGCCAAGAATCCACAAAAAGATGTTCCCAGAGCTACCGTGAGCTCAATACTCATTGCGCTGGTGATATACACTTTGTTACAAATCGCGTACATAGGAGCATTGAAATGGAACGTTGCTGGCTTAAGTCCAGGGGATTGGGGCGATTTAACCAAAAGTTCAGTACCTTATAGTAGTGGACCACTTTACGTTGCACTTTCAAAAAGTGGAATTGCGGCACTCGCCGCTTTTTCTTATGTACTACTGTTTGACGCATATGTGTCGCCATCGGGCACGGGTTGGATTTACACCGGTACAGGCACAAGAACTTTTTATGGGCTTGCAACAGACGGTTATCTTCCTGAGGCATTCATCAGGGTAAATAAAAGAGGTGTTCCTTTGATATCGCTCATTGCAGCTTTTATCGTTGGGATGTTCTTCTTATTACCTTTCCCCTCTTGGTACCTTTTAGTGGGGTTCATTAGCTCAGCAACTGTTTTTACATATATGATGGGCGGTGCCGGAATTTCTGTATTTCGAAAGACAGCGTCTCAGCTTCCAAGACCGTATAAGCTTCCTGCAGTGAGCGTTTTAGCACCAATAGCCTTTATTGCAGCCTCAATGATTGTTTATTGGTCAGGTTTTACTGTGCTATTCTTTGTGTTTACAGGAATACTCGTAGGTCTTCCATTATACTATATATTCTACGCACCAAAAGGGCTAGGCGTATCAAGAGCTCTTAGCGTAGTTCTTGGTGTGGTCTTTTGGGCTATTATCGGATATCTTAGCTATTACGCTTATCAAAACATTGTTTACTATTTTGCTTCTCATGTGACTTCTAGCGGGACTATCACTGCCTCACAAGGTTCTTATATTTTATCGCACTTCTTGGTTTACTTTCCAGCGCTTTCTGCCCTTACGATAGTGTATACGCTGATCTTCCAATTCTTAAGCAAACCAGAGAAAAGAAGGCAAGTCGTAGGAGGCTGGTGGCTCATTGTGTATTCACTTGCTACGATGGCTCTGTCCTTCTTTGGTGCCTTTGGCCTTCTTCCTGTAAATGGTGTGACTCCAATTGGCTTTCCGTTTGACACGCTTATCATGGTTGGGTTGTCTCTAGCATTTTACTTTGGTGCTTATTACAGTGGCTACTTTACTGAAGACCTTAAACAACTTCTTTTGGTTGAAGGAGTTCAGCAACAAAAACCGTAATACAGTTGTTTTAAACGCCCCCGGGGAGATTTGAACTCCCGACCTACTGCTTAGGAGGCAGTCGCTCTATCCATGCTGAGCTACGGGGGCAAGCTTGTTTATTATCTGTTCCAAGCTTAATTCAACTTGATTCCCGCTTTTAAGCTCTTTTAAGGCGTACAAACCCGTTTGCACTTCCTTTTTTCCGACGATCACGGTGTGTGTGAAGCCCGCAACATCCGCGTATTCCAGTTGTCTTCTTAAGCTCCACTTTTTTATGGGGTATTCCGCCACGATTTCCGCGTTTCTGAGCGATTGGCAAAGCGCTATTGCGTGCGACCTTACCTCATCGCTTACGATTGCGATAAATACTCTGTTTGG
>NEXD01000009.1 GCA_003019595.1 Candidatus Marsarchaeota G1 archaeon BE_D
ATATTTCTAGGCGAAATGAACTAAACTTGAGAGTGTTTGAGGTTTTAGGATCGGGTCAGTTTCTTTTGACCAACGCAGTAGAAGAGGTTCAAACATTATTCAACCCCGCTTACCATTTAGATGTTTACTCAAATGCAGATGAACTTTTAGACAAAATAGAATTTTATCTAAAAGAGGAAACTTCAAGAAATGAAATCGCTAACAACGGTTATAGAGAAGTTTTGAACAAGCACACATTGGAGAACAGAGCCTCTCAAATATTAAGAGATGCAGGATTGTATTAACGTTGATGTGTTCAACGTGCTAAAGGTTTAGAATTTAGTAGATATTTTTAACATTTGCTCTTAAAAAGTGAGATCTCTGTGAGTATAAAAAACGCTGTAGGCACAATAGCACTAACCAATATAAAGAGGGGCTTTACTTGATAGAACACCCAAAGCTTTAGCTCTTCTAGTATTGAAGCTGAAGGCGCGTAGTAGTCGTAAAGAAGAGAAGGCGACACGAAGTAAAAAAGGTTGTAGCTCAGAAACACAAAAACCATAGGTAAAACGCTGTAAACCACACTCCAAACTCTCTTATTCAAAAGAATAAAGAACGGAATGAGCCACACAAAGTACTGAGGATTCACGTAGTTATACGTGAGAAATAGCAATACTATCAAAAAAATCAACACGCGCAAATCAAAACCACGCTTGTAAACGTAGTAGCAAAGCGCTACATAGCTTGGAGGAGCTACATAAAGAAAGAGCGGAATCGGAGGGGAATTAAGTAGGTACAGAATCCACTGCCAAGTGAGCCCGTTCACGCTGAACTGTCCAGCATACGTAGGAACACCACGCGCGTAAACCAAAACAAAAAGCGAAAAAAGAAGAGAGCCGTAAAACGCGTAAACCAAAAGGTTGAGCGCGACAACGGGGAATAAAGGCAAAACCTGCTTGAAACTGAATGACTTTTTCCTTAGCGTGTCAAGCAGGTAAAACGGTATCAAAAGCGCTGGCCATATTTTGAAGCTTGCGCCTAGCGCGGCGTAAAGGTGCGCCCTTCCCGCCCTTCCTCTTTCGTACTCCACAAAAGAAAGAAGCGCAAACGCTGTGGACAATGGGTCGAGCTGCCCCCATATCGAGCCAACAAGAATCACCAAAGGGTTGGCCAGCCAATACGTAGCGGCGAGCCTTTGTCCCACTTTTTTTGAAAGCACAAAGTAAGTCACGAAAACGGACAAAAGCATTGGAAGCTTAAGAAGAAAAGCGAGAAGAGGGAGAGAATGTGGAACAAAAGCCCTCCACACGCTGTACGTCGATGTGAGATACCCTGGGTAAACCAGGCTTTGCGGCTGTGGAACGCTCGCTTTTGTCACAAAAGAGTAAAAAGCAAAGCTCAAAGCGCTCCAAAGTGGGTAAAGCGGAGGATACGCCCACTTTAGAGAAAAAGGGTAAAGCTCGGAATTTCCAAAGGGGCTTACGCCTTCAAGAATGTGAACACCAGAAGATATAAGAAAGAACATGTCGTATCTTTGACCTGTAAAAGGTGAAAGCGCAAAGTAAGTCACAAGCATGAGCGCGACAAAAGCGCGTGAAGGAAGTAGCTTTGACAGAGCCAAAATCAAAAACACGCTTGAAAGCACGACGAAGTAAAGCAAAGCGTCTTGCCCAACACCGTTTGCTTGAACTATATCAAGCTCAAGCGTGTTTGATTCGCAAGAACCTGACACAACCCTAAGCTCGTTTTTCCCGAAATGCGCCCAGTATGCTGTGACAGGAACTTTGATTTCGCTAAAACCCAAGTAGTTTACACCAAAGCTTGTGATGTTGTACCAGCTTCCGCTAAAATACTGTAAAGTAAGAGAGCGATTTACGCCAGTATAGTTCACAAAGAAGGTTTCGCTAAAGCTTGCGCCCGCTGTGGGTAGCTCTTTTAAAGGATAAAGCAGTGGTTGAGGTTCTGCGCTTAAGGAGATATGGCAAACGCTCGAAGCGTGAAGTGATAGCAAAACAAAAACGAGAAATTGGAGCACGATTCAAAACACAAGCACTGGTTTAACAATTTTTCGCTCAAGCGTGTTTGAAATCGCTTCTTCGTAGTTTCGAAAGGGGTAAACCATGACAAGCTCGCCAAGCCTTAGCTCCTTTACAAGCTTGAGCGCCTTGTCCCAGAGGTAGAAGGGCGCACACCTACTTGGCACGATTTGCACCTCGTTCACAACGGCTTTTGTGTAATCGAAGCAAACAGAAGAGCCGTGTGTCGACTTTATCGCGATTCTGCCACGCGCCTTTGTGTGACTCAACGCCTCGTCCAAAGTGCCTTTGCCAGTCGCTTCGACCACTATGTCATACTTACGATTTTCGCTTTCCACTCGTGCACCAAAAAGCCTTGCGCGCTTTAACCTTTGTTCGTGTTTTCCTTTGACGCTCACATCCAAGCCAAAGCGTTTGAGAAGCGCACAGGAAATAAGACCCAAAGCGCCGTCTCCAAGAATTAGCGCGCTTTCATAAGGCTTTGGGTCTAATAGTTGTAGCATTCTCAAAACAGAGGCTACTGGTTCGGCAAGCGCTGCTTCTGCGGCGCTCAAACCATCAGGCACTTCGTGTAAAAGGTAGCTTGGGAGGTCAATTCTGTCCTGCAAAGCGCCGTCCACGTCTATTCCAATCGCTTTTCGGTTTTCGCAGTGTGTGTACTCGCCTTTTTTGCAATTTTCACAGCTCCAGTCGACCAAGTTGATTTCTGAAACAAAAAGCTTTCCATCTTTTTCCACGCAGAACTCGTGTCCCAAAACTATTGGCGTCTTTCTAGGTTTGTAGCTTCCCTTTAGAATCGCAATATCTGTTCCGCAAATTCCGCACGCTTTCACCTTGTACTCTCCGCTTGAGCCTTCTTGCAAAACAAGCTTTGAACCGTCAAAAACGAGCTTCAAGCGGAACACCTAAAAGCATTTGAGCGCGGAAATCAGTGTAGAAAGTTCGTCCTGTGTGTTGTAGTGCACGGCGCTCGCCCTTACAACCGACTTTAAACCCAAAACGCTTAACGCGTATGAGTAGAAGTTTTCTTCGCGAACAAAGATTGAGCGCTCTTTCCAAAGCCTTTCGACTAGCGTTTTGGGTTCTATCCCTTCAAAAACAAAGCTAAAAGTTGGCACCCTCCTTGTTACGAAAGAGGGGTCGGCTGGACCAAACAGCTTTAACCTTTTTAATTCCGACGCTTGCTCTAAAAAGAGCTTGCACAGCTTTTCTTCGTACTTTTTTATCGCAAACTGCGCTTTCTTAATCAACGCTCTGCTTTGTGTGTAAGCTGGCACATCAAGGCTAAGCTTTTGTCCGAGCCACTCGTAGTAGCGCGTAACTGCAGAAACGCACGCAAAAAGCGCAGGATCGCGGTTTCCGTGCTCCCACCTCCACGGAATTTCTTCGGGTGCAGGCTCCACCTTGTACGGCTTTAACGCACGAAGAAGCTCTGGCTTTCCGTACATAAATGAACCGAATCTTCCGAATAGCTTGTAACAAGAAAATACCAGAAAATCGCAGTCGATTTTCTGAACGTCCACAGGATAGTGTGCAATAAGGTGCACCGCGTCCACCACGAAAAGCGCGCCACTTTCATGCGCGATTTTACTGGCTTCTTCAAGAGGTGTGATGCACCCTAAGACGTTGGACGCCCCAGAAAGCGAGACCACTTTTGTGTTTTTGTCTATAAGCGTAGAAAGGTGGTTTACGTCTAGCTCATAGCTTTCTCGGTCGAATTTCACAAACCTCACTTCGTCGATATAGCCTCTTTCTTTTAGCTCTAACCAAGGAGAAACGTTCGCATAGTGTTCATACTCTGAAATCACAACATTTCCGCCTTTTGGCAAAGACTTCGCAATCGCATAACTCAAGTTGAACAACAAAGAGGTGGCGGACTCACCCGACACGATTGAATCTCTGCTTTGTGCGTTCACCAGATTTGCTACGTCCTCTCTTCCTTTTTGTATAATTTCCAAGGCTGTCTTTGACTCTTCCGCAGGAGCGCCGTGTTCCGCGCCAAAGTTCAGCCTCGTTTCAAACTCCGCTTTTGCGACGTCTTCCAAAACCATTGAACCAGCGCCGTTGTCCAAAAAGATCCTTGGTTTGCCAAACGCGTCCTTTGAACACCTCGGAAACTTTGCCCTGATTTCATTCAAAAACGGCTCAATCATTTTTAAACAAATTCACAAACCCAGTTTTAGACTTGTCGTGGGAAACCACTATAGATATTTTGACGCTCAAACACCAGAAATTTTTTGCGCATTTGGTTTTGCACAATTCAAAAATCTCGGAGCTTCCACAAACCGTTTAACGCGTTTAAGGCGAGCGCAAAATCGACACCGAGCGCTACACTCATAAGACTATTTACTGTTTTCATCGTGAGCGTGATAAAGTTTCCAGGCTCAAGAAAGCTCTTTTTGTCGGTGATTTTCGCAAGGGTTGCGTACGCCATGGTTTGGTTTGACATGGCGGCGGCATTTCCGGCAATTCAGCTTTCTTCACACTACTCGCTCACCGCACTAGGCGCGTTCACCACCGCCTTTCTTTTGGGTAGCGGAATATTTCAAGTTCCCGCTGGTGTTTTTTCCGCAAGGTACGGCGCTACACGCTCCACTTTAATCGGGCTTTTTCTTGTGACTCTTTTTTCGTTTGCGTCCTCTTTTAGCTATGGCTACGCTTACCAGCTTCTTGTGCGCTTTGCAACGGGTTTAGGCGCCGCCTTTTTCTTCGCACCAGCGATGGTCGTCGCGTCAAACCTTTTAGGAGGGAAAAGGTCTGGTCTTGCGATAGGCTTGTACAACGCGGCTTTTAACCTCGGGGGAGGGCTTGCGCTCTTTGTTTTCACACCGCTTGCGGCTTATTTGAGCTGGAACGCGCCATTTCTTATGACTGGCACACTACTTCTTTTAGCGCTTGTCTTTTGCGTGTACACTTTTCGAGGAATTAAAGAGGATTCTTCGAAATCCGAAAGCAAGGTAAGGCAAACTCTTTCCTCGCTCCAAATTTGGAGCATAACGCTTGGCGTCTTTGGGGTTTCTGTGGCGTACTATGTGGTAAGTCAGTACATGGTGGAGTACACAGAAAGAGAGCTTTACCTTTCACCAGAGCTTTCGGGCGCTATCTCTTCAATGATTTTGCTTGGCGGGCTTTTTGGTGCGCCACTAGGCGGTTACCTGTCGGATAGGATTAGCAGAAAAAGGGTGGCGCTTGTTTCCTCGATTCTCACATCTTTTTGTGTGGCTCTTCTTTCGCTAAAAACAATTGCGCTCACATGGGCTTCGTGCTTTCTTTTGGGCGCGTTTGACGCCGCGGCGTACACGAGCGCATACGCAATTCCCGCGGAAACTCAAAACATCGGAAGAAGGTACGCGCCACTTGCGATCGGTTTGATGAACAGTGTTGGAATTCTCGGTGGCTCTTTGGCTTCACCTGTATTTGCGTCCTTCGTCGTGAAACACGGGTACAGCCTTTCTTGGTTGCTTCTTGGGCTTGTGACCACGCTCTTTGCGCCCCTGCTTTACCTAAGGCTTCAAAGCACAGACAAGGTAAGCACCACGCCAAAAACTCTGGTAAAGATGGCGGTTTGTCTTAAACCCTGTGAAACTTGACCCTTTTTTGCGGAAAGCACGCTTAAAATCGCAAGTGGTAGCACACAAAGCGTAAAAAGCGCGTAGAGTGGCAGTGCGTTTAGCAAAACGCCCAAAAACACAAAAAAGTAAGAAACTAATGGAAAAAGCGGCGTAATTTTGAGCGCCCTCTCCTTACCGAGCAAAACCACAAGCGTCTTTTTTCCCGTGGTTTTGTCGGCGTCGTAATCAGGAAAAGCCGCGTAGTAAACCATGTAAATCGAAAGAACGCCTAGCGAAAGCCCTGAAAAGATGGTCGCGCTCGTCACAAAAAGCGCTTGAACATAAAAACTTCCCGCAACGGTTGCCACGCGCTCTAGCGCAAGCGTGAGCTCTCCCAAACCAACTCTTTGTAGAACACTCGTATAAAGGTAAATCGAAACTCCCCCTAAAAGCGTTAGTAGCAAAACAGGAAGACCGCGCAACAGAGTAAGGTACAACCCGACTACGGCGGCAAAACCGAGTAGCAAGTAACCCGCACGCTTTACCTCTTTTGGGGATAGCAAGCCTTCCACAAGAACGCCCGAGCCCCCGCTCAAGCCGCGGTTTTTGCTCAGCAAATCCGTACCTTTCACATAGTCGTAGTAATCGTTAAACAAATCAGCGCTCATGTGCGCGAGCGCAACGCCAAAAACTGTGAGAAGCGCGTAAAAAGCGTTGAAGTGGCCCGCTCGATACGCGAGCGCAATTCCTGTGAAAGCGGGAATGACAGATGCGGGCAAATACTGGTAGCGCACCGCCTTTAGCCAGTTTTTTATCGACACTTTACCACTAACTAGTGGTACGCAAGATTTAAGCTTCCGTACGCGTTCAAAGTTTATGCGCTACAAAAAATCGGAAGCAAAAGAGTGGGCAAGACAGGAGATGGTCGGGCAGTGGACCACGATGGTCACTCCGTTTACTCAAGACGATGAGTTGGACATTAAGGGGCTTACGAAGAATATAGAACACGTGCTCAAACTGGGAACGAAAGGCATGGGCTTTTCTTGGAACATGGGCGAGTTTTGGAGCCTTACTCGCGCTGAAAGGCTCACTTTACTTGAAACTGTTCCTAGAATTGTCAGAAAAAGGGCGTACACAGCGTTTCAAGTAACAGACACTTGTTTAAAGGACTGATATACATGTGTAAAAGGCTTGAAGAACTCGAGTACGACCTTGCGATAATCGCACCTCCTTACATAATGACCAAAACCGAGGAGCAAGTGATAAACTGGGTGGCAAAAGTTGCGGAGAACACGCAAATCGGTCTTGCGTTTTACAACTCACCGCAGTTTGGCATCACTCTATCCGCAAAGGCGCTTTCCAAAATTGCGGATATTCCGAACGTCGTCGCGATAAAAGAGGCAAGTTTCAACATGAACATTTCAATAGACACACATCTTGAAGCTGGAAAAAAGGTGGTCGTGAGCACACCAGACGAAGAGATATTCTTTTACGAACCGTACTACGGCTTCCACCAACAGGTGATGTTCGCGAACACAAGCGACTGGAGGTTTGACACCGAAGAAAAGCACGACTACGTTGAATTCATAAACCTTGCAACCAAAGGAGAGCTTGAAAAGGCGAAGGAAATTTACCCAAGAATTTGGCCGATCAAAAGAGTTTCAAGAAAGTGGTGGGGCAGACTCGTCGCAAGAACTGGCGGTTCGCTTCCAGTTCAAATGGTAAAGTACTGGGGCGAGCTTATGGGAATGGCTGGTGGCCATGTAAGACCTCCTCTTATTCCTCTGACCGATGAGGAAAAGAAGGAGATCAGAGAAGACCTCACAAAGCTTGGATTGATAAAGCTCACGCTAAAAGCTTAATTCTTCGAAAAAGCAGTGTAATATAGATTGAAGATCATCGTGGGCTGCTCTGGTAGCGCAGGGCTTAGCATGGCCGCTTATAAAAGCGCTTTTAGCGCAATGGAAGTGCAGAGCACATTTTACAGGCTTCCTAAACTTGACACGGTAAAGAGTTGGAGGAGCTTCTTTGGTGAACAGTTCGTGTTCACGATGAAGGCCTATCAAGGAATAACGCACAGGTTTGACTCTCCAACATGGAAGAAGAAAAACGTAAGGTTTCCTGAGGGCGACCCAGAAAAGTTCGGAGGGTTACAACCAACACAGGAAAACTTTGAGCTATGGGAAAAGGTGATTCAGTTTGCAAAAGCGCTTAAGGCGGAATTCGTAGTGGTTCAGCTTCCACCTTCTTTTGTGAAAAACCAAGAAAACTTGGGAAACCTTGTTGCGTTCTTTGGCTCTGTGGAAAAACCTTTTGAGGTTGGGGTTGAGTTGAGACACACTTCATGGTTTGAAGATCCTTCGGAGCTAAAGTGGATACTCGAAAAGCTCTCTCTCGTGGACGTGACAGACCCGTTTAAAAGGGATCCTGTGAGCGTTGGTGACACGCTTTACTTTAGGCTTCACGGGCTTGCGAAAAACTATTCGTACAAGTTCACGGATGGTGACTTAAAGCTTTTACAAAAAAGGATTGAACAGTTTGACGCAAAAAAGTGTTACGTGTTTTTCAACAACGTAAACATGGCCACCGATGCAAAGAGGTTCATCGAGCTACTCGCGTAGAAGTTTTTCTAGCCGAAGCTTGATTTCGGTTAGCTCTTTTTTGAGCTCCTCGTTTTCTCTTTTTATCGCTTCGTTCATGCTTTCACACTGCTCCGCTGTGAGATAGCGCGTGACCTTTGGCTGCCCCCATATTATTTTCTTTGAGTTTTGGTCGTACTCCGCATCGACTTGTATTCTTATTACGTCAAGCTTTCCGAGCTTCATTTCTTCGACTAGCAAGTGGTAAAGTTGTTTGTTGAGCTCTGCCACGTCTCTTATTATCACCTCTTTTGGCACGAGTTTTGAAAGCGTGACTAGCGCAACCCTCCTTAGTTTGTCCGCGTATCTTGCGGCAAGTATTATTCCGGTGCTCAGCTCAAACTTGTTTCCACCAAGCATCGTGCCTCTTGAGTAGATCAGGGAATACTCTTCCGCCCTTTCAAAGTCTCTCTGCTCTTGAAGCGTAGAAGCCTCCATTTCCCTCACCCCATGATATTATACGAAACACAAAATTTAGAGTTTTCGGAAACGCTGAAATATGAGCTCTTGTTTGGCTAATAAAATGGCAAAGTTTGATGGAGTAAAAAATTACACGCTTTTAGAGATCGAAAGGTCGCAGAACGAAGTGACGCTGGTGTTTAGGGACAATCGCTTTGTGTTTATAACAAGCTCTGGCGATGAAATAAAGCTCGAAGACGAAGGAGTTGAAGGAGCTGAGCTTGCCAATGTGAGCGAAGAACAAAAAAGGGTCGTTTTGGGTTTCAAGAACGGAAAAAAACTTGTGGCGTGGGTTGAAAACGGGGAAATCAGCGCGGAGAGCATCCCTGAGTGAGCCTCAAAACAAGAAGTTTTTCGCCAGGAACCACCATCATTTCGCTGTAAAGCTTGAACGCTTCAAACTTACCGTACCTTTTTGCCAAATCGGCGAAACCAATTTCTTTAAAGCCAAACGACTCAAAAAGTGTAAGAGAGGGTTTGTTGTCCTCCCTCACGCTTGCGTACACTTCTTCCACACCCTCGTCTTTAAACAGCTGTAAAGAGTGCTCCAAAAGCTTTGACGCGTAACCTTTTCTTCGAAAAGCCGGCCTAGTTGCGATGTAGTAAACGTAGCCTGCGCGCTTGCTCAGCCTTTTTAGCATGATCACCCCTACTATTGTGTTCTCGAACAAAGCGAAAACCCTTTCACAGCCGAACAAAGTTTTCTTTGAGTGCCACAGGTACATTCCCGAAAAACTTTCCTCCAAAACTGGAAGCGCCTTAACTCTTTCTTCAGCTTTGAGCTCTAAGATCAAAGCGCGAACAACCCTTTTGCGTTTTCGTAAAACACGAGCTTAAGCTCGTTTTCGTCTAAGTCTAGCGATTTCACAAGCTGAATCGCCCTTTCATGGTCTTCGACGGGGTAGTCTGTTCCAAAAAGAATTCTGTCAACCGACCCAATATAGTAAATCGCGCGATTGAGCTGCGAAACAAGCGTTTCGATGTACTTTTTTGAAAACCTTGTGTAACCTGAAAACAACCCAGAAAGATCGGCGTAGACGTTATTGTGTTTGTACACCAATTCCGCGGCGTCCACAATCCAAGGATTTCCAAAGTGGCACACCACAATCTTTAGTTTGTCGAACGAACTCGCAAGCTCGTCAAGGTTTAAGGGGTGAGCGTGCTTAAGGCTTGCGCGTTTTGTCGCAGTGTCACCCGTGTGAAAGAGAACGGGAAGACCAGAAGAAAGAGCGTACTCGTAAAGTGGCAAGAACACGGGGTCTATTGGGGAAACTTTGACATAACCCAGCCTTATTTTGAACGCGCGCACCTGTTTTTTGGATTTCGCAAGTTTTATGCAGCTTTCGACGTGTTCCTTGCTAGGCTCCACGGTGAGCACGGGTTTGAGACGCCAATTTGAGAGCTCACAAAGCCTTATTGTGTGCTCGTTTGGCACGATTGAGCCGTCAACTCTCGGCGGGCTTAGCAAAAGCGCATCGGTCACTTCAAAACGCCTCATGTTTTCCAAAAGCTCAGCAAGTGAATAGCTAAGCGAGTTAGAGCGCGCATACGGTATAAGAGCGTCATCGTCATACGTTGAAAGGTGTGCGTGGCAGTCTATGATCATTGAAAAAATTAGGACGTAGCGCAATTTTTGAGCTACGCTTCAATTCTCTGAGAGATCTTTTCGTAAACCGCCTTGGGGTCGCTTACGTCCTTTAGTGCTTCAGCGCTTCCACCACTCACCAATCTGTAAGCACCCTTTCCGTGCTTGAGCACCAAGTAAACGGTTCCGCAGTTAAACATTTTGGCGAGCACACCCTGCGAAATGCCCAAGTCACGGATGTCGTCGTATCTCAGCCTTTTTGCGCTTCTAAATGGCGCCTTTAGCACCACAGCTTCATCTTCTATCGTGTACTTTGAAGCGCGCTTGTAAAACGCGTAAGCGACGACCATCGACAACGAAACCACTAAAAAAATTGTGTAGTTAAAGAAATTGTTAACGTCCAAAACTAGCGATAAAACAGCGATCGCAATCACGCCTTTTACGAGCGTCTTTTTTATTACCGGTCTTAGCACCTCCATTTTATTCGCCTTAAAAGCTATGCGAAAAGCAAGCACGATATTTCTCTGTCTTCATAACGCTTGAGAGGAGGCTCTACGCCTTTGTAAAGTTTAACCAAAACGTGGTTTGCGTTCGGGGAGATTTCTTTGATCGACTTTAAACTAGCGGAAGAATCCTTTTCGCTATTGATTATGCTTTGTAGTCGCTCTGCGCTCACGCCGATTACTTTTAGCGTTACTTCGTCATCCACTTCGACTTTTGTTTCCTCCCCCACAAAGTACTTTTCCTGAAGCAGAAACTCCAAATCCTCTTTCACCTCACTTGCGCTCCAGCCGCAAATTTCAAAAGCCATTGGACACCTAGGATGAAATCTACAACCACGCGGAGGAAAAATCAAGTTTGGCGTTTCTCCCTTTAGTATTATTCTTGTCTTTTTGACATTTATTTCGGGAATTGCAGACATAAGCGAAATCGTGTACGGGTGTTTTGGTAGTTTGATCACCTTTTTCGCATCACCATACTCGACAACCTTTCCAGCGTACATCACGTAAATATAATCCGACATGTAGTAAGCGACTGAAATGTTGTGAGTTATCAAAAGCACACCCGCCTTAAGCTCCGCCTTTAGTTCCTTAATCAAATTGAGTATTTGCGCCTGAACTGAGACGTCCAGTGCGCTTGTTGGTTCATCGAGCACCAAAAATTTGGGATTTGTGGAAATCGCGCGTGCAAGCGCCACCCTTTGTTTTTGCCCACCTGAAAGCTCGTGCGGATATCTGTAAGCAAAGTAATCAGGTAGCTTTACTTTTTTTAACAGTTCAAAGACGCGCTCCTCCGCGTTTCTACCTTTTGCAAATCGCGTTTCTATCATGGGCTCCATTATGATGTCTTTCACGGTCATCCGAGGGTCTAGTGAGGCTGTTGCGTCTTGAAACACCATTCCGAAATATCTTTTAACCTTTTTGAGCTCCGTTCCATGTTTGCGAAGAAGAGAATACTGCCTTTGAATGTTTTGTATTGTTTGAGTGTCATTCGAAGATAAAGCGGTTTCGTATTCTTCAACGACGCTACTTGGTACATCGAAAAGTATTTCGCCGCTTGTGGGTTTAACGAGCAGAGTCAAAAGCCTACCAAGCGTGCTTTTTCCAGAACCGCTTTCGCCAACAAGTCCCACTATACTGTTTTCTGGTATCTTCACGTTCACACCGTCAACCGCTTTTACTTCAAGCGTCCTACCAAGGCCTAATGGCGAACCAACGGGAAAGTATTTTCTGAGGTTATAGGAAGCGATTATCATTTTTTACCACCGAACAAAAAGCACGCGACCTCTCGGTTACCGTCTAAAACCGTAAGCTCTGGTTTCTTAAGCCTACAAATCTCCATGGCAAAAGGACATCGCGGGTGAAACGCACAACCTGAAGGTGGATTTCTCAAATCGGGCGTTTCTCCTTCGATTCCCTTTATCTCTTTGTCGCTCAACGTAGGAACTGCTGCAAGAAGAGCGACAGTGTACGGGTGCTTTGGACTGTTTATTATTTGTTCTGTTTCGCCAACTTCAACGATGCTTCCTGCGTACATGATAGCAATCCTATCAGCCACCTCTGCAAGAACCGACAAGTCGTGCGAAATAAAGATGATCGAGGAACCAAAATTCTTTAGTCTCTTTACGAGCTCAAGCACTTGCGCTTGAATTGTGACATCCAGCGCGGAAGTTGGCTCATCCATTATCACCAATTTGGGGTTGTTGGCAAGCGCAATCGCGATGACCACACGCTGGCGCATACCACCCGAAAGCTCGTGCGGATACATCTCAACGACTTTTTCTGGATGAGGTACTCCGAGCTGCGAAAGAAGTTCGACCGCCTTTCTAACACCTTCTTTGACTAGAATTTTCTTTTTGTAGCGCCTTACAATCGGCAAGTCGAAAATCTTTCTCTCTTTAATCACACCCTCAAGAACGAGCTTTTCGAGCGCGGAAATGCCACCATTAGCTAGCGATAGCAACATTCTTTCCCTTTTTACTTCGCTCAAATTAGTCCTCTGCCAAATCGACATTATTTGCTCGTAAAGTCCATCAAGCCCTTTTTGCGAAAGATAGCTCACCAAGTTTGATTCTTCACTAGTTTTGAGAAGGTCTATTATTTCACGCATCTCTTGTTTTGTCACTTTGCTCCTTGCAAGCGCTCTTTGCGCAAGAAGCTTTGGGTTGTGGTAGTAGACCACCTCGGCAATTTGGTAGCCAATTTTAAGAAGTGGATTGAGCGAACTCATGGGGTCTTGAAACACCATTGACATTTCTTTTCCTCTAATGTGAAGTAGCTGCTTGTGAAGCTGTTTGATGAGCTTTCTACCCTTTTTAATCTTAAACTTTGAATCGCTCCAAATCGCGCTTTTTATCAAATTTCCGTGGCCATCAAACAAAACCTCACCTGAAACTATTATCGCGTTTTCCGCTACAAGCCCGATTATCGCAAGACCGAGTGTGCTTTTTCCAGAACCGCTTTCGCCCGCCAAACCGAGCACTTCACCTCTTTTCAAAGAAAGCTTTACGTCGTTTAGTACCTTGTACACCCCTCTTCTAGTGTAGAATTCAAGTCTAAGGTTTTTCACTTCTAGCAAATTGCTCATTCGCTTCTCCTCCTTGGGTCGAAAACGTCTCTTAAACCTTCTCCCATCAGGTTAGCCGCAAGTGAAAACACGGTGATGGCCAAGCCTGGAAAAATCACGGTCCAAGGCGCGGTTTGGATGTAGTTTAGTCCAAGCGTTGTAAGAAAACCCAGTTCTGGCAGATTGGCGTTTGGTATAAATCCTATGAAAGAAAGAGTGGAAAAGGTGGGCATGATCGTTCCCAAATCAAGTGAAATTTGAACGAAAACTGGTGGAAGCACGTTTGGAATTACGTGTTTTAGAAGGATTTTAAAACCGTTCATTCCATAAAGTCGTGCGGAATCAACATACGGAAGAGTTTTGATGGACAGGGTTAGCGCTCTACCGTATCTTGCGTAAAGCGGCCACCAAACTATCGCAAGCGCCAAAACCATGCTCGTGTAGGTTCTTCCAATCACAAAACCCACGGCGAGCGCAAGAACAAGATAAGGTATTGAAAAAACGATGTCGGTGATTCTCATCAAAAACTCGTCAAGCGCACCGCCCACATAGCCAGATATCACACCTATTATCACGCCAAGTGCGGCGCCGCTTAAAACAACCGCAAGCGAATAAGCCAAGTCAAACTTTATCGCCTTTAGTATACTCGTCAATAAATCGATTCCGTAAGCGGTCGTACCAAGTGGATGTGAAAAAGAGGGGGGAAGAGGAAGAGGTGAAGAAAAGTTTTCCACGAGAGAATTAGGTTGTGTAATTCCAAACAGCTTGGGATAAACCTCCATGACAAGCGCGTCAACGAAGTAGAGTATCACTATAATAGTGCCTACAAAAGCGGACTTGTTTCGTAAAAGAGTTTGAAGAGAAAGTCTGAAAGAGCTTGTCTCCAAACTTCTCATTTTAATATCTCACCCTTGGGTCTATAAGCGCGTATATCACGTCTATCGCCAAGGACGCTGCGACAAGAATAATTCCAAAAAGAAGTGTAGAACCCATGATACCACCTACGTCATTGTTGAGTAGCGCTTGTGTGGTCCAGTAACCAATACCCGGAATGTTGAAAATCGACTCCACCACAACCGCGCCTCCTAGCAAAAACGCCACAAGGTACACGAAGTTCGTGAGCGGAACGATTATCGCGTTTTTCCGTGCGTGAACAGTAATTATATCCTTCTCAGGCACGCCTTTTGAGTACGCGAATCTGATAAAGTCCTGACCAAACACTTCAAGCATTTGAGATCTTAGTAGTCTTATAAAAGCCGCAAGAGACCCAAGAGAAAGCGCAAGAGAAGGCAAAATCAAGTGCTCAAGAGCGTTTAGCGCGATCATGTACTTTCCGTGAATAGCAGCGTCTATGATAAATATGTGAGTTGGATATGATATTCCGTTCTGATACCAAGGAACGCTACCTACTAAAAGAAGGTTCACAGTGCCAGAAAAAGGTAGTACACGAAAGTAAACTCCAAAGATTATGATAAGAGAAAGCGCGATTAGGTAAAAAGGCATTGAGTAAAGCGCAAGCGCCGCAATTCTCGTTGTCTGGTCGAAAACTCCGTCCTTTTTTACCGCTGACCAAACTCCAAGCGGCATACCTATTACCCAGGTGAAGACCGAAGCGATAATAGAGAGCATGAGAGTGTTTGGCATGAATAGCTCAAACGCTTGACTCACTGGTCCTGAATAAATAGGAGTGTTTGTGTACCCCAAATTTCCTTTAAGAACCTGTAACAACCAGTAAAAATACTGAACGTAAATTGGCTGGTTCAAATGGAATTCTTGAATGAGCGCCTTGATTTGAGCCTGTTTTGCTGAACCGCTCAAATGTGGGTTGAGGTATTCTGCCAACACCAAGTTCGGTCCACCAGAATGAGAAAGAACAAAAACAATAAACGTGAGACCTATGAGGGTGGGCACAAGAATCACAACTCTTCGAAGAATGTACGCCCATAATTTCATACATCACACCCAATGAGATGTATAACACTAAACACATAACTAGGTTTTACTTTTTCGTTGAAACAGCAAAAAACAAAAAAGGGAAATTAGGGTGGGCGTTTTCACTTGACCCACCAGAAGTAGAGCGAGTCACCAGCTCCACCTATCATCGGGTTTTCTTCGTAGCTGATTTGCCCTTGGTACCCTGTCATGTACGGCTTTACAACCCAAAATGCGTTGGGTTGTTGAGTGTACACGTACATGTAAAGGTTTATCGCGATTTGCTCAGCTTGTTTGTACAACTGTTGTGCGAGCTGCGGGTTTGTCGCAGCATCCGCTTGAGCAATCAGGCTGTTCAGCTCTTGGTACATCTGCGCTTCTTGAGTGTAGTTAAGGCTTTGCAGATACTGAACCGTCCAACCATCAGGCGCTGGATAAGTTCCTCCCACTTCGTACATCGCGTCTACGAAGTCGGATGGATATGGGTAGTCAGCGATCCAGCCTAAGTAATATAGCGGCATCGGGTTTTGGCCTGGAACTTCGTAGGCTATTTCTTGTGAAAATGGCACGTAAACTGGTGACGCCTGAATGTTCGGGTCCATTTGGTGCAAAGCCTGCGCCCACATAATAGCCGCTTCGTAGTCTACGGTGTCACCCGTTGAAATTATTATTGGAATGTTCACAGACACGTTGTACAAACCCGATTGTTTCATAAGCTGTGTCGCGTAGCTCAAGTTGTAGTATGGCACACCTGTGAACTCAGAGGGTGGGGTGTAGTAGGGAAGACCAGGAATTATCACGCCCGCGTAACCCGAGGCAAACTGAATATTGTAAAGCTTGTTGCCCACAATGTAATCCAAGTACTGTGTATAGTTGAACGCATAAGCGAACGCTTTTCTCACATAAAGGTTTGCGAAGTAGTCCGATGGCATGTGGAACTGAGAACCAAAGTCCTTTTGCATGAGTGTGGTGTTCACGTTGATGTTGAACACAAAGAAGAACTCAGATAGCGTCGGAAATTCGTACATCGTAGCCAAGTGTTTTGGTATAAGAGACTGTTCAACTTCACCGATATAAGGCACCGTTGGTAAGCCTGTTACAATATCCGCTTGTCCTGTGGCAAACAGGTTGTAAGCGGTCGCCGGGTCTTTCACCCATTGGATGTAAACTGTTGTGTTTGGCTTTGGAATCCCAGGAACGCCAGGATAGTACGGGTTTGGAACAAGTATTATCGACTGACCTGGCACGTACTGCTCTATCATGTAAGGACCTGATGCAACTGGGTCGTTTTGCACTTGCGTAAAGTAATCACCTTCGTTTGCGTGTTGCTGATAAGCATAGAAACCAGCGGGTGTGAAGTTTATTCCCGCGCCTATGGACTCTAGCCACGCCGCATCCTGAATTCCTGCGCCAAGCGGGTCGGCAACCGCAGTAAAGAACAACTGCGCGGGTGTAGGTTGCACAAGATGGAATGTTACAGTGTTAGTTTGGTTGTCATAGGTCACTGCGTGCATGATTTCATTAAAGTCTTTGGTGTCATTCGGAGAACTCATCACAAAACTAAATGGTGTGTAGTTCGGTATGAGGTATTTCGTGAGAATCCAACCGGCGGTGCCCGGTGAACCACCCGCAAACAAGATCGTTCTTATCACCGAGTACCAAACGTCGTACGCAGTGAGTGGCTGCCCGTTAGAGAATCTAAGTCCAGCTCTTATATGGAACGTGTACACAGTAGAGTTGCTCGAAATGCTCCAGTAATCTGCGGCAAATGGTATGAACGACGTCGTGCTTGAACCGTTGTAAATAACAAGTGTCGCAAAGATGTTCGAAATCACTTCGAACCCAACTGATTCATAATCAACGCTTGGGTCGAAAGAGTAAGGCCCGCCAGCGACGTTTTCGACCACGTTGATCACGTTGGGGTCGGGAACTTGTCCGTTAAACTTGTACAACCCAAAAGGTAGTGACGGCGCGCTCACTGCGAGCGTGTAAGTCACGCTTTGAGAGTAAGTTTGACCCGTGTTCGCGTTCTTTGTGACGATGGTAAGGCTCACCGGGTAAAGCCCTGGTGAAGAGAAGCTTGTGCTCACAGGGTTTGTAGACGGCTCAGAAGTGTTCGGGTTTGCGGGTATCGTTTGCACTTGGCCACTAATGTTCCAAATGTACTCGTAAATCGAAAAGTTGGGGTTTGAAGGAAGCTCGTGGAAGCCTCCATAAAGGTAAATCTTTTCACCAACACCAAACACGGGGGCGTTGGGGTTTCTTGTTGAGTTAAAGTAGATGAGTGGCACGGAGATGTAAGGCACGATGTTTTGAGGTGGGTTTGGGTTTACCAGAATTTGCTGAGCCTGTGTGGAAGTTGTGCCGACAAGCTTTCCGCTTGAGTAAACCGCTACATAAGCGAGGTAAACACCGGGATTGGGGTAGGTGTACGTGTAGCTAGTGGTCGAAGCGCTTGCGCTCACGTTGAAAGACCTACCATCACCAGTGTAGAAACTCACCACTTCGCCTGGTGATGTGCCAGACACAATGAAGGTAACTGGCGTTCCTTGAGCGACAACCTGTAAGTTGGGCGTGAACGAAATTGTTGTGGTTGTCGTAGTAGTAGTGGAAGTTGTCGTAGTAGTAGTGGTGGTTGTGGAAGTTGTCGTAGTAGTAGTGGAAGTTGTGGGGTGCCTTGAAAGCGCAAAGCCGATTGCGATTGCGGCGATCACTATCACCACGACGATCACTATCGCCGTGGCCCTAGAAATCGCGTCTTTTTTTCTCAACCTTCTCATGTCAATTCACAGATATACTAGTGAAATATCATATAAACCTTTTTGCGACAACTAAATACAACATTTTATAACAATTAGAATTTGTTCAGGTTTATTTGTTTTATTAAGTATATATTACAACAATTTTTGTATTATTTGTTCAAATTTAAATCTCATTCAGATTTACAGGACAGTACAAAGAAGTGTTACGAAATTTTGTGCTAATGGTTACTCAAACTGCAAAAAAAGTTTATTCTTATAGCTTTTTTGATATATGTTGTTCATTACACATTGAAAGTTGAACAATTGTATTTCTTTGTATTATGCTTATATTTACCCTTATTCTTAGTGAAGTGACCAAATTGGTAGAAGAAAAGCTTTCCACACGGGTTTCTAAATTGCCCCTTTCGGTAATCAGGATCCTTTCAGACAGCGTAGGTTCAAGTGACGTGATAAAACTACAAGCGGGCGATCCAGACTTTCCAACACCAGAACACGTGATAAAAGAGGCACAAAAAGCGGCTGAAGAAGGATTCACGCACTACACGTCAAACTTCGGAATAAAACCGCTTAGAGAGGCGATCTCACAAAAACTTAAGGAAGAAAACGGCTTGGATTATAATCCAGAGCAAATTTGTGTGACAAACGGAGCAACGGGCGCGCTGAGCCTTACTTTGCTTGCTCTTTTAAACGAAGGAGATGAAATTCTTTTACCAGACCCTGGCTGGCCAAACTATGAACACATGGTGAGTGTCGCAGGCGCTGTTTCGATAAGGTACTCGCTTAAGCGTGAAAACGGTTTTACACCAGACATTGAAGAAATTGAATCGAAGATTACACAAAAAACGAAAGCGATAATCGTCAACACGCCTTCAAACCCTCTTGGCGCTGTTTTCTCGAAAAAGGTTTTAGAAGGTTTTGCGGAAATCGCAAAAAGAAGGCGTATTTACTTGATATCTGATGAAGTTTATGAGAAGATTGTTTATGACGGAAACGAACACGTGAGTTTGGGCACAGTTGACGACGCGTTCGAAAGAACGATCACGATAAACAGCCTATCGAAAAGCTATGCGATGACGGGTTGGAGGGTGGGTTACGTCGCAGGTCCTAAAAAAATAATCGAAGCGGTGGCTTCGCTCAACTCCACTTTTAACGCCTGCCCCTCTTCGATTGCGCAAAGAGCGGCTATCGCTGCGCTCACAGGTCCTCAAGACATCGTAAAACAAATGGTGGCGCAGTACCTAAAGAGAAGGAACTTTTTTGTTGCGTCTTTAAACGAAATTCCTGTGGTGAGCGCGACAATGCCGCAAGGCGCGTTTTACGTTTTTGCGGATTTTTCAAAGTTTGAAAAGTCTTCGGAAAAGACCGCAAAGTTTCTGCTAGAAAAGGCAAGAGTGATGGGCGTTCCTGGGAACGCCTTTGGACCATCAGGCGAAGGGTTTGTCAGATTCTCTTTTGCAAGCTCGCTTGAAGATTTAAAAGAAGCGGCAGAAAGGATAACAAACGCGCTACGCGCTATGTCCTATTAAACACGTCTAGCAAGTCTCGCATTCTTATTTTAAAACCAAACCTTTTTTCCATTCTTTTTACTCTTATATACGAAGGAATTAGGTGCGCTTTTAGCGCTTCAGACCACCTTCCGCTCCATTTTGCGATAATGATCTTGAAAATTGGCTCAAAGTAAAAGAATTTGTTCTTTAAAGCGTTCACGTATTCGTCGAGTCCCATTTTTTGCGTTATGTTTTCAAATAGTAGCTGCGCACACTGCAAAGAGGGTATTATGCCCTCTCCCAAAAGCGGAAACACGCAACCTATCGATTCACCGGCGCCAACCACAATTTGGTTTTCACGTTTTAAAAAAATTGGTTGCGCGTGTTCAAAAGGCACAATTCTGATTGGTCTTGCTATCGTCTTTAACTTCTTTCCGTTGTGCTTTTGCATAAAGCTTTCGACAAACTCCCTTTGCCTGTGAAACTTGTCCCCTCCGCCTACGTGTGCCATACCACTTCCAAGCGGAAAGAACCACGTGTAACCACCCAGCTTGGAATACGGAAAAATTGTGAAGTCGTCAAACGGCATTTCATCATACTGCACCCTGTACTCCAAGTTTGGCATAATCATGTCCTCTTTGATTTTGGGCAAAATCGCGCGGTAAACTCCTGTTGCGTCCACCACAAGCTCAAAACTCGAAAGCTCGTTCAGAGAGACTCTTTTCCCAAGTTGAAGTTTCGCACCAGCTTCTTTTGCGAGTCTTAGAAACTCCCTTTCAAGCGCGTCTTTGTCAAAAGTCACAAGCCCAACAAGTGGTATTGTGGATTCATAAGAATCTGGGTAAATCACCTTGATTCTCTTTCCTTCAAAAAGCACAAAATCCTCAAAGTTTATGTCGAGCGCCTTAACGATCGCCCCAAGCTCGTGCTTCGATGCACCCCAAGCACACCTTGTTTCGACACTAGAAAGAGCGTCGAAACCATAAACTTCGTGTTCTGTTTCACGCGCAAGCCTTGCGGCCAAGTAACCACCAGCAACACCAAGTCCTACAATCGCGATTTTCATTAAAAGAGTATTTGCGCGCAGCAAAATAAGAGTTCTGAAAGCTTTTATCTACTCACACAAATTTTTAAGGATGCCAAACTCGTCACGAAAGGTGTTTGTGCCTTCTGCGGTGTCTAGCTTTTTTGAGGTGTGTGACACGAATGCGGACGGCTCGCGTATAACCGACCCCCTTCGTATTGGCTCAAGAGGTGGGGGGTTTAAGCTCAAAATCGGAACGACAACGCAAGTGAGCGAATGGGATAGCGATGTGGTTTACATCAACGGAAGAAAAAGAAGTGACGCGAAAACCACGCTCAATGTCGTCAAACTAATGCGCGAGAAGTTTGGTTTTGATTTTGTCAAAGTGGAACACATGGTAGAAGCGCCAATTGGCGCGGGTTTTGGAACAAGTGGCGCTGGGGCTCTTGCCACCGCAATCGCGCTGTCCGACCTTTTCGGGTTAAAACTCACACTTCTAAAAGCCGCTGATTTTGCTCATATCGCTGAAATTCAGTCTGTCACGGGTTTAGGAACGGTCACCGGCTTGGTTTACGGCGCTGGCGCAGCAGGGCTGGTAACTGAACCGGGTGCACCCTCTTTGGGTAGAGTGGACGCTTTGATATTTGACCACTCAAACTACGCACTCGTTTGCGCGTACTTTGGCGCGATAGAAAAATCAAGCGTGCTACTTAATGAGGTAAAGAAGCGCGAAGTGAACGAACAAGGGAGAATAACCATGAAAAAGGTTCTAGAAGAGTGTACGCCCGAGTCTCTTTTAGAGCACTCGCTTTCTTTTGCGAAAAACACTGGTTTAGCAAGCGAAAGAATTCTTAAACTTGCGGAGCTTGCGAAAAAACTGGGCGCGCTAGGCGCCACACAAAACATGATCGGAGACGCTTTACACTGTCTTGTCCCAAAAAACAAGCTACAAGAATTCTTGCTCGCTTTTTCGTCAAAAGCGCAAGACGCGCTCATTTTTTCATCAGAGCTTTGGCAAGGCGGTGTAAAGTTTTTGGAGGAGTGAAGATGCTGTGTGGAGAGCTCGCAAGCTAGGATTGCGCGCCCACAGCCTGTTATTCGAACACACGCGAACTCGTCCCGCTTAAATAAGGGGCAAACGATTGCCCATTATGCTAGTTGGTGCTTTGGCGAGCGCACAAGCGATTTTGGCGGCTTTGCTAATCGTTGTAGGTGGCACAGTAGAAGGCTACGGATATGGGCTTTCGTTGGGAACAAAGTGGCCGTATACAAGAGGGATGGCAAGACTCGCCAAGGCTGGAGACCCAGAGGTTTGGCACAGGATCATCGCGACGCTACTTGGTTTGAATTCGCTTGTGATCCTTGTTCTCAAACCGGCACTACCAGAAATAACTGGTTTTGTTCTGATCGCGCTCACAGCGCTACTCGGGATGGCCACACTCTACGTTTTAGCGGGCAAAGCGCCTTCTTTGTTTCAGGGTTTGCACGACCTTTTGGCTTATCTCACTTTGCTCACGTATCTTCTCATCGCAACGGATTCGCAAACAAACTTGGGCGTGTACCTTTTGACAAAAACCCCATTGCACTCATTTTTGCTTGTTCTTTTTCTAGGAGGGGTTGTTACAGGGCAAAGGGGTTTCAAAAAGCCAATAGGTCACTTTGTTAAGCCAAACACTTTGGCTCAGTGGATTTGGGTGGTTCACGGGTTATCCGCACTTCTTTTCACACTCACACTTGCGTACTTTGTTAGAATTTACACGGTGGCTTTCATTCTTTTAATGGTGCAAATTGGCGTTGGGGTGCTCGTTTACCAAGCTGTGAACAAATCTGCGGAAAAACCTGGAATTTTGGTTCCTGTACACCAACTACTTACTGTTTTGATTCTCGTTTCGATGTTTTTCAACTTGAGTGTGCCACTTCCATTCTTGGGTTAAGCTTGAAACTCTCTTTCAACAAGTTTTGACAGGCGACGTGAAAACACAAGCGCGCCAAGCCCAAGCCTTTCCTTTCCCACTCTAAAAACAACAAAAACAGACTCGCGAGTGGCGAGTGCCGTCACACCATGATCCCTTAACTCAAGCTTTACATTTTCTTTCTGTTTGACCAAAGACAAAACCTCTTCGTCAGAGCGATTTACTATCGCAATAAGTCTGTTAGAGCTTTGAATGTACTCTTTCAATCTTTGAAAAAGGGATTCTCCGACAAATAAAAGCGCCCTGATAGGTTCACCTTTTTGCTCTCCCGCCTTTTCAAGGCTTAAGAGAAGCCTTCTACTTCTTTTTAATTTCTCTTTTAGCTTTTTTTCAAGCTCTGGTAGTATAGTTCTTATTGGAACCGCCCTGTAAGTTTTTGGCCAACTTCCTTCGCTTTCAACCAAACCCTTGTCAACAAGACTTTTGAGCACGCTGTGAATCCACGAGCTTGGAACACGGGAAAGCGTGGACAGCTTATCCGCCTTCATAGGCCCGCTTTTACAAAGTGTGACGAAAGCTTGTGCTTCGTATTTTGTAAGTCCCAGTTCTGCCAATACATCGTAAAGCTCTTTTTCGCTCATCACGATTATTTATACCACAAAAATAAAATTGTTTTTAAATGAGTTTTGTGATAACAACCGTGATTATAGTCGCAAGAATTCCTCCCATAAACCCAAAGAAGTGGGTACGCATGTCTTTTTTCAAATCGTCAAACTTCGAATTCATTTCGCTTCTTAAATCATCGATCCTTTTGTTCATGGCATCGAACTTCGAATTCATTTCGCTTCTTAGATCGTCAATCCTCTTGTTCACATCATCGATCCTTTTGTTCACGTCGTCAATCCTTTTGTTCAAGTCGTGCTTGGTTGCTTCCAAGTCGTGCTTCGTCGCAACCTCTGTGAGCAAAGAGTGTAGCAGCGTGAGCCTCAAAGTGGGCTCTTCCGCAATCCTTACAACCATTTTGCTCAAAAAGAGCTTTCTTACTTCTTCGTTAGTCTCAAGCTCTTCGAGAAGCTGCTTTGCGATAGACACGCCTTAAATAGTTTTCGTCAAAGTAATAACGATTTCGGTTAAAATCGATGGCGTACGAGTTTCAACGCTTGGCCGCTATACTCACCAGTTGCTAATCTGATCAGATTTAGCGCGAATCTTTTAAGACCTTTTTTCGCACTTTAAGTATGTTCAAACCCGTTTGTTCGGTCGAAGAGCTCAGAGATTCAACACCCTTTCACTTTAGTGAAAACGGAAGGGATTACATACTGATTAAGCTCGGAAACGAAATTTTTGCGCTTGACGGAATCTGCACGCACGAATACGCAGAACTTTGGAACGGGTTTGTCACAGAAGACGTGCTAACTTGTCCGCTCCACCTTTCGCAGTTTGATGTAAGAACGGGTGAAGTGGTCACGCCTCCAGCCGAAAAACCACTACGCAAATACAGCGTAAAGGTGGAGCATGGAAGAGTTTACGTTGACATTTAGGCGCGCTTGACCCATATCGCTTTGCTCAACGTTGTCGCAGCAAGCAGTGCGCTCATGTCCATCACGTCGTAGCACGGTGTGAGTTCGACCAAATCGAAAAGCTTGGGTTTGAGTGTTTGACAAAGTTTTTCAACCAACCAGAGAAGCTCACGCGGATAAAAGCCTCCCACCGAAGGACTGTTGACACCTGGGGCGCACGAAGGGTCAAAAGCGTCCATGTTCACGCTGATTTGTAGCGCTTGACCGCTGAGCTCTTTTAGTAGGCGCTCTAAAAGCGTGTTCAAGCCCTGGTTTTCAATTTGACTCATCGTTATGATTTCAACTTTGAGCTTTTTTGCTTCTGTGAACAAATAGGGATGGTTCGAGTGCTCTCTTACCCCGACTACGATTATTTTTGAAGAAGCACTTGCCTCACGAATCCAGCGAACAACTCGCCCACTTGTCAAACCGGGATACTCAACTCTCACATCTGGGTGAGCGTCAAAAAGCAAATAACAAGGCTCTTTTTCAAGTTCACAAAAAGCCTTAAAAGCGCAGTAAGAAGAAGTGCTGTCACCACCCATTACGAGCGTCTCAAGAGAGCTTTGAACCGAAAGTTTTACCGCTTCAACCGTTCTTTTCCATGTTTCTTGAGGATCACCGTTTAAAGTGTCAACGTCGCCGTAGTCGCAGATTTCAAAGCCACCCTGATAAGGAAGCGAATAAAAGTGCTCTCTAATCTTTTTTGGGGCGGCTCTACTTCCTGCTCTTGTCGCGGCCGCACCATCCCATGGCACCCCAAGTAGCGCAACGTCCGTTTTTTCCAAGCCTTTTTTTATCACTTGACCTATTCTTTTTTCAAAAGGGTCTCCTATCGAAAAGCCAGCACTTCTAAACATATGAGGACATTTCGGCTGTGACCTTAAGCTTTTTTGTGCACAACAAAGAATATATTACCGAGCGAGTTGTTTTACTTGATGCAGACACTGATACCTTATTTACCACCGAGCATAAGCTCTTTCATACTGTTTTTCATAGTGGGGTTACTTATTGGCGTAGCAATCAAGAAGGCTGTGGTTTCCGCGGTGCTTGTGATACTTGCGGCGCTCATTGCCTCATTTGCTGGCTTAAACGCTCTCTCGCCCTATGCCACACAATTTCTGAGTCACGTTCCTAGCATTGTGAGCTCAGCTTATCACGTAGTAGGACCGCTCATCACCACTGTTCCTATCGCGTTTCTTATCGGTTTGGTCGTGGGCTTTTGGAAGGGCTGACCAAAGATTTAAAACCTTTTGCGCGCTTTTACTCAAAATGTTTGCGATAAAGTCAACCTTTGAGGGTGTGTTTCCCAAAAAGTACACGTGCGACGGCGAAAACGTTTCACCAGCGCTTGAGTGGACTGGCGCGCCTTCTTGCAAGGCTTTTGCGCTTATAGTGGAAGACCCAGATGCGCCGATGGGAACTTTTGTGCACTGGGTGCTCTACAACATGCCACAAACACTTTCGAAGCTTCCCGAGGGGATTCCGAAAAACAAAAGCGTGCCTGGCATCGGAACACAAGGGTATAACGACTTTGAGCAAATTGGCTATGACGGTCCTTGCCCACCACGAGGGCATGGGCAACACAGGTATTATTTCAGGCTTTACGCTTTAAGCAAGGAAACGAGCTTCGAAGCGGGTCTCACCGCAAAGGAGCTTAAAGCGAGAATTTCGCCACTAATAGTTGGAACCGCCGAGTTTATGGCAAAATACGGAAGGTGATTAAGAGTTCAAAGCGTCCAAAAGGTCATGCGAGTAAGCTTCTTGTAACACACCAGCCAGTTGTTCGCTTGACTTTGCAAGCCTAATGAGTTTAAGCTTTACAAGCTCTCCTTCGATTTGTGTTCTTATTCTTGCTACACGGTCTGCGTGAACAAGCCCGAGTGGATAACCAGGAGACTGAACAGAGGATGAATTTAGCGTGAGCACTTCGAGCACGCGATTAGAAGAGTTTGAAAAAACTTCCACAAGATACGGCTTTTGCGCGCTTGAGTTGAGTTTTGCAACAAACAGTTTTGTGTTGTAACTTGGATTTTGGCCTCTCTTCGCTTCTCCGACTTTTACCCAGTAAAAATCTTTGCCCTGCTTTCGCATGATTTGTTCAACGTACTGCGTGATAGGACGCCCCCTTTTTGAAAGCGTGGTCTTCTTCGCAAACCCAACAAGCGAAGCTCCGTTTTCGTGACACGCGCTGAGTAAGGAAGTGAGCTCTTTGAGCTCCGCTGTGTCGTACAAGTAGCTAAAGTTACCGTCCAAAACCACAATTTCCGCACCCTCCCGCTCAACCAAGTGCCTTGCCAAGCGTAGTTCGGCCACTCTTCTTGCACGTCCAGTTAGATTTGCTATCACTTCACCTTTACGAATTTCACGGTTTTCTAATTGTTTTTCAAGGAATTCGAGCGAGCGGTGGTAAAGCTTTGTTTTCACCTCTCTACTTTCGACAAACGTGAAGCTCAGAAAGTTGTAAGGGCCTAGCGCGCCAACATAGTCAAGCGCGCTGTAGCACACCGCAAAAACGCGGTTGAGCTCAGCCACCAAATAAGCGTAGTTGAAAAACGCGTGGTTTCCACCATCCACAAACCACACGGGTTTTTGCGCTTCTTCCGTAAGCTCTACAAACACGGCTTCAGGCTCTGTCCAAGTGACGCTTTTGTTCTGCGCAACAAGCGCTTCAAACTCTTCTATGTCATCGTCTAACTTCATTTCGCTCAAATCCTTGCTCAGGCTTTGTAGCTCTTCGTCAAGCGTGTCAGCCAGAGACGCTCACCACTGAACCATCTTTCGAATACTCAACTCGAATTATCGTTTGGCCTATCGATTCCAGCGCCTTGTGATGCGAAACAAGAATAATTTGAGGAATTTCAAGCCTTTCCAAAACCATCTGAAACTTTGTGAGCTGCTCTTCGCTAAAACCGTCTGTCGGCTCGTCTAGCATCATAAAGTCCACGCCGATTCCGCGCATCTCTCTAGCTACACACCCAAGCGCAAGCCTGTAAGAAAGCGCAATGGTCGACCTTTCACCGCCACTGGGATACGGCATTTCAACCCATTCGCCTGCAATTCTCTTTTTCAAAACTGGTTTTAGTTCGTCGGTGAGCTCTACGGTTCTTTCGTCATCCTGCATCAAAAGGTCAAAGTATTCCTTCATCTTTACAGAAATTCGAGACTTTGCTTCTTCAAGTCTTAGAGCTTCGATCTTTTCAAGCGTTGGTATAAACGACTTTTCAAAAAAGCCACGCAGTTTTGAAAGCGTTTCAAGTTTTTGCGCGATTCTCTTTTGCTCCTCTAAGTCCCTTTTGTACTCTTCAACTCTCCTTTGCTCGCTTTGCACAAGCTCTTTCAAGCGTTCCACGCTTTTGAGCGATTCTTCTCTTTGCTTTCTCACTTTATCGAACTCTTCTTTCGTTTGTGAATAAACCAAGCTCACACGCTCAAGCTCCGCCTTGTTTTGTTCAAGCGAGCGTTTGAGCTCGGCGATGCGCTCTTTGAGCGCTTGCTCTCTTTTTTTGATCTCTTCAAGTCTCGAAACTCTTTCTTCGTATTTGTTTTTTAAAAGCGTAAAACGCTGCGCTTCGTTTAACTCGCGCACTTCTTCTGATAGCCTTTTTTCCTCTTCTTCTAAGCTCTTTTCCCTTTCGAGAGATTGCCTTATTTCTTCAATTTTGTTTGCCACTTTCTCAAGCCTTTTCTGCTTTTCTATTTGTAGTTTCGCTTTGCTTTGGTTTTCTCTTACGCTTTCTAGTTCACGCTCAGCGTTGTCAAGCTCGATTTTTAGGCGATTGAGCGTTTGTTCTTCTTCTTCGAGGTGCTTTTTCCAGCTTTTTGTGTCAACCTTTGCGCCGCACACGTAACACTCGCCAGTTTGCACAAGCTTTGAATGACCTTGGATGAGCGACTCAAGCTTTGCGATTTCCTTTAAAAGCTCTTCCTTTTTTTGATCGAGCTTTTTCACACTATCCGTAAGCGCGTCCAAGTCCAAACCAAAGTCTATCTCGGATTCTAACGCTTGCTTTTCTTTTTCAAGCTCGGAAAGCTGTCTTTTTTGGTTTTCAAGCACACCCTTTTCTCTGTTCACTCTCGCAAGCTCTCTTTGTAGCTCTTTGAGTTTTGAGTTTATTTCTTCCAAATCGTCGCTCAAAAGCTTCGGAGCTTCTTGCGCCAAAAGCTCGTCCTCTAACGCCTTAACTTCTTTCTCTAAACTCTGTCTTTGTTCGCTAGTGATGCCCAAATCTTCTTCAAAGCTTTTTAGAGCTTGCGTTTCAGCGTGTATCTTGTTTGAAATCAACGAGTATTCTTCGAACGCTTTGCGGTTCTTTTGCTCTAACTCTTGGTACATCTTTTCAAGAGTTTCAAGTGTTGCAAGCTCTTCCTCTAGCTGTGCTTTGTATCGCTTGAGATTTTCTTCGGCGTCCTTGTTCCTTTCTACACGAGATTGAACAAGATTTAGCGTGTTTCTTAACGCTTGAGAAAGGGTGTCAAGCTGTCTGTTCACGCGTTTTGCGTTTTGCACCGCGACCGAAAACTTCGTAACACCTGTGGCCCTTCTCACAAGCTCTTCTGCGCTTGTTGATTCGTCTAAAAGCGTCTTTAACTCTTCTTGTCTGATGTACACCGCCGCTCTAAAAAGTTTTGGCTCCCTCCAACCCGTGCTTTCTGGGATTCTTAGCTTTTTTACCACGAACTCTCTCATTTCTTTGGCAGTAAGTGTGTGTAGTTCGCCGTTTATCAAAACCCTGGCGCCTTGGTTTTTCTTTGAGCGAACGTTCCACTCTATCTGCAAATCTGGCTCAAGCTTTAGCACAATCTGACAGTTTTCCTCGTTCACCCTGATTAGCTTTGTTATGTCGTAGCCAAAAAGCGCGGCTTCTATACTCTGAAGTATCGTGGATTTTCCACTACCCACATCGCCTTCTATTATGTTGATTCCGCTTGAAAACTCAAGCGTTGTGTCCACATGGCTTTTTATGTTTTTGAGGTGAACTTGTCTAATCTTGTAGTTCAAAGCTTTCACCCGTTGCTTCTTCGAGCTTCTTTAACACTTGAGTCTTGATTTTTTCTTCATAATCCGCATCCGTTTCTCCCTCCCTCTTTTCTTCACCGAGTGTGTCTATCAAAGAAGAGACGAATTCCACACTAACCTTGGCGGGAAAGGAAGAAGCGAGCGCTTCAAGCGCGCGCTTTTCAAACTCCTCTCCGCGCTCCACCACAACCTCCTCAGGGTCAAGAAGCGCTCTGTCGTTGAACTTGAGCTCAACTCCCACCTCTTTTGCCAAAGAGCTCAACCTTCTTATGACGCTCGACCTTCTTCCGCTCGCAAGCTTTCCCCATATTTTCACAAGTATTAGCGCCTCTTTCGATAAGCGGGATGCGCTCTGCCTTACTCGCTCGCACACTTGTTCGCACAAATCCGCGTCGGACTTTCCTTCGGCTGAAATTTCGATGTATTCACCTTCAAGGAGTCTAAGCGGAACGTATTCGAAATCGAGCGTTTCGCGTTCAAGTTGAACAAAATAAAAACCTCTTTGTTCGCCTTTAAGATAGCTTTCCAAATCCCCAAGTCCGTAGCCCACGAAAAGAGGACCTGGGTAGTTCACCGGTTTTCCATCCTTTGTTTTGAGCTCAAGCCTTTTGTGGATGTGACCTGCTGCGTAATAGCTATAACCCTGAGGAAGCTTGCTTAGCGCGATCGTTTCTTCGCTTCTTGGAATCAACCCAGTTTCGTAAATCGCTGTGTGAAACATAAAGACCGCGGGTTCACTTCCTTTGTGCTCTAAGTTTTCTGCGCGCTCAAAAAGCACCACTTCCTTTGCACCAGGTCTACCGTGTACGCCGTTGATCACGATACCACTAGGATCTTTCACAGCACCTTCAACCAGCGTGAGAAGACCATCCGCCGCAAGTAGCTCTATCATGGACGAGTGTAGCGCCGAGTAATCGTGGTTACCGTAAATCGCGTAAATCCTTGTACCTCGGTCTCTGAGCGCTCTTAGGTGTTTTGTGAGCATTATGGCCTCGCTCAAAGGCGGAATGTTGCTGTCAAAAAGGTCGCCAGAGATTAACACAAAGTCCACTTTTTCCTTTAAGCACTCTTCCACAAACGCGTTTACGGTTTCTTCTTCTTTTTTTCTTAGAAACTTCTCCGTAAGACCACCGACGTGCAAATCAGAGAGGTGAGCGAAGATTGCCAAAGCGATCACTCCTCGATCAGCTTTTTTGGTGACAAACTTTCGCTTGGCAAGCTTCTTTTAAGCTCGTCCACAAACGGAATCTTGAGTGGAAGAGCAAACCCGATCACCGAGGATGTGAGAACCGCTTCGCCTACGTCTAGTCTTAACAGCTCGTCTTCCTCGTTTTCCATGTCGTTTAGCGCGTTGTCTATCGCAGCCCTTCTTTCCTTGCCACTTGCCATTCCCATGTAAATCTTGGTGTTTATGTTCGCAAGAATGTCTTCGGGTATCACGCTTATTAGCTGAGAAACCGCGATAAGACCCACGTTGAATTTTCTTCCCTCTCTTGCGATCCTCATATAAGCGTTTGGCGGGGAGTCCTTGCTCAAAACGCGTGGTGCTTCTTCAAGCACTACAGCCACGGGTGTGGGCTCCTTTCCTTCCTGCTTTTGCTTAATTCGCTTATCCAGGATATGGTGTGCGACCATATTGCCAAGTAAAAGCTCGGCATCGGCGCTTATCGTGCTTGTGTCGATCACCACAACCTTTTTTTGTTCTAGCGCGCTATCCAGTTGTTCAAAGAAGTGTTCGCCAGAAATTTCCCCAGCTTTCAGTTTAGAAGGCATTTTAAAAATGCCATAGTGTCCTTCTTGGTCGAGCGAAAGAAGTCTGCCAAGTTTTCTTGAAAGCACGTACCTCGCGGTTTTTTCTGGGTCGTTGTTTTCAAGATTTTCATAAGCTCTTCCGTCTATGAGCGCTTCAATCCATTCATCACCGAAACTGTTTTCAGAACGTCTTGAAAGTAGCTCCGCTTCTCTCTCCTGCGCCTCACTAAGTTTTATCACGCCGTTTATGTGCACAGGTCTAATGAGTCTTGTGCTCACCGCAAGCTTTGCTTCGCCTTTGGGATTTGGACTGAACGAAACAAGGCTTTCGCTCGCATTCGGATGGTCTCTCAACGCTTCGTAATACTCTCGGTGAGGGTCCATCACGACCACTCCGAGCTTTGGGGAGTCCATAAGCGACCAAAGAAGAACCTTTAGAAGGTTGCTCTTTCCTCTTCCTGTGGTTGCAGCAACAAGAACGTGCGTCAACACAACTTTTTTTGGGTCGAGTATCACCTTAACACCCAAGTTCTTGTTCCCACTTCTCACATCGCCCAAGTAAAGGCCCCCGGGTTTTTTAAGAAAGCTCAGGTCTTCAGCACGAGCTTCTTTGAGTTCACACCCGGGAGGGATTGCGCTTCTTACGGTTTTTACACTTGAACCGTCGATTTCAACAAGCGGTTTTAGTTTAACGATAAGCGTCACAGGAGAACCAGCGTACGTGAGCGTATAAGGTTTAGCGTTTGCGCTCTGTTTGCTCATTTCAGCAAGAAACTGCTCGTTGATCGTTGAGACGTATTCGAACTTTGTGAGCTTTAAAAGAATGCGCTTTGAGCCGTTGTTGTACACGAAAAGCTCGCCAAGCTCTGCGCTTTCAAGAGGTGCCGCCACAACTTCCCTTGAGTTTCCTCCAAACACTTTTAGCGTCACTTCTGTCACCTTCATCTATCACTTCAACAATGTTTAAATACTCTAAAACTATAATATTTTAAAGCCCTTAACTGTTTCGTCGGGTTTCACTTCTTGTGTAGAGATTTTTTGAACTAGGATAGGCGGAGGCGCGTTTTTTATATGAGAAATAAAAGCGTCTATCGACTCGCGTTTTCCCTGAACAAAGATTTCCACGGAACCATCTGGAAGGTTCTTTGCGTACCCCGAAAGCGAAAGGCTGTTTGCGAGTGAGCGCGCGTAAGCCCTAAAGCCCACGCCTTGAACCACCCCCCACACCCGCGCTTTAAGTGCGAAAACCGCCATCGATAGCTTTACTCTTTGTGAGATTTATGGGTGTTGTCAAACATTTTCGACAAAACTTTTAAGAATTTGGAAAAAAGCAGGTTATGCGGCTAAACAACGTAAGGCTCGACGCTCTTTCAAAAACTATACAAAGAATAAAGGCGGATCCTCAAGCAAGAAGAAAATCCACTTTTTTAAACGCCCGTTGGAGCTTTTTAGGGTCGCCGCAGTTTAAGGCGACGATCGACAACGGCGAAAACAAGTTTGAGCTTGAAGCTGATGAAGCGATCGAAAAGGGTGGCGAAGGAAAGGCGCCAGATCCGTTGAGCATCTTTCTTTTTGGGGTGGTTTCTTCGTTTGCGAGCACGCTCGTTCTGACTGCGACGCTACAAGGCGTAGTTCTTAACAGGCTTGAAATACACGCAAGAATTCAAACCAACGAGCTTAAAACTTTTGGCTTATCGGATGAGCCGATCGTAGAATCGCTTGAAATCAAAGTTTCGAGCGATTTTGACCAACTAAAAGAGCTTGTCGAAGTTGCGAAAAAAAGATGCGCCACGATTTTTTCGATCACTAATGGTGTGAGTGTTGAAGTTAAAGTGGAGTAGCGAGTTTCACAACCCCCTTCGACTCAAGCTCTTTCACTTCATTTTGGGTGTATCCAAGCTTTAAAAGCACTTCTAGCGTGTGGGAGCCTAATAGTGGAGGAGGGGAGCTTAGCGCTGCGGGATTGTTTTTGAGCCTTGGTGGGCTAAACACCACGTCAAGCTCTTTGAGTAGCGGATGCGAAATCCTTTGTATTACTTCTCTTTCTTTCGCATGAGGATTGAGCAACGCCTCTTCTATGTCCCTTACTTTTGCACAAGGCACACCACTAGCTTCGAGTTTGCGTATCCAAGCGTCTACTGTGTCCTTTTCGAATACAGATTGCAACACAGAATCCAGTTTTTCCCGGTTTTTCACTCTTAGAGGATTTGTCAGAAACTCTTGTGTTTCGCACAACTCAGTTTTTCCTATCGCTTCGCACAGCTTCTTCCATAAAGAGTCGTTGCCAACGCACACCACCAAATAACCGTCCATAGCCCTGTACGCTCTATAGGGCGCAATACTTGGGTGGGCGGAACCTAGCCTTTTTGGTTTTTCGTGTGCGCTCAAAAAAGCCTGAGCTTGATGCGTAAGCATATAAAGCATGGATTCGTAAAGCGACACCTCGATATACTCGCCTTTTCCGTCGATTTGTCGCCTGTATAGCGCACACGCGATGCTAAAAGCCGCAAACAAACCAGCGGAAATGTCAGCAACTGGAACCGCAAACTTAACAGGTTCACCGTCAGGTTCACCAGTTAGGTGCATCATTCCGCTTTCCGCAAGCGCCACTAAGTCGTATCCAGGTTTCGAGCTCCAAGGACCGCTTTCACCAAAACCGGAAATTGAGCAGTAAACCACTTTTGGATTGATCTTTGAAACCGAATCGTAGTCCAAATTCATCGCCTTGACAACACCAGGTCTAAAGTTTTCGATCAAAACGTCACAAGACGATGCGAGTTTTCTTACTATGTTTTTCCCCTCTTCACTTCTTAAATCAACGCAAACGCTTTTCTTGTTACGGTTCACGCTAAGAAAGTACGTGCTTTGTCCGTCAACGAAAGGAGGACCCCACATTCTTGTCTCATCGCCGCTTAACGGTTCAACCTTTATCACCTCGGCACCAAAATCCGCAAGTAGCATTGTGGCAAAGGGACCAGCCATAGCCCTTGTCAAATCCAACACGGTGATTCCGCAAAGAGGCGGCACGTGCACAAAAAGACGCGCCAAGTAATAGGGTTTTTTCTTAAAAACGAATTCTTTGGCATTGCGTTTTGAATAATCGATACCTCTGACATCCACCCACCTATCAAGGCCAAGGATTTCCTTCTAGCTCATTGCTCACACATCGATTTGGAGCTACATCCATCATTTGGTAAAATAGCCGGGAACAGCAAAGCGCCCTCCACATAAAGACTTTCATGGCATTAAGCTCTAGCCCTTAGAGATGCTACTCACCTCAATCCCATAAGCCCTCAGTCGAGCTAGGAAGGAGCGTCGTTAGCATATGAAAACTTGAGCGTTCCAAGATGCGAACAAGCGTGGACTCCTCAACCAAAAGGTATATATTTCACCACTTCATCATGAAGTATGAGGTGGATTAAATGTCTTCAAGTGAAAAGAAGTACACGGTAGGGCAAACCTGGAACGCGCTGAAAGCCGCGTGGAAGGGGTATAAAATCGCAAAGGCAAAGGGCGAGCTCGACAAACAAAAAGAGTACGCAAGAAGAATCAGAAAGCTACAAAGCGAGCTTGGGCTACCACTCACAAAGTTTCCGCAACTAGGTAAAGAGTTCGAGTAACCCCTCATTTTTTGTTTTTACTTTCATTTTTATTTTTTAAATATATCCTTCTAAGTCCCGTAAAACCCTTTTCTTCTTCTATGTAAGAAAATACTTTCGGTATACCACTTAACTCTTTTCGAACTTATTATACATGATGAGCCAACAACCAACTTTACAAAAAAAGAGCTACTTTTCATGGTTGACTCAAGCGTTCAGCAAAATCGCGGCAAAATTAAAGGCGTTTTTCCTTGGCCTTTTTGCAAAACAAAAAAAAGTTGAAACGCTCGGAAGCGTTCAAAACCTTGCGGCAACCCCTGAAACAGCACACGGAGGTGATGTGGGCGACTACCTGCGTGGAGTAGCCCAAGAAACCGTGCAAACACCCGAAGCCACAAAAAACCAAGTTAACGAGCACACCGAGCTTAGCGACACGCCCAAGCTCAAGCCCAAACCTTCGCCACCTCTTCCCAAGGAACACCGCGCGCTCATAAGAAAGTTTGTAAGGTCAGGCGACGCGAAGGGTGCGGAGCAAGCTCTTGAAGAGCTTGGGTACTTATTCCCGGAAATTTCGACAAAAGGCTCTTACATCATACTAAGATACAGAGGATCAGACGGCTATCCGTACATTGCCAGGCTTAAGTACAAGTGAATCTTTTTTCTTTCCTTTACTTTTTTTGAAGCTCTTCTTTACAGGTTTCGCAACACGCGTAAAGGGTCTTTCTTCCTCTTTTTACTATCAGCGCATCTCCTTGAATCGGTTTGCCGCACTTGTCGCACAGCACCACAAAAACAGTTTGCTTGACGCTCGGAAAGTGGGTTTTTGCGATCATCACCTCACAAACGGCTTGAATCGCGTCTAACTCGTTTTTTAGCTGCTGTAAAGAGGTGACGCGCAAAACAGCGAGATAAGAGCCATCGAGCAACTCATAGTGCTCCACGCCTTCCGGCTTCTTTGTGGTCTTCACGAACACCTTTGTGTCTTGCGCGCTTTCACCAAGCTCCACCGTAAACCTTTTTATGTACCCTTTTTTCAACAACGAGTAAATCGCTCTGTTCACACTCGCACGGCTCACACCAATTTCTCGAGAGATCTTTGAAACTGGCATTCTTGCGTCGTTAACAAGAAGTGAAAGCACTCTGTTTTCTGTTTTCGTGAGATTATGAGCAATTTGCAACTTTTGACCCTATTTTTTTGTTCAATTTGTAACTAATAAGACTTAATTTGCGATAAACCATTAAGTATAGGTGATAACTTTGGAGAAAGACCCGGTTTGCGGCATGGAGGTTTCTAAGAGCTCTTTGAAATCGCTCTACAAAGGCAAGACTTACTACTTTTGTAGCGTTAATTGTAAAAAGAGGTTTGACCAAAATCCAGAGCTTTTTTTAAAAGAAGGACCGAAGGGGATGGAATGAGCGAAGTTTTGGAAGAGTTCAAGATCGTTGGCATGCACTGCGCAACGTGTAGCGTCACCGTTGAAAGCGCGATAAAAAAGCTTGGGGTAAAGAGCGTTTCAGTGAATCTTGCGACTGAAGAGGCGGTGGTTGAACACCAAGGGTTGAGCGCAAAACAAATTGTTGAGGCAATAAGGCAAGCGGGGTATGACGTTCTTACGGCTTACCTTTTGGTTGAGCTTGAAAACGTTTCAGAAGACGAAATTTCTTACGTTTCGAACAGCTTGGAAAAAACGAAGGGCGTTATAGAAGTCACGCCAAACTACGTCACTCACAGCTTGAAAATTGAGTACAATCCGTACTCTTTGGGTGCAACAGAAATCGAAGATTGGCTTAGAAAAAGAGGGTATTCGTTTAAAATTCTACAATCACAAGTGGAAGAGTCGTCGCTTTTAAAAAGAGAATTTTCGAAGTACAAAAAAAGGCTGGTCGTGGGTTCGGTGTTCGGCGCGCTTTCTCTCGTTTTTTACCTTTTGCGGTTTGAGCTTCTTTCTCTCGTAAGTGTGTTACCAGTTCAGTTGTACAGCGGATCGATCTTTTACCGAGGCGCTTACAGGGCGCTCAAAAACAAAACGTCAAACATGGACACGCTCGTTTCTTTGTCTTCGGGCGTGGCGTTCGCGTACGCTTTGTACAGCTTTTTGCAATACGGAATATCTCAGTTCATCGACGTAGCCGCGCTTTTAATTCCGTTTATCCTTGTCGGAAGAACGCTAGAGCTCTCTATCAAAACCAAAATGGTGGAAAGCGTTTCGTCGATCGCTCAAAAGAGCGTAAGCGTGATACGCGACGGAAAAGCCGTCACAGTAGACCAAGCGAGCGTAAAAGTTGGCGACCTGGTATTGGTAAAACCTGGAGAAAGCATACCAGTCGATGGTGTTGTGGAAGAAGGCAAGGCTGAGGTGAACGAGGCGATTCTCACTGGTGAAGCCAAGCCTGTAATAAAGCAAAAGGGCAGTGCGGTGATTTCTGGTTCAACGGTTATTTCAGGAAGTCTTTTGATTTACGCTACGCGCGTTGGCTCAAGAGCGTACGTGAACCGAGTTGCCGAATTTGTAAAGCAAGCAAGAGGAGCGAAGCTTCCAATTCAAAGAACCGTTGACAAACTTTCTTCGGTTTTCACGCCGATTGTTGTCGTGGCTTCTTTTCTTACGTTTTCTGCTTGGTTCTTTGTGTTTCACGTTAGCGCGGCTCAAGCTCTCCTGTTTTCTCTTTCAGTGCTTGCGGTGTCTTGCCCTTGCGCGCTCGGTCTTGCGACACCACTTGCGATTTCTGCGGCGATAAACAAAGCCGCAAAAAGCGGTATCGTGGTAAAAAGAGGTGAAGCGCTCGAGAAAGCGTCAAAGGTTGACATAGTGCTCTTCGACAAAACGGGCACGCTCACTGAGGACGAGTTCACCGTGGTCGGCTACAAAGAGCTAGTTCCAGGCGCTCTCAGCTATGCCGCGGTTTTGGAAAAAAGAAGCGAACACCCTTATGCGAAGGCGATCGTCAAGCGCTTTTTAAAAGATGATCTAGAGCCCACGGAGTTTGAGTCGTTCGCTGGAGAAGGTGTGGCCGGCGTTGTGCTCGGAAAAAAAGTGGTAGTAGGAGAAAGAAGATTTGTGGAATCTAACTGTGAAACTCCATTTCCGATAGAAAACCACGAGCTCTCAACGGTTTTCGTTGCGCTTGACGGAAAGCCCGCGGCGGTAGTGACGCTCGATTCAAAAATAAGGGAAAACGCAAAACAAGTGGTCGAGTGGTTAAAGAAAAACAGAATTAGGGTGTGTATTGTGACGGGCGATTCCGAGGCTTCGGCAAAGCGCGTCGCAAAAGAGGTGGGAATAGAAGAAGTGTACGCTGGTCTTAAACCCTGGGATAAGGCGCAGCTTGTCACCAACCTCAAAAAAGAAGGTGTTGTGATGTTTGTTGGAGATGGTGTGAACGACGCTCAGGCTTTGAGCGCTTCAGATATAGGGGTTGCGTTCGGCACTGATATCGCAAAAGCTATAGCGGATATAGCGCTTGCACAGCCAAATCTCAAAGGGGTGATCAAGTTGATAAAGCTTTCACAAAGAACTGTGAGTAAAGTCAAGCAGAATTTGGGCTGGGCGTTTGGTTACAACGCGCTTCTCATACCCATCGCGGCGGGCGCGCTCTTCAAACTTGGCTTTGTGATGAGACCAGAGTTTGCGGCTCTTGCCATGTCGTTGAGTAGCGTTTTTGTGTCGTTATGGTCCCGAACAGTTTAAGTGTTCACAAAAAGAATGTTTGTGTGATGAAACACCTTTTCGTGGCAGACTATAGAGAAAAGGGCTCAACGCTTCTTGAATTGCTGAGCGCGATGGGCTATCAACCTTCGTTTGACAGGCTTGACGTCGCAGACTATGTTGTTTCAGGGGGATATGCGATAGAAAGAAAGAGCGTTCACGATTTGGTGTCCTCGATTTTGGATGGGAGGCTTGTCGACCAGATCACAAGAATGTGCGAAGTTTACGAAAGAAGGTCGCTTTTGGTGATCGGTAGTCTAAAAGAAGCGGAAAAGCTTTCCCCAAACACCTCACTACTATACTCAAGCTTGGCTTGGACTACGCTAAAGGGTGTAGCAATTGTGGTGTTTGAAGAAGAAAAGCAAGCGGCTGAGTTCTTAAGGTGGCTTATACAAAAGTCGAGCGAAGCCGAAAAGCGTGGCTTTGAGCCACTTATCAGAAGAAAACCGAAAAGCGGTAGAGCCGAGTTAGAGGTTTTAAACGTTCTTTCATCGCTTCCGGGCGTTGGACCTGTGACCGCAAATAGGCTACTACAAGAGTTTGGTAGCCTTTCTGCGATCTTTTCCGCGTCTTACTCAAAGCTTGAGGCGGTTGTGGGGGCTGCTAAAGCAAAAAGGCTTTACAACCTCTTTAACTTGAAAAAACAACAAGCAAAAGAAAAATCTCTCACCGACTTTCTTTAAGCCTTAATTTCACCGCCTGAGCCAAGTAAAACGCCAAAACAATGGAATACCCACCAAGGATTGCGTTAAAAACCACGTAAAGATAAAGCACCGCAAGAAACGCCTGCGCAGGAAAGCTGAACCCAAACGGCGCAGGAAGCTGAATAAACACGTAGTTAAACGCGGTTGTTCCTGCAATTCTTAAAAGTAGCGCCAACAACAACGAGGGAACAATTCTCGCTTTAAAAGGAATCTTTAAGCCGAAATACGCGCCAATCAAAGTCCACAAAACCGCATTAAGGCTGTACACAGGCCCAAAAAGAATTGTCGAAGGGCGTAATTGGGTTGCGACGTAGTTTACGAGTTCAACGAAAAACGCTACGCGAAAACCGAAAAGATAAAGCGCAAAGTAAACCGGAATTTCCCATAGCTCAAACAGCAGATAAGGCAAAGGAGGGAATGGGATTCTTGGACCGTAAGCGCTTAGCACGAAGGCCAAAGGAGAAAGAAGCGCGATCGCCGCAATTTCTTGACTGGTTCTCAGTTTCACACGCTCTGGATACATGATTTGGATAAATCAAAAAAGCGATTTATTCATTACCACAAGCGGTGTTGTCTCGACAAAAAAAGTTTTGGACACAAAAAAGTTTGTCACGAGTTTAGCAAGCAAAACCCCAAGTACAAAGCAAAAATGAAAGGTGTAAGAAGCAAAAACGCAAACCCCAAGCCAAAAATTTCTCCGACGTATCCGACAAACGGAATCACCAAAAAGCTCGTGACACCGAAAAAGCTTTGAGAAAGAGACGAAGCGAAAGTCAGCCTTTCCTTTTTTACAGATTCAGCGACGTAGCTTGACGAAAGAGGGTAGGTCACACCGTGCGGAAAACCCAAAAGCACAAAGAGAAAAGATGTGATAAACAAGTTTTGAGAAAAGGAAAGCGCTACAAGAGAAAAAATTGTCAAAAAAGTTGAAAAAGTGACAAGCGCAAACCTTTTTTGTGCGAACTTTGATAGCGCAAACCTTGTCAAAAAGGAGGTAACGAAGAATAAGGAATAAAGAAGCTCGACCAAAGAAAGCGAAACAGAAAATCTTTCCTTTAAGAAAATACCCCCAAAAGTGAGAAGCGCGACGAACGGCAGTGCGTACATCGCTTCAACAAGAAGCGCTGTGATGTACGCTTTGTCACGCAAAAAGTCTATTTTTCCGAACTCAAAAGACGCCGTTGTGTGGAGGTGTGTGAACAAGCACACAATAAGAGCGCAAAGCGTGAATGGAAGAAAGCTTAACATAGAAAGCAAAAGGTTGTTTTGAAACAGCCTTAACACCAAAGCTTGGTAAAGCGGACCAAGAACAAGACTTAGGCTCAAAGCAGAAGTAAAAAGAGAGACGTTTTTGAAGCTTGTTTCCTTTTTGCTCGCAAAAACTGTGGACGTAAATAGCAAAGATTGTAGTGGTGCGCTACCAAGGTTCGCCAACGCAAAACAAAGAAAAAGGGCTAAAAAGCTACGTGCAAAGAGTATGAGTGAAGTTCCGGCGCACATTAAGAGAAAGCAAACGCACAACGCTTTTTTCAAATCGCGCCTAAACGAAATCAAAAGCAAAAAAGAGAAAACGGCAATCACGTTTGAAAGCGTGACAAGGATGGAGGTCGCACCGTCCGATAGTTTTAGCGTGTATCTTGCGTAAAGCGGAACGCTAGTTTGAAGCATGTTTGCGCTTGCTCGATAAGCGAAGGCAAGAAAAAGAATTCTTTTCAAATCCACGGCTTTTGAAAATCGCTTGAAAATATTAAGCGTTGTGAGGACACTAGTGTGCGTAGTGTATTGTGAACATATATTGAAAAGTTTCGTTGATTGGCTTACTAAGATGTTATCCTTACACTATCGCCTTTGCTTATGTGAGCTACCCCGCCCTTACGGACGGGGCTTCCTGCTTCAATGCCCCACCTTGCCCGTAGTGTTTGGCCACGGGTAGTGGGCGGAGCTCCACAGGCACACCGGAAGGGTGGCACCCACCCTGCGCGCTTTAAAAGAACTAAAGAAGCGTTAAGATCCCGGTCCAAGGTGAAACCACAGAAGGGACAGCGAAACACTCGGTCTTCCAAGGTTAAATCCTGGTTGATTCCTCCGCAGAGAAAGCATTCACGGGATGTGTTGTACGCTGGAACAGGTAAAACCAGGTTTCCTCTTTTCACAAACCCCCACTCTAAGATTCTTCTAATCTCTGAGAAAGAGGAGTCGTACAGCCGAAGCCTCCTCTTCTTGGACCGCCAACTGCATCTGGTGAGCGGTGTCCGCGTTGAGCTGTACGCCTTCTACCCCACCTCGACT
>NEXD01000010.1 GCA_003019595.1 Candidatus Marsarchaeota G1 archaeon BE_D
GGTAGACGCTCCTCGATAACTCGCCATAGGAGGGGTTGGCGCGGTGTGGTTTACGCAGTAATAATCGCCTCAATCACAGTGATTATAGCGCTTTTTATCGATTCACACTAATACTCTCACGGAATCTACCATAAGTAGCCGCATAACTACAAGTGTGCAACGGGTTGTTTTACTAATAGATTGTGGGAAGTGTGGTAAACCCTGCACAAGCAACGTAACCAGCTACCCAGACTGCCCCCAACGACTTGAAGAGGGGGTCAAGCGGTTAGAGGGCGTGTACAGTGCGCTTTTTATAGCGGGCTATGCTACTGGTAAGGCCACGTTCGAGTACAATCACTCCGAGGTTTCGCTACAGGCAATAGAAGCAACGATAACCCAAACGACCCCCTACCCCGTATGTTGCACGGGAATATCTCTTGCGAGTAATACTTGGGCGATGACATTGAACAAATATGGATAGTGTTCGATTATGAGGTTTCACACTTTGGTTACACATTCATCGAACCTTCATCAACATAGACACACGTCCATCAAAGGGGAAATTCCAGAAAATTAAACACAATTCCTATTCTCTGGTGGGAAATGTAAGTATGTTTAAATTGATGGTGTACTTAAAATAGGTGGCTAAGTAGTAATGTGGGCACAACAAAATGCTATTGACCAAAGTTCAACTAGCGTTCAAAGACACAGGGGTATGAATGCTATGCTTGAAGCGCTTGTAATTATTACACTGGTTTTTCTAATCTTACAGTTTTTGACTGGCATGTGGGTTAATCTTTTTGTGAGCTTCCCTAGCACAACCCAAGCCCAAGGCTTCTTTGGAGTGATGGGTGCAATGATGAGTCTAATGCAGAGCGGTGGCGGCTTACTTATGATTCATATGATGATGGGCTACTTAATACTATTTCTTTCAATCGTAGACCTAGTGACCTCGTTTATCACTAAAAAAGCGCTTGTAATCGTCACATCTGTGTCTGGCTTTGTCTCAGTGCTCTTCGCAGGCATCAACGGACTCCTATTCATCTTCTCTGGGTTCACCAACAACCTGAACTCCTATTTTATGGCCACAGGCTTCCTCCTTGCGTTCATGTCTTATTTTTTACCCTGTATACGCTCACAAGGCCATAGAATAGCATCTGCATAATCGGCGATCTTATTCAAACGCTCACACCTGAGGATGTTGTCCAAACACTACTGTAGTACCAGCTATGAGCATTTTTAAAAGTGTCACAATAACCTCTATAGCAACTTTGTTTTATTTGAAACCACAAAGCGGAGATAATATGCTACAAAATGCGGGATCAATTGTGTGGTTTACATTCAATATGCCTAGGCAATAAGGCATCAATAATTAAAATTTAAAAAGATGATGTTTGCATGGTAGCGTCTGGTTAATAGCTACTTAAGGTGGATGTGAGCACACGTAGTGTTTTCTGATAGTGTTATCTGCGGTGCGCGTCCATGAGACTTAGTGCATTGTGGTTACCTGGTGTTTGGTACCGCTTATAGCCCTTTCTAGTTCATAAAGAAGAGAGCTTCTCGGTGGGTCTTCGAGTTCGCCTTTACACAACGCGTCTATCGCCAAAACAATGGATGTGGGCGTGACGTTCTGAATTGTGATGCGCGCACCTTCTGGGTCGACCACCCATTCATTTTTCCTGACGACTTCACGTACCACGTCAAGAAGGTGATCTATATCTATGGGTTTGCTCACTTCATAGCGCGTCTTCACCCATCTTTTGTCAACGCCGTGCACTATAAACGCAGCTTGAATCAAAATGTTGTTCGGTATCTTGACAAGAGGACCCTGATCCGTTTTTATAAGGGTGTAGTTGAGCGATATGTCTTTGATCACACCAGTAAAACCAGGGTAAAGCAGGTCGTCCGAAAAGTACTTTGGAGGGTAACTAGGTAAAATCGCACCGTACTGCCATGTGGTCACGGTTATCCTGTCCCCTACCTCAAATGGTCTTGAAAGCAACAAAAGAAGACCAGCAAGCACGTTCGAAAAAACTTGTTGCCCAGCTAAACCAATCACCAAACCGCCGAACGTACCTCCAGCAAGCAAAGCCACACCGCTCACACCCAAAATTCTTAACACCGCAAAAGCTAAAACGATATAACCTATGTATTTGAGCGTGGTTTTGGCGACACTCGCTTTTTTGGGACCATAGAGCTTGTTCACAGCTTTCCCAACCACGTTTGAAAACGCTGAAACCAAATAGTACCCAAGTAAAAGCGTGATAACCACGTAAACCGCCTCGGTGTACTTCAGTGGCACAACTTTAAGCACGAATATCGAAATGTACACTAGTGACAACACCACCGCAATAAGTATCGGCGTTATGAAATGCCTCAAGTATCCTTTTATGGACATTTGTAAACCTTTTATTCCACAGCTTTAGGTTTTAAAAAGTTTAACAATCGAAGGCTTTCACGCAAACAACACAAACCAAAAAACTCGGTTTGAGAATAATCAACATGATGCCCAAACGCAAAACAAGAAAAAATGTGAGCTGTCCTCTTCAAGGAATAATCGCAAACGTGACCAAAAAATGGTCTTTGTTAGTGCTCAACGAGATAGGAATTCACGAAAAGGCGAATTACAACAAAATTCTTCGAGAGCTTGAGGGAATAAGCCCAAAATCGCTTGCGGACACACTCAAAGAGCTACAGAGAATGGGTCTTATAGAACGTAACATAAGTGAAAAGGCGCCTTTACGCGTACACTACAGCTTAACACAAAGCGGAAAGTCGTTACGTAACGCGATAATACCTCTTTTACAATGGGCCGCCCAAACCACACATCACTCAAACTGCCCTATTTTAGGAACGGATGGTTAATTTTTCGAAGGATTTTAGTCAACCCAGTTTTTAAACAGTTTGTGTTTTCCGTGTTTGAGCTTTACGAATACGCGGCAACAGTGAGGCGCAAATTTGTGGAAAAGCTAGCCACACTACCATGGAGCGAGGTTGAAAAGAACAGAGAGGCTAGTTTTTACTCTATGAAGAACATCGTTTTACACATGATCGACAATGAAGACTGGATTGTGAATTACGTAATACCTGGCGAATTACACAAATACGTAAGAAGAAAATGGTCTGAATACAAAAGCATGGACGAAGTCATAGCTCACCTCAACGAAGTAGAAGCGAAAACAAGGAGATTTTTGTTCACTCTGGACGACAAAACACTTAGTAAAAAGGTCACACTAAAGCTTCAAAGCGGTGAACAATTTGAGCTAAGTGTCGAGGAATGCCTCTTTCAATCTTTCACCGAACAGCTTTACCACATGGGAGAGTTGATAGCTTTGATGTGGCAAATTAATATCGAACCACCTCCCATGCAATGGTTCTATAACAACCCACGACAAAAAGCAACGAATTTCGATTGAACACAAATTTTCACGCTAATAGCGTGATCGTTGAGTTCAAAAAGCGATAGCTAATGCGATTTAAACTTCCTATTAGGGAGAATTTGTGATTGTGTGTATCACCACGGTTTTTATGTTGCTCATTTCGTATATCGTGTACACACCACCAAGCCTTCCGACACCGCTTTTCTTTCCGCCAATTCCGCCAAAAGGCTCTTGAGGCTCCCAGTACAGCGTGGATTCGTTTATAAGCACCTGTCCTGCTTTTAGTTCCCTTGAAAATCGAAAGGCTCTTCCGATATCCCTTGTAAAAACCGCCGCTTGTAAGCCGTAAATTGTGCTGTTTGCGATTTCAAGAATTTCGCTATCGCTTGAACCCATCATAACGGGTGCGACTGGGCCAAATGTTTCATCTTGGTTAAATAGCATGTCACGCGTGACGTCCACGACCACAGTTGGTTCGTAGTAAAGCCTTGTGGGAAAACCTTCGGCTCTTTTACCGCCTAGTAAAACCTTTGCTCCTTTGTTCAAACCGTCTTTTATGTGCTCGTCCACTTTGGATGCCGTCGGTTCGTTGTTCATAGGACCGACCATAACGCCTTCCTCAAGAGGGTTGCCTAACTTCCACTTTTTGGCTTCTGAAACCAGTCTTTCTACGAACTGCTCGTAAACTCTTTCGTGAACAATTACCCGCTCAGCCGCACAGCACACTTGACCCGCGTTTGAAAAGCTAGAAAGCGCTGCGGCGTATGCGGCTCTTCCCAAGTCGGAATCGTCAAGCACAATAAGTGGCCCAAGACCACCACATTCAAGCAAAAGCTTTTTCATCCTAGCTCTTTTACTCACAATCTCTCCGGTGCTAGAGTGACCCGTAAGCCCCACGCCCGCAACTTTCGAGTTGGTGACAAGCTCGTCACCCACCTCTTCTCTTCCTGTAAAATCGCCATCGGAAAAAACGAGATTCACAAAGCCTGGTGGAAAACCTGCGCTTTGAATACACTCAACAAGCATTGCCGCGCTACCAACCACGTAACTTGAAGGCTTAAAAACAACGGTGTTTCCTGCGGCAAGTGCAGGTGCTATGTATTCTGAGGGTATTAGAAAAGGATAATTCCAGGGGGTTATCACGCTAAACACACCGTACGGTTCATAGCTGATGAGTATGAGTTTTTGCGGATCGCGAGAAGGCATGATTCTACCATCAAGTCTTTTTATGTCTTCTGCTGCTATTCTGAAATTTTCCGCGGTTTCGTCTATTTCAGGCAAAGCTTCTGTTGCATAAGGTTTTCCTTGTTCTATCGAAAGCTGCCTTGCAAGCTCTTCTCTTCTTGAGCTTATTATTTGTGCTACTCTGTGTAAGAGCTTTGCTCTTTCGTAAACAGGCATTCTACGTGCTTCTTCTTTTGCTTCATACGCGGCGTCAATCGCTCTTTTTGCGTCTTCTCTTGTGCCACGTGGAACCTTGTAAATCACTTTTCCGTCCACTGGGCTTGTAACATTGAACTCACCACTCTGAGAGTCCACCCATTCACCCGCAATGAACATTTTGAGTGTTTTAGTGGTTTCCATAATGCATGATTTGCGTTCAACTATAAAAATTTTGAGCCAAAAGATTTCACAAAAAATTACAAATGATAAAAGATTTTTAATTTCTTCAAAAATTTTGAATGGTATCTTCAAAAGTTAAAGCAAAAGAAATTCATAGGATTTTTGCTTTACCAATATCGAAGGTGTGGAGCGTGACACAAAACAAAAAAGATTCATCCCTTTGGTCTTTTTTGCCTATTGTTTTTGCTCTGTTGTGTTGCGGCTTACCAGTTTTTCTGTTAGTATTTGGGAGCGTGATCAGCGTGTTTTTCAAGCAATCACTCCTTACTATTGTTTTGGCTCTGGCAGCAGTTGGACTCACAGGGTATATAGTTTACCAAAGTGACAAAAATTGAGAGAATACGTGTTTCACGTTCGTGGCATGACTTGTGCACTTTGCGTTAGAACTATTGAAAACGCCCTTCGACGCTTTCAAGGAGTAAAAAGCGTTAAAGCGGATTTGAAAAGCGGTTATGTGGTCGTAATCTCTGAAAAAGATCTAAACACTCAAAATGTGATCAAAGCGATTGTGCAGAGCGGAAAACCTCTTCACAGCTTTGAAGTGACTTTGCTCAACACGCTTGAAAAATAGCGTATAGCTTTTTGTTAGCTTTAACGTGAAAACCAGTGCCTCTTACACCAATCTCATTCCTACCGCGTGGTCACTTAGGCGTCCGCGCGCTTTGCTGGTGCAAAAGTTCCGCTCAAAGCTTTTCAAGCGATCTGCGAGATTTTTAAAAGCCGCTATTTTTAATTTTGTAACGCTTTTTGGTGAGTCAACACTCTTAACTTTTGTGAAATCGAACTTCATAAGAGCGTGTTACGGAAAAGACGTCGATGTGACACCAGTTTGGTTCATGCGCCAAGCCGGTCGCTACCTACCAGTTTATAGAAGAATCAGAAAGAACCACACACTTCTTGAGATAATCAAAAAGCCTGAGCTTGCGCTAAAAGTTGTGTTTGAGCCCATCGAAAGGTTTGGTTTTGACGCGGCGATAGTTTTTTCTGACATAATTCTTCCTCTTAAAGCTTGGGGAGTGAGCATAAAAGAAGAAGTTGGGCCTGTCACAAAAAAGCCTGTGAGAACTCCAGCCGACGTGGACTCCTTTGACGTCCACAAAATCGAAGAGGAAGGCTACATACTTGAACAAATAAGGCTTATCAAAAAAAGAAGACCAGAACTACCCGTGATAGGCTTTACCGGGGCGCCTTTTACACTTGCGACTTATCTTATAGAAGGAAAATACTCAAGAAACTTTGAGAGCACCAAGAGCTTCTTTTACGAAAGCAAAGTGGCTTGGCACAAGCTACTTGAAAAAATTGAGCGTCTTGTTGCAAACCACCTTAAAGCACAAGTTGGAGCGGGGGTTGACGCGGTGCAAATCTTCGATAGCTGGGTCGGAGCGCTTTCTCCTTTTGACTTTGAAGAATATGTACTAGAACACGTTCAAAGCGTTTTAAGCTCTGTCAAAGGAGTACCAAGGATTTACTTTGGAACGTGCACCGCCGGACTTTTGAGCGTCTTACGAAAAGTGGAAGCAGAGGTGATTTCAGTCGACTGGCGAATTCGCTTAAAAGAAGCGCACTCAATACTTGGTGAAAGCTTTGCGCTACAAGGAAACTTAGACCCGTCTTCTCTTCTTGCGCCAACAAAGCTTGCTCTGAGAATGGCCAAACGCGTTTTGGAAGACTCAAGAGGAGTCAAGGGGTACATCTTCAACTTGGGTCATGGTGTTCCGCCAAACGCCGACCCAAGAGTTGTTTCAGAAGTAGTAAAGCTCGTTCACTCTTTTCGAAGATAGTCTTCGCAAACTTTTTATTTTTGCGTTTGTAAAGTTTGCAAATGTCGGCAAAACCATTTGTGAGAGAGTCGACGGGACTTGTCAAGGAAATTGGCGCGCTCGATGCGTTTTCGATGAACTTTTCGTATTTGGGTCCTGCGGCGGGGATAACCTATCCCTTGATCTTTGCGCCTTATCTAGCAGGCGCAGACTGGACGCTTGCTACTGCGCTTGGCGCGCTTGTTATGGCGCCCGTGGTTCTTATGTACTTTTATCTTTCAAGACTCATTCCGCGTTCTGCGGGCGACTATATCTACGTGTCAAGGATACTTGGCGCTCGATGGGGCATGATTCAAGCGATAGCCACAATCTTTGTTTTCACAACTGGTACGGCGGTTCTTGCTCAGTCGGAGCTTCCACTTGTGGTATCACCTGCGTTACAAGCTTTGGGCGTTTCCCTTCACGACCCTTCCCTTATTAGCTTGGGTAACGCATTCGGCTATCAGAATTTCACGTCTCCTCTGTTTTTTGCGGTCACACTCGCGATAATCGCGCTTTCTACACTCGTGGTTGTCTCAAGAACCTCTTGGTTTGCGAGAATAATTTCTGGGATGACCATCCTGCAACTTGTTTCAACCCTTGTGATGCTAATCGCGGTTTTTTCTATCGGTGGTCAAGCTGGATATGAAAGGCTTTTCAATTCGCTATCTTCCGAGTTTGGAGGACCGAGCTACTCCTCGCTTTCTGGCACAACCGCTCAAACGCACTTTGACCTAACTTCAACACTAGTTCTTATGGCCACGATCATGGGCTTCTTCTACCTGTACAACAACGCGCCAATTTACTTTGCAGGTGAGGTGAAAAGGCCTGAAAGGGGGTTAAAAGCTGGGCTTCTTTACTCTTATTTGGTGGCGTCCGCCTTGGGAACACTACTTGCGTTCCAGCTACAGCACTACATAGGCGAAGCGTTTTACGACTACACGAGTGTAAACGGCTGGAGCTCTTCTAGTGGAGGAATTCCGATTGCGCCAACGTCTCTTCTTTCTTACGTGAGCTTGATTTTCCTAAACTCGCCAGCACTACTATTTATCGTGGTTTTGGGTTCGCTCACGTGGTACGTGCTTTACTGCATAATCGACATCGCAATTCCATCTAGAATTCTTTTTGCGATGGCATTCGACGGTCTTGCGCCTCGCTCTTTTGCTAGGGTGAGCCCAAAGCTTCATTCGCCTTACGTATCTGCGCTTGTGATCGCGGCGATCACCGCGTTTTTCGATTATGCAGAAATTTATCTCGGCTTTTCCACAAACGGAATTGTTCAATACGGAATAAACTTTATGCTTTGGGCTTATCTCCTTGCGGCGATTTCTGCGATCGTAATCGCAAAAAGAGAGATAATTTCGCTTTCAAGTGGTTCGAAAAAGCTGTTCGCCACGCTTGGTGCTATTTCTTGTGTTGTGCTACTTTCGGCTAGTGGTTTGCTCATTACGTATGGTGTTGCGACCTATAGCTCCCAAGGTTTTGGCTCCGCTTTGTTTTCAGGAAACCTTGTTGTGAATCTTTCGACGATCGCGGCAATACCCATCGTCGCGCTCGCACTCTACGAAGTTATAAGAAGGGTGAGAGCCGCGCAGGGAATCCGAGTTGAGCTAGCGTTTCGAGAAATCCCACCAGAGTAAGCTAAAAGAAGCTAAGCTTCTCCCAACGACCGTTGTAAAGCACCTCAGAAAACCTTCTATCCAAGTTTTTTGCGACAATCGTCCCGTCTTTTACGACGTAAAGCGGTAAGCCCACTTCTCTTAAAACGTCAAGCTCGCTCTTTGCGTTCATCACAAGAAGATTCGCTCTTTTTCCGACTTCAATTCCATACTCTTTTTCGTTTCCCCAGCATTTTGACGCATTGTACGTGATAAGCTCAAAGCTTTGAGAAAGCTCGTTAATCCCAGTCCACTGGTCTAAGTGAACCGCCATAAACAGCACTTGTATCATGCTTCCAATCCCAAGTGGATACCAAGGGTCCATTATGTCGTCGTGTCCCAAGGCGACGTTCACGCCGTTGTGCGCAAACTGCTTGAGCGGGGCCATTCCCCTTCTTTTTGGATACTGGTCGAACCTTCCTTGCAAATGAACATTGACAAGCGGATTTGCCACAATCGTCACGCCCGCTCTTTTTAAAAGGTCGAGAATCCTGTATCTATAAGCCGCATCCCAGCTGTGACTTGCGGTGACGTGTCCTGCGGCGACCTTTCCAATCCACCCCTGTTTTACGGCGCGTGACGCAACAACCTCAAGGTATCTAGAAGAAGGGTCGTCGGTTTCGTCTATGTGACCGTCTATTCGCCTGTCGTACTTTTTTGCGAGCTCAAACGCGATTTCAATCGACTTCACCCCTTCTTCTCGCGTCCACTCGTTGTGAGGTATCAAACCAACGTTGTCCGCGCCTAGCTCAAGCGCCTTCTCGAGCAACTCTGGGTGTTTCGGGTCGGTGAGTATTCCATCCTGAGGGAAAGCGGTGACCTGAATGTCAAGTAGCTCAGAAAGCTTGTTTTTCGCTTCAAGAAGAGCCTTTACTGTGACAAGAGACTCAAGCGTGCAGTCCGCGTTTGTGCGCACCCAAAGTGTCCCCGTTGCGACACACCATTTAGCCACCTTTTCCACTCTTGTAAGAATGTCTTCTTTTGTGAGCTCGCGCTTTAGCTCGCCCCATATTCTGATTCCTTCCCAAAGCGTTCCGCTTTCGTTGTATCGAGGTCTGCCAAGAGTAAGCGCTGAATCAAGGTGTGTGTGCATGTTCATAAAAGCGGGAAGAACAAGTCTTCCTTCAACGTCGATTTCTTCTTTTCCTCTTACTAGTGATTCCGAAATTTGCGCAATCCTGCGATCTTTTATTGCGATTGTTACGCGCTCACCTTTTCCCTTTACCCTGCAGTTCTTTAGCACCAAATCGTACTCTTCAACCATTTTAAAGAGAAAAAGCGATCTTCTTTAAAGCGTTTGCTTTTGTATTTTTTTGTCAAGCCTTTCTTTGAAAGCCTTTGCACACTCTTCGCCCGAAAAGTAGTACTTTCCTCCATAGTAGTGTTTGATAATGGGCTTTCCGTAAATCACACAATCGCAGAACACACAGCGATATTGCAAAGGAACGTTGGGTTTAACCATCGCACCGTATTCCTCTTTTAGAACCCTTGTTATCACATAAACCGTCACATCTTTTACTCCTAGCTCGTAAAGTTTGTTAAGTGTTAAGTCTAGGTGCTCCAAATCATCAGACTCTACGTGTAACACTATGCTCTTATCTCCTGCTACTTGATAAGCCACCCTTACTTCATCAATTGAATCAAGCGCATCCCTTAGCTCTTGCACATTCGGCATGACCTTTGCCTCGACAATTGCGCGCACTCTTCCTGCGATCTTTGTGTAGTCCGTTACAACAGTGAACTTTTTGATGAGCCCAAGCTCGCTCAGCCTTTTTATCCTTTCTCTTACGGTTGGAATGCTCACTCCTACGATTTGTGAGATTTGCTTGTATTGCATTCTGCCATCTTTTTGAAGTAAATCTATAATTTTCGAATCGATTTCATCAAGCTCAAAGGACAAACTCGTCACCGCTACTATTCTACACAGCAACTCATCCTCTCTACGCTTCTTAGAAAAGCCTGCGCCGCAAGCTTTACGCTTTCTGAAAGCGTCGGGAAAATGTGCACTGTGTCTATTACGTCCCAAAGAGTGTATCCGTGCTTTATCGCAAGCGCGCCTTCTATGATGAACTCGGCCGCATAAGGTGATAGCGCGTGAACCCCGGCGACTTTTTGAGTGCTTGGGTCAATCACAAGTTTTACAACACCAGCTTCTTCTCCTATGATTTTCGCCTTTATCACGTTTTCAAGCGTCACAAGCCTGCACGAGCAAGCACCGGTTTTTTGCATGAGCTCTTCTTCGGTCATCCCTACTGACGCAACTTGAGGGTTGGTGAACACAGCCCAAGGAACCGAATCGTAGTCAATCGTTTGCTCTTCGCCGAATATGTTGGATACGGCGATGACACCTTCTCTTGCCGCAAGAGTCTCAAGCATTAGGCGCTTAGACACGCAGTCGCCAGCGGCGTAAATTTTTGGGTTGCTCGTCTTCATCGTCAAATCAGTTTTTATAAACCCTCTTTTGTCGGTTTCCACACCAACCGCCTCAAGCGCCAAATCGTGCGTGTTCGGAGCTCTTCCTGTTGCGACAAGAATTTCTTCCGCTTCTACCAAGCTTTTTCCTTGCGCTGTGACAACTTCGATCAGCTTTTTTTCTCCTTTTTTGTTGACCGAGCTAATCCTCGCTTTAAGAAAGAACTTCATACCTTCTTCTTCTAGCTTTTGTTGGAGCGTATCAGAGATTTCACGCTCTGTGTTTGCAAGTATTCTCGGCATTGCCTCTATCACCGTGACTTGTGTGCCAAAGTGCTGAAAAGCTTGGCCTATTTCAAGCCCGATTGCGCCACCGCCTATCACCGCAAGTGACGAAGGCTTTTTTGTGGCTTGCCAAACGCTGTCGCTTGTGATATACCCCGTATCTTCAAGCCCTTCGATAGGAGGTGCGCTAGGCCTTGAGCCAACCGCGATGATCACGTTTTTACCCTGTATTTCGTTTTTTCCGTCGACGAGTACACTTCCGTTTGAGGAAAAACGCGCCTTACCTTCAATAAGCTCCACGTTGGGGTAGTTTTGTATAACCTTTACGTACTTTTCTTCACGCGCTTTGGCAACAAAGCTTCTTAGCCCTTCCATGAGCTTTGAAAAATCTAGCTGAGCGCTCTTTACGTCGACACCGGGAAAAGCGCTTTGATTGTAATAGCGAAACGATGCTTCAAGTAGATACTTAGAGGGCACACATCCGACGTTCACGCACGTTCCACCAAGAGCGCCTACTCCGACCATTGCGACACTCGCCTTTCCGCGTGATAGCTCGCTCGCTTTTATCGCCGCAGAAAACGCCGCAGCTCCTCTTCCTATTATGACTAGGTCGAATTTTTTCATGTGCGTTTTTACTCAAAAAAGAATAAAACGATTTTGGTTTAAAAATTTAGGGAAAAATTGGTTTTTTCTTAAACTATTAAACATTTACTTTGAGTTTGGGATAAAGCGCGCGCAGGTTAAAGTACAAAGCGAGCGCAACCGCAAAGGGAAGAGCAAAGTAAAGCGCGTTTTCAAGAATCACGCCGCCACTTGTAACAAGAAGCGCTTGAATTGCTGGTGAAAAGACCGCAAGCACACTTGGTAGCGAAATGCAGCAACCAGAACCAGAAACAACGCTTACTAGCGGAATGCCCAATGTTGAAAGCCTCTTTTTCCAGAGTGACGAAAGCTCTAGAATCCTTTCTATGTTTGCGCTCACGAGAAAGGCGTCAAGTATTCCAATAAAAAACGAGTAAACCGAAAGGGTTGCGCCAAAACCTTTGGGCAAAACAACTACAACGACGGGATTTACAGCAAAAGAGTAAAGAACGCGCCAAAGCGCGAAAGTTGACGCGGTGTAGTTGTACGAAACGTAAGCGTACACAACATTTGTGGGTATAAAGCCATAACGATAGCTAAAAAGCGTCTCTAGCAAAAACCCATAAGCGAAAAGGTGTGCCGCTAAGTAAACCGGAAAAACCCAAAAAACCGCGCTTCTTCTTTTGAGGGTTTTAAGCGTGAGTGTGAACGCACTTTTTAAAGGAGAAGAAAGTAGAAGGTAAAGTAGCAAGCTCCAGAAAAGAAAAGAACACAAAGCGGCGATCGAGTACACCGCTTTGAGGTTTAGGGAAACGATCAAAAAGTAAATCGAAAAAAGCGTTAGTAAAATCACAACAAGAGATTTGGACACTTTTGTTTATTCACCTCGGATGCTTTTAGTGTTTTGACTCCTTGAAAAGTGTGCAGGGTAAAAAGCGTGTTACTAGGAATTGTGTTTACCAAAAACACAAAGGCTTGCTCGGAACTTACGAAACCACAAACCGTAGAAGGCTTGCCTCCGTCTACGCTACAAATCGCTCGTGTTATCGCGTTTGCAGCGGCTTCGTTGCGCCAAGCGTGGTGTTTTGCTCTACTTGAGCTACGATTTCACTCCAGTTATAACCGCTTAACAAAGCTGGTGAAAAAGGAGCGCCTATTAACGCAAGCTTTCCTCCAAAGTCCACAAACGGAATACTACCCTGTGCAACACTTTGCCAAATCGCCGAGTAGTTTGCTGGCACGCTCTGCAGAGGCTGATAGTTTCTGTCTTCAAATTCAAAGCTTTCAAAAACTATATACGGCGAGGTGTAACTCGAATTCACAAAGGTGAAGGTGGGCGTGTTCGGGTAATAGTCAGTTGAAGAGGAAAGCATGTACTCAAGCCCTGAGAAGTTTCCAAACCTAAGAAGCGCGAGCACAAGCGGCCACCTTACCGCTGCGCAATACGGGCAGTACTCCGCACCAATATACACGATTATGGGTTTAGAACCAAGACTCAAGCTTGGCGTGTTAAGCGGCTTAAACACGTTGTACACGTAAGAAGAAGGTGCGTTGTAGGGTTTGCTAGCTTGAACGAGCATTGAGTAAAAACTTTGAGGAATCTTTTCGTCAACGTAGCTTGATATTGAAGTGACAGAGGTCGTTCCCGCTTCAAAATACTGCACAATCGAAGAAAGGTAAGCTCCTAAGCCCACGTTTTCTCCGATAATTTCTCCATTTTGGTTTACCAAGTAAAAGATATCAAGGTATTCTTTCGGATTAAACTTTTGTGTAACCCAAAGGGGTGCGGTTCCAATTAGCCAGCCAGGTTTGTTCAACCCACCATAGGTTTGCGCAAACTGTAGAAGCGATGGACCGGCTTCTCCCAAATCACCGTAGTTTTCAACTTCTACGATGATTATACCCTTTGAATGCAAGGTTGAGTAATACTCTTCGGCAAGTAATTGCTGACTTTCCGCACAAGAGGAGCACCAAGTTGTTACAAACCATAGCACGATAGGGTGACCTATTAGCGAAGCGGTGTTTATAGTAGTTCCGTTGATCAAAGTTAAAGGAAAACCTGTGAAACGAGGATAGTTTGTGTTGCCATTTGTCACAAAGTTAAAAGGTGATCGAAGGTAAATCGCAAGAAAAATAGCGACCAAAATTGCCGCAATTGTGCTACTTAAAATTATGCGTCTTTTTCTTCTTCTTGCAAGTCTTTCCATTCGCTTAATTTTTTTAGAAGGCATGTTTTCATCTCCTTTTTACCACACAACACGAGATGCTCTTCATCACACGAAAAAGCGCGTAAATAAGTAGGATAGAGGAAAAAGCGTAGAAGACCACATAATACTTTTCGAAAAAGAACTCAACCTTTGGTGAGGCACTGTAGAGCAAAGGGGAGGAGCCACCGATAATCGCAAAAAGAAGTGGGATCACCGGTGTGCAACACAGAGCGTTCACAAGGCTTGCAACAACTGAACCAGCTGGTGCAAGGCCACTCAGTTTTGCTCCGATTTTATAAGCGTACACATTGAGTGTGAGCAGAAGAGCCAAAAGCACTCCGAACACAAACGCGAAAATCGCTTGAACCGGTGTGATGAACACTATCGCCTGAGGAAAAAGCGTTCCAAATGGTAGCGATGGTAGAAGGAACATGTAGAGCAAAACAAGGCAAAAAGATGAAACCGCAAAGAGTGTGAAGTAAACTCTTTTTCGTAAAATCTCAACGATTACCCCTAAACTCATGCATTAAATTTTTTGTGACACGCCTTATAAACAATTTTGTTTAAAAGAAGAAAATTTTTTAAAGTTTAACCTTTTTCGTTAAACCCGTAATCGGTTTTGAACTTTTCGAGTAAACGTCGCTAAAACTTTGCGCACGCTCGTTTGTCGAATCTTGACGGATCATCTCAATAATCGCTTTGGGTTGTACACCGCCTAAAGAAGCATGAAGAATTGTTGGTGTGACAAATTGGACCTAGTGATTTCACTTTGAACAAAACCGCGTCACAGTCGCAGTCAACCGCAAACTCTTCCACCACTTGAAAGTTTCCGCTACTTTCGCCTTTTAGCCAAATTTTGTTTCGCGTTTGAGACCAAAGGTGTAACAATCCTGTGGTAAGCGTTTTTACCAACGCTTCCTTGTTCACGCTCCCAACCATAAGAACTTCCTTGCTTTCAGCGCTTTGCACAACAGCTATCACCGTTGAATTCGGATGTCTGTAGTTCAAAGTGGAAGCTATCTTCTCCGCTTGGTCTTCTGCAAGCTTCATTTTTTGAGCCACTCTACCAGGTTTTCAAAAAACACAACACCCGCTTTTCCGCTTTTTTCTGGGTGAAACTGTGTTCCTATAGCGAAGTCATTGGCGATAAGCGCGGGATAGCGAACGCCATAGAAGCTCACCATCAACGTGTTTTGCGAAACGCTCGTAGCGTAGCTATGAGCGTAATAAACGTACAAAGAGTCAAGCGCTTGTGCTATTTGCGCATTTCCTACTGCGTAAACCCTTTCCCATCCTATGTGTGGAAGCTTTAAGTTTGTTTTCAGTTTGTCAACAGTTCCCTGTATCCAACCAAGACCAAGGTTAACGCCACCTTCTGTTCCTTTTTCGAACATTATTTGCATACCAAGACACACTCCAAGAAATTTTGTGCCTTTCTCCCTCGCTTCGTTTATTTTCTGCGAGTTTCGTAGCAAATACTGCGCCACAGAAGAGAACGAGCCAACGCCAGGGAAAACGATAAGATCCGCTTCTTGAACTACGTCGCTTATGGAAACTTCAAAGCCACACCTTTTTAGCGCAGAAGAAATGCTAAAAAGATTTCCTACACCGTAGTTGATCACGACAGCTTTCATTTCATTCTCCTCTGTAGTTCTTCATAAATCTCTTTAGGGGTGATTTCGTTGAGCGCTAATAGAACCCACAAATGGTATAGCAAATCCGCAGTCTCGCATATCACTTCGTTCTTTGTGCCATTAAGTGAAGCCACAACCACTTCTGTTGCTTCTTCTCCCACTTTTTTTGCGACGTACCCCTTTCCGAGTACTGAAAGTCGATACGTGTAACTGTTTTTCAGCTTTTTTGAAATCCTCTCGCGAATTACGCAAAAAAGCTTATCCAACACTTCGCTCATAACGGCAACACCTTTGCGAGGCGCACAAACTTAGTTCTATCACAACCTCACCTCAACTCCTTTTTTTAGCAAATATTCCTTGAGCTGCGTTATTCTAACACTGCCTTGGTGAAAGACACCAGCAGCCAGCGCAGCGTCAGCTTTTCCTTCCGTGAGCACGCTATAAAAGTGTTCAACTCTTCCTGCACCACCGCTTGCGATAACAGGAATGCTCACACAAGATGCTACACTTTTTGTAAGGTGTAAATCGAACCCAAGTCTTGTGCCATCTCGGTCAATACTAGTCAGCAAAATTTCACCAGCGCCAAGCGTTTGAGCTTTTTTTGCCCATTGTAAAGCGTCTAGCGTTGTTTGGCACTTACCAGATTTTGTGAAAACAACCCAGTGAGCGCCAATTCTTTTTGCGTCAATCGCAACGACTACAGCTTGCGAGCCAAACTCTTTTGCGCACTGTTCAACCAAATCGTTCTTTTCCACAGCCCAAGTGTTTAAGCTCACTTTATCCGCTCCGTTTGATAAAGCGGCGGACACATCGTCAAGCGATTTCATCCCACCACCTACTGTGAGTGGTATTTTGAGCACGCTCGCCGTTTCTCTCAAAACGTTTAACAAAACACTTCTTCCCTCAAGCGTAGCCGAAACGTCAAGAAAAACAATTTCGTCAGCGCCTTCTTCTTCGTACATCGCCGCAAGGCTGACGGGGTCTCCCATTATCCGAAGGTTTTGGAATTTTATTCCTTTTACAACTTTGCCTTGCTTGATGTCAAGACAAGCTATTATTCTTTTTGTGCACACGCGCATCACCTTTCAAAAGCGCACAAACTTCTACACATTTTTCACACTTCTCAAAACTCCTGTATAAAGAGACATTCCAAGAATTGCAAAATCAAAACCCATGTTCTTTAAACAACAAAGGTCGTTTAGATCCTTGACACCGCCAGCGTATCCTTTTTTGTTTTTCGCGTTTTTGGCATATCGAAACAGTTTTCTATCAACACCGCTCATCAACCCTTCGTTATTCACACATGTAAAGATCACCGCGTAAACGTCCCAGTGCGACACGCGCTCTAGCGCGCTCGCCAAAGTGTACGCGCTTTCGCTCCAACCTTTGATCAAAACTTTGTCACCAAAATAATCCAAAGAAATCGCGATGTTTTGACCTCCCAAAGATCGCTTAATCTTTAAAAATTCACGCGTGTTCATGAAAGGTAGTGTAGAAAGAACAAGACGGTTGACACCGTAGCTAAGTAGTCTATTTGCTTTTTCCAAGCTACGAATTCCTCCTCCAACTTGTAGCTCCTTAAAGCCAATGCTCGCCACTTGCTTTATCACTTCTTCGTTTTGGCCTTTGTCCTGCGCACAATCCAAGTCTACCACATGCAAACGCTCATACCCTTCTTCAAAAAGTGTGAGCGCAAGTTTAACTGGGTCTCCCAAAACCAAACCGGTGTTTTCAACGCCTCTTACTCTTTTCATGGCCTTTCCTTTGCTCAAATCTAGGCTTGGAAAAACCTTCATCTTATCACCTTTTCCAAGCCAACCACCACTATGTCTTGCGCTCCCGCAAGCTTTGCGTCCGCTATCACTTTGGGAAGAATCTGCTCGTCAACCACGGTGATCACTTCCCAAGCGTCCTTTCCGCTCAACTTGGATATCGCTGGCGCAAGCATCGCGGGAATGCACGATATCACGCGGTCCAAGTTTTTGCTTTTGACATTCATGAACACCATTTTCTTTCTTCGGGCTTGCAACGCGCCTTGCATCATGGTTAGCACTAGCTCTTTGTGTTGGTGGAAATTTCTGTTACCTATCACAACCGCATAGCTTTGCATAATTTCGTCGATCACCTTTAACCCGTGAAGCTTAAGAGTTGTTCCTGTGCTCGCCACGTCTATGATTGCGTCGGCAGCCCCCAAAGAGGGTATGACTTCCGCAGCACCGCTTATTTTCACAATTTTTGCGCGCAACCCAGTTCTTTGCACATAAGAGCTCGCTATATTGTGATACTTAGTGGCAATCCTTATTTCTCTTTTTATTTCGCTTGGGTGGTTCACTTCCCAGTTTGAGGGCACAGCCAACACAATCTTAGCAGTTCCTATATCAAGTTTAATCAATTCATCCACTTTTGCCTTAGACTCTAAAACATAGTCTAGTCCGGTGATTCCCAAATCAGTCGCCCCTGCTTCAACCAAATTTGGCACATCCTCTGTTCTCACCATGACAAGTTGCACAACTTCCCAATTTGTCGGAACGATGAGCGCGCGTTCGTCGCTCAATAGCGGTTTAATACCGCTTGCAGAAAGAAAATCAAGCACGGGTTGACGGAGTCTACCCTTGTTGGGTATTGCTATTCTCAATAGCTTTACCTCCTTTAATGACGAACAAATTTTGAAAAAGACAATCTCAAGTTTGTGCGCTTTGTGGTGTTATTGAGTAAAAATCCACTAAAACGCGCTTTTTTGTGGTTGTTGCACAAAAAAGCCTTTAAAAGTGTTTCAAGCGTGCTTCGTGCAAGCGCTCTTTGTTTGCAAACAAAATTAGGAAAACTCGATGCGTCTTGAAAACGCGCTAACACTTGCGCTTTGCGGTTAACGCGCAAATTAAGTGTAACACGGGATGCAATAAAGATCCCGAGCAAAATTGCATTGCAGATTATAAAAGATTTTCGATACGCATTTGTGTCGGATAAAAAGTTGGTGTGCATGCGATCCTAGCGTGGAAGCTTTTTTATCCGCACACAAACACACGCAATATACTGTCCAGAAAGCTTCACGCCGAGAATTTGATGACACAAGGTGTCCACGTTTGTTTATTAGGAATTTTGAACTTATGAGAAACAAAAAGGTTCTTTGTAGCTCAGTTAGCGGTTTTGCTCAACGCTTTTAGGAAACTTCACGAAGAGCTCGAAGTTCAAAACCCAGTGTCAAACTCGAGTGCGAGGAAGAATTTTGTCGAAACTTGGAGCACATTTGCGATCGACGGCGAGCTAGTGTGGTGTCATACAAAAAAATTTGTCTCAAAATGGTGTTTAGACCACTCTCAGAATGGGATCCCTTGTGGCTTTGACTCGATCTCTAAAATCACCACAGGTAAGTTCAGTTGAGTATTTGTCACTTTAAGGAGTTTCTGTAACAAAAGAAAACACTTTTACGTAGACTTCCTAGGATTCAATTGTATGCTGCACTGTGACGCGCTTATTCAGACAAAGTCTCTCTTTACGATAAGCGTAACCACATATTCCTCTTATAGATAAGCGTGCTTTTTTCGCAACTCTTCCGAAGTAATTCCGTTAGACGCACTCTTCAGAGTTTTGTCATCGGTCACAAGTACGAGTTTCCCCTTGCGTGATGCGTATAAGTAGGACGCGTCGTACGCGGTCATCTTATTGGTCAACGCAAGCTCGAACACCTGCACCTCGTCCACATCGATTTTGGGTATAGCCTTGGCCGCCTTTACACAGTTTCTCAAAAGTCGTATAGCTTCATCTTGTGTGAGTGCGCCCACTAGTGCGCACTCCTTCCAGATGGCATTGGTCAACTCGTACAGTGCAAGCTCTATTGTGTAGCCGAGTGCTAGAAGCCGCGCACACCTTTTCTTTACAAGGTTGATGATCGCGCTTGCGTCAAACAGGTAACTCATCTTTTGTCTCTTGACTCCCTGATGATTCTCGCAAACTCTTCGTCACTTATCTTAATGAGTTTTTGAGAAATCTCCTCCATGTCTTCGTCCACTTCTTCAAGCTCCTTTCTTCTTACTTCTCTTTCTATCGCCTCCCTGATCAAAGAACCAACTGGGATACCATACTTTTTCAGCTTCTCCTTAAGATCCACTGGTATCTTTGCGGAAACGGTTGTGTACTTGGCCATAACATTCTAGTATGTGTTTGCTGATATTAAGTTTACTGATATTAATAATACTTGTAACACATAAGCGTATAATCTAGCGTAAGTGTCCGTAAACCGTCGTGGAGGTTGTGCCCAGATAAGAGTTCACGCGACTCAATGTATCAATAGGAGAGGCGCGAAGTTTTGTGACTATTATGCATCTAAGGCTAAGCAAGGGGGGCTTTACCAGCGAGAATCGGTGAACTACAAACAAAGTTTCTCGTGATAATCGCCGAAGCTAGATGTGCACCACAAACCCGAACAATTCCGCGGCGGTTTTCCACGAAAACAACACAGATACCATCAAACTTTCACGAGAATTGTATTCTCACAAACGCGTTATCCGAAGAGCTTCACGACACACCCACAAATACTATTGGTGAACTTTAAATCGTTCTGAGCGTTACTAATTTATGTCTGTTAACTGGGCTCTTCCATTCGAAGAAAGGATTGTCCCAGAGGGTGCGCATAACCTTGTTGACATTGAAACCTACCACAAACTACACCGATTGAGCGTTGAAAACTACAAAGAGTACTGGGCTTCGATCGCAAAGGAGCTACCTTGGTTCAAACCTTGGGAAAAGACCCTCGACGACTCAAACCCTCCCTTTTACAAGTGGTTTGTGGGTGGCGAGCTCAATGCGTGTTACATATGCGTGGATAGACACGCAAAAAGCTGGCGAAAGAACAAGGTTGCGATAATTTGGGAGGGGGAGCCTTGGGAAAATGAGAAAGCGCGAGAAATAAGAAAGATCACGTATGGCGAACTGTTTCGAGAAGTGAACAGAGTGGCTTATCTACTCAAAAGCTACGGACTTAAAAAAGGTGACGTGATAGGCATTTACCTTCCGATGATTCCTGAGCTACCGATATTCATGCTTGCGGCCTCAAGACTCGGTGTCGCGTTTAGCGTGGTGTTTTCTGGTTTTAGTGCGGACGCGCTCGCCGAAAGGATGAACGACGCTGAAGCCAAACTACTTGTGACCGCTGACGGTGGTTGGAGAAATGGTAAAGTGGTTCCTCTTAAGCAAATAGCGGACGAAGCGCTCTCAAAGTGTAAAACCATCAAAAACGTGATCGTGGTAAGGCGCACCAAGGAAGACGTGAACATGGCACAAGGAAGAGACGAATTCTTTGACAAACTTATGGAATCAGTTCCGCAAAACGTGTACGTCGAGCCTGAAAGGGTGAAATCCGAAGACACGCTTTACGTTCTCTACACATCAGGCACAACTGGAAAACCGAAGGGACAGGTGCACGATGTGGGCGGTTACCTGACACTGTTACACGCAACGATGAAGGATGTGTTCGACATACAAGACACAGACGTTTACTGGTGCACCGCAGACATAGGTTGGGTCACTGGCCACTCGTACATCGTTTACGGGCCGCTCATGGAAGGCGCGACAACTCTTATGTACGAAGGCTCGCTCACTTACCCTGAGCCAGACCGATGGGTTTCGATCATCGAAAGGCACGGTGTGAACATTTTTTACACCTCGCCCACGGCTATACGAGGTTGGATGAGGTTTGGGGAAGAGTGGGTTAAAAAACACGACGTTTCGTCTATTAGGTTGATACACAGCGTGGGTGAGCCAATCAACCCTGAAGCGTTTAGGTGGCTTTTTAAGCTATTAGGTAGAGAAAAGGTTCCTTTCGGAAGCACGTGGTGGATGACCGAAACAGGAGGCATACTAATTAGCCACACGCCTGGCAAGTACTTGGTACCGCTAAAACCCGGAACAAATGGTCCACCGATTTTCGGCGTTGATGCGGACGTTTTTGACGATAACGGAAAGCCGCAAAAGCCAGAAGAAAGAGGGTATCTTGTGATCAAAAAGCCGTGGCCGGGCATGCCACTCACCATATTTAAAGATCCTGAGCGATATAAACAAGTTTACTGGAGCCGTTTTCAAGGAGTGTTTTACGCTGGTGACTACGCGGTAAAAGACCGTGACGGATACTTCTGGATTCTTGGCAGAGCAGATGAAGTGATTAAGGTTGCTGGGCACAGGCTTGGCACGTACGAGCTTGAGTCCGCTTTGATTCAGCACAAAGCGGTCGCAGAAGCCGCGGTCGTCGGGGTGCCAGACGAGCTCAAAGGTGAAGTGCCAGTGGCGTTTGTGATACTCAAACAGGGTTACACGCCTAGCGAAGAGCTAAGAAAAGAGCTCAATCTCTGGGTAAGAGAAAGGGTTGGGCCAATCGCCTCTTTGAAAAACGTTTACTTTGTGAGCAAACTTCCCAAAACAAGAAGCGCAAAAATCATGAGAAGAGTGGTGCAAGCGGTTGTTGTGGGAAAACCGGTTGGCGATGTCACGACACTTGAGGACGGAGCATCGGTCGAAGAAGTGAAAAGGGCATACCTAGAACTACAAAAGGAAGTGCAAGGCTAAAAGGTCACGCACATTGAAGAGAGTGTTTTGTGAAATCACATCTTGTGAGCTTGTGATACCAGAAAAACCTGAAAGAGTGGTGAGTCTTAGTCCTGCGATAACCGAAACGCTTTACATGCTCGGTTTGGGAGAAAAAGTCGTAGGGGTGAGCGCGTTCGACGTTCACCCAATAGAAGCGCGGAAGAAGGCGATTCTTGGTAGCTATAGCACCACAAATATCGAAAAGCTAAGAAGTCTTAAGCCTGATGTGGTTTTTGTGACAACTGGTTACCAAAGGCAACTCGCTCTTACACTCTCAAAAGAGTTTGCGGTTTACGCGCTTGAGCTACCCGCCACAATAGCCTCGATCATAGACAGCGTGGTCAAAGTGGCGCTTGTAATGGGCGTCGAAGAAACAGGAAGAGAGCTAGCAAAGACGCTTTATCTCAAAATTTCAGAGCTTGTCAACTCTCTAAAGCTTAAGGTTTACGTGGAAATAGACTTGGGGGGTGCTGTGACTTTTGGTGCGTACAGCTATATCACCGATGGGCTAGCGATAATGGGCGCAGAGAACATTTTCGGAAAAGACGAGTGTGAATGGCGAAAACCAGATTTTCAAAGGGTTTTACAAGAAGATCCCGACGCGATAATCTACGAACCCAAGATGTTTCGAAAGACCACAAAAGAACAAGTTTTGGAGATGCTCAAAAAAAGAGGTTGGCACAGTGTTCGCGCGATAAAAGAAGGAAGGGTTTGCGTCTCTCCAGGACCATACGACCTAATTGCGCACCACGGTCCTAGCTTTATTCTTGAGGCGATGCCTTGGATCAAGTCGGAGCTTACGAAAGCTCACCCGCAAAGTGACACGCAACTTTGACTCCGTTAAGTCTTCGAAGTTCGGGCTCAACGCGCGCACAAACTTCCTTTTTGTAAGGACAGCGCGGATGAAAGCGGCAACCGCTCGGTATGTTTCTTGCACTAGGTATTTCTCCTTGTAGGATTAGCTTTTTCCTTTTCTCTTCTCCTATTCGTGGCACCACGGAAACTAGCGCTTGGGTGTAAGGGTGAAGAGGAGAAGAAAGAACGTCACGCGTCGCCCCTTCTTCCACAATTTTTCCGAGGTACATCACAGCGATTCTTTCTGCTAGCTGTGAAGCCACGGCTAAGTCGTGAGTTATCAAAAGAAAACTCACGCCAAGTCTTTCGTTGAATTGTCTGAGAACGCCAAGAATTTCCGCCCTTAGTGAAACATCGAGCATCGACACGGGTTCATCCGCGACCACGAATTCAGGTTTGAGTATCATCGCGCGAGCGATCGCAACGCGTTGCCTTTGTCCTCCGCTAAGTTGATACGGGTAGCGCTCAAGGAACCTTTCTGGAGGCCTTAAACCAGCTAGCGCTAACATCTCCATGACGAGCTCTTTGCTGTGTTCTCTTTTGTTTACAATTAAGGGTTCGCAAACGCTTTGGTACACCGTGAGCTTCGGATTAAGAGAACCGTAAGGATCTTGGTAAATCATTTGCATCCTTGGTCTAAGCGCGCGGAGCTCCTTGGGAGATGCGCTATCGATTCTTTTTCCATCAAACCATATTTCTCCAGAGGTCGGTTTTTCTAGCATGATAAGAAGTCTTCCCGTCGTGGTTTTTCCTGAACCGGATTCGCCGACAAGCGCAACTATTTGCTTTTTTTCAATTTTTAGATCTATACCATCCACCGCTTTGATATAGCTTTTCCTTCTTAGTATCACATCTAAAGGGGACCTTCTTACTTCGAAATGCTTTTTTAAATCCTTTGCTTCAACCAACACTTCTCCCATGAAGCCTTTCACCCGCCAACAAGCAAGCCGCAAGATGATCGCGCGAAACACGAAAAAGCGTTCCGTCAAAGCTTTCACACCCAGACCTTGCAAAAGAACATCGTGGCATAAAGCGACAACCAGAAGGAAGGTTTAAGGGATCTGGTGGGTCACCTGGAATGCTAGCTGGTTTGAGCGCAAAACTGTCCACTTTTGGAACACTCGCAATAAGACCTTGGGTGTAAGGATGGACGGGCTTCAACACCACCTCGTTTGTAGGTCCAAGCTCCGCAAGCTTTCCAGCGTACATCACGGCCATTCTATCAGCCACTTCGGAAACGAGCGAAATGTCATGGCTTATGATTATGATGCTCATGTTATATTCAACCCTTAGCGTCTTTAATAGCTCCATGATTTGCGCTTGAGTCATCACATCAAGCGCGGTTGTGGGCTCATCCGCAATGAGCAAAGCAGGGTGTAGCGCAAGCGCCATGGCGATCGCAACCCTTTGTTTAAGACCACCGCTCAGTTCATGTGGATAGCTTTTCGCTTTTTCGGGGTTTACACCAACCTGCATCAGGAGCTCTCTTGCAGTGCGCTTTGCTTCTTCTTCGTCTATACCTTTGTGAATTATAAGGGGTTCAGCCACTTGGTCTTCAACTCGCATGATTGGGTTAAGTGAGTTCATTGAACCTTGAAAGACCATTGCGATTTTTTCTCCTCTAATCTTTCTCATCTTTTCGATCGGGAGTTTGAGCAAGTCTTCGCCTTCAAGAAAAATTTCACCCGTGACAACCGCGTTTTTTGGTAACAGCCTCATCACAGCGTAGCCAAATGTTGACTTTCCAGAACCAGACTCACCAACAAGCCCAAGAATTTCAGACTTTTCGATTTCAAGACTCACGCCGTCTACTGCTCTTACCAAACCGGCTTGCGTCTTAAAGTAAACCTTAAGACTTTTTACCTCAAGTAGACGCAAAAACCACACCCTCTTTGAGCTTAGGGTTGAACACTTCGTCAAGCGCGTAACCCGTGAGCGCAAAGCCGAGCACCGCAACAACGATCATCGCGCCTGGCGGAATCGCGTACCAGTAGTACCCAGCGGTTATCGCGCCTGAAGAGTAAGCGAAGTGAAGTATTTGCCCCCAGCTTATATCCCTCACATCACCCACTCCGAGAAACACCAGCGCAGCTTGTGTGAATATCGCGTTGGCGATTGTGAGCGCGGTGTTCGCGTAAACAAGGGGCATTACGTTTGGAAATATGTGTCTACGCATTATGTAAAAGCTTGAAGCGCCAGCCGCTTTACTAGCTTCGACAAAAGGTAGCTGTTTTATCACAAGCGTTTGTGAGCGCACAACTCTTGCGGTGGAAGGCCAGCTTAGCAAGCCTATTATGAGGATCACATTAAGCAATGAAGAGCTTAGAACAGCTGCGACAACAATCGCAAGCACAACTGCGGGCACAACCAAGAAAAAGTCGGTCACTCTCATTAGCGCTTCGTCCACTAAGCCTCCAGTGTATCCTGCGGCAATTCCCACAAGCGTTCCGACAACCATCGCAACCGCGGTTGCAAGAAAACCCACAAGTAGCGATATTCTCGAACCCCAAATCACAAGTGAGAAGATGTCTTGCCCAAGCTCGTTAGTCCCAAAAATGTGTTTTGGCGATGGTGGCTGTAGAATTGCATTTGGGTCGATCGCGTTTGGGTTGTAAGGCGCGATATAGGGCGCAAAAATCGCGATGATCGCAAGAAACACAAGGATTGCAAGTCCGACAACACCTTTTTTGTTTGAGGTGTAAGTCTTCCAAACTGCGCGTGCGCTCAAGAATACTTCACCCGAGGATCCAAAAACGCGTAAATCACATCGGCCACAAAATTCGAAAGGATTACCACAAGAGCGATTATAAGAAACGCACCCTGTAAAACCGGATAGTCTCTTCTTGCTATCGAATCGTAAATCAGTGTTCCCACACCAGGCCATGAGAAAACGGTCTCGGTTAGCACCGCACCAGCGACAACCGTGCCTATGCTTATTGCGATTATGGTTACAGTAGGAAGTAGTGCGTTTGGAACGATGTGCTTTATTAAAAGCCTTCTGTCACTCATTCCTTTTGAATAGGCGGCAAGCGCGTAGTCCTCGGTGAGCTCGTTCAAAATGGTGTTACGCATGATGATCGAAAACTGGCCGAGTGTGACCAAGGTGAGCGTTATCATCGGAAGAAAAAGGTGTTTTAGCACGTTAATAATGTACTGCCAAGGATTTGAAAAGGTGACGCCTATCGACACCATACCAGAAACAGGAATTCCAGTCTTTATTGCAAGCATTATTAAGAGAATTCCAAGCCAAAAAGTTGGAAGCGCGTAAAGCACAAGTGAAAACGATAAGATTCCAACGTCTGTCATCGTGTTTCTCTTCCAACCCGCCAAAATCCCAAGGCCAACTCCTATGACCACCGCAAGAATCGTTGACGGTAAAAGCAAAATCACTGAATTGAGCATTGCCGGAAAAAGCACTTGAGAAACTGGGGCTCTATAATAAAAAGAAATTCCCCAGTTTCCTTCAAAAACGTTTTTGATGTAAATAAGAAACTGCACGTATAGCGGCTTGTTTAACCCAAACTGAGCGTTTAAAGCATTTATTTCACTAGGTGTGAGAAGAGGGCTTCTGAATAGTAGCGTTATCGGATCGCCTGGTAAAAGCCTAAAAAGTATAAATGTAAGTACCACGGTGGCTACAAAAGTGATAAGTGATGTGGCCGCTCTTTTTGCGACATAGCGGCCCATTCCCAATGGGTTTTATCTCCTCCTCGCTAGTAGCACTATCGCAGCGACGACAATTATTACCACCACAGCACCTACCACTATGTACATCGTTGGCGAAGTTTGCACACTCACAGCACTGCTACTCACAGAACTTGTCATTGAACTTGTTTGGGTCGAAGAAGTTTGTGTGGTGGTGACCACGCTCGTCGACTGCACTGGCTGTATTTGTAAGAACGTGTACCAGTTTATGTCTGAAAACGGTCCTCCAGTCATGTTTGTAAACACGTTAGTGAAAAGCTTATCGTTGTACGCTTCTATTGAATCTACATAGTATAGATTGATGTATGGTAACTCGTGATAAAGAATTGACTGAAGCTCCCAGGCGTACTCCTTTACAGCGCTTAAGTTTGGTGCGTACATCATTTCACTGTAAAGCCTGTCATACGTTTTGTTTTGAAAACCACTATCAGATGTTCCAGTTTCAGTTTGGTTTGACAAGAAAACTGAAAGAAGAGTCGGAACCGCGGGGCTAGAGAACCAGTCCCAAAGGTCGAAGTCCTGAGTGAAGTTTGGCCAGATTATACTCGCAAGCGTGCCTGCGTCTACTGCTTCAACTTTGGCTTGAACTCCGATTTGGCTCCACCAGTTTGCGATAATGTTTGCAGCCTCAACTTCTTCTGGTGCGTTGCTCACAACGTAAAGCGTGTAAGAGAGGGGTGTGCCGTTAGGGCTCACACGAACCCCGTTTGCTCCCATTTTGTAACCCGCTTCGTTCAAAATTTGATTTGCGAGTGTGAGGTTAAAGGTGTACGGTTTGAGGTTCGGGTCGTAATACTCATTTCCAATCGGCAAAAGACCAGCGGCGGGTGTTGCGTAACCCTTCCATATCACCTGTGCAAGCTCTGTGTAGTTGATTGCGTGCGCGAGCGCTTCTCTCACCCTTAGATCTCTGAGCGTTGGGTTGCCGTGACCATAAGGATACACGTTCACAGCGATATACCAAAGCTCTTCACCAGGTTCCACGACAACTTTTATATTCGGATAGTTTTGTTCTAGCGTCTGCGCCTGCACTGGAAGAAGTGACGGGGCGGCGGCGTCGATTTGACCGGCTTCGAGCGCTGCGACCATGCTGTTTGTGTCCTTAAAGAACTGTATTATTATGTGTTGAACGTGTGGTATCCTGGATTTGTAGAAGTAGTGAGTGTTCGCTGTGAGCTCTATGTACTGCCCCTGAACGTAGTTTGTCACTTCGAAAGGTCCGCTTGAAACAACAGGGTAGTCCTGGTAGTTTGTGAGTTGAGTTGCGTTAGAAGGATTTGGCACGTACTTCTCCCAAACGTGCTTTGGCACGATTGGAACCGCTGCTATCGTGTTGATCAGAAACAGAGCAGTACGCCTATAGTGGAAAATCACGGTATAGTTATTAGGCGCATAAATTGCGGTTATCGGTTCAACGTTTGGTTGAAGCCTTGATGCGCTGTTGTTTGCGACTTCAAAGCTGTAAACCACGTCTTGCGCGGTCACAGGATAGCCGTCCGACCAGGTTGCGTTTTTCACCAAATAGAATACTGCCGCAGAGTTGTTCGGGTAAACGTACCACTTGTACGCGAGGTCTGGGACGACTGGCGCAAAAGTTGAGTTGTACCTTATCAAGTAGTCGTAAACATCAAGAGTGGACATTGTGGACACAACTGTATAGGTGGTAAAGGGATTAAAAGTGTCAAAGGGTGTACCGCCATAGCCAATAAATAAAAGTTGTTCCCTGAGGTTGCTGCGCAAAAACTGAAGAAGATACCGAACTCACCAAGATGCTAGAACACACTATCAAAAGTAGCAAAGCCAACTTTTTTTGGTTGTATCGCATGGAATTCAAATGCGCCAAGAGATATTTAAATCTTTTAAAAAACGCTACAAAGCATAACCAAATCGAGTAGGCAGTTATATTTTTGTAAATCTAGGAAGTGTGCTCAATAATTTACATATTTATGTTAAAAATTAGCAAAAAATTTATATATATTAACAAGATATCGAAATCATGACTCAAAAGGGTTTTGGTGACGAACCTCAAAAAAAGGAAGTTGGGGGTAGTAGCGCAAAATCCACGACAACCGTGTTCGTCAGAGAAACCACAGGGCTTGTGAAAACGGTTTCATTTCTTGATGCGGTGATGCTCAATATAGCAAACATGTCAGCTGGCGCTGCGCTTGCAGTTCTAGGCTTTACACTTGTAAACATTCCTGAGATCTCGGGCTTGAATCTTGTGATCGCATCTCTAATCGCGCTTGCTCTTTCAGTGCCACAAGTGATAGTGTACACAATCTTAACACAAAAAATCCCAAAAACTGGAGGTGACTATGTTTGGATTTCACGTGCACTAGGAGGGTGGATAGGCGCACCGCTTTCTTTTGCGGGTTACACCATGGAGACGCTAGCTTATTTGGCTCTTATTGCAATTTCAACCGTTTTCGCAATTGGTAGTGTGGGCGTTGCGCTAGGCTTTCAAAACATGCTCGGACTAGCGCTACCTGGTGGAATCCCAGGTTCACAGCCGTTATCGCAAATGCTAATCGCATGGACAATTTACGCGTCACTTATTGCGTTGAACATAGTAAGACCAAAAGCTGGATACAAGCTTGTATCAGCTTTTACCCTTTTTGGAATCTTAACCACGATTTTGGGAATTTTGGTGATACTTTATGCTGGAAGGCCTGGTATTGCATCGTACATCAACTCCCTTGGCGCTGGAATAAGCTATCAGCAACTTGCTTCATCATACAAAGGTGGCTTCTTTAGTTTGTATCCAACGATTTTTGTGCTACCATTCTTTGCGGCTTTTGTTTATCCATGGGTCAATGCCGCTCCTGCTGTGGCTTCAGAAATTAAGGGAAAAAGCGCACTAAAGTGGAACATAGCGATTTCTTCTGTAATCGTTGCCCTTCTTCTCACCTCAGCGCTTGGCGTGATGTACTATGTTGGTGGGATGGGCTTTGTGAACATGGCAATGAGCAATCCTAAGCTCGTTTTCGACTACTCTTTTAACTTTTGGACGCTTGCAATGGGCGTAGCGCCTAACGCCTTTCTATCATGGCTTATCGGCTTAGGGTGGATCGTTTGGAGTCTTGGTATACTGGCCTACGGTATAATAGTGTTTGCGCGTTACGCTTTTGCGCAAGCGTTTGATCGCTATCTCCCTGAAAAGCTTGCGTACATAAGTCCGAAGTACGGCTCACCAGTTACAGCGCATCTAGTAGACCTTTTGGTGACCATAGCACTTGTGGGACTTGCGGTTTACTTTTACGGTAGCCTACAAGCGTTGTTTGGTGCGGTGATGATATCAATGGCGTACTTTGCGTTTGTAGGAATTGCCGCAGCAATTCACTCCAAAAAACAAAGCGGGATTACCAAGCGAGCGTTATTTTTCTGCGGAATGGCGATGGCCGCAATTTTCTCGTTCATCGTGTACCAAATTGTGTCAAATCCAGGCGTATGGGGGGTTAACGAGCTATCGTACTCCTATGTGGTCTTTGAGCTAGTCTTGGGTTTCCTAATATACGCGTATTCAAAAAGAATCAACGCAAAAAAGGGAGTAAACATAGATTTGGCGTTCAAAGAGATTCCACCAGATTAAGACGTACCAAAAGTGAGTCCCAACTCCTTTAACCATTTTCTGTAGGCTATTGCGATCCTATCCGATTTTAAGTGAAGTTCCGCCGATAGGTCAAGAGGTAGCTTTTCTGGTCTTTGCGACTCAACAACCTCTATATCCTGTTTTACTATAGAATCCTGAAACTCTCTTATCTTTTGCTCGGGCACTTCGAAATCGTAGTTCAGCGCAAGCCAGATCCAAGCGATTGTTTCGGTTTGCGTCACGGGTGTCGTGGTCAAGTAACCAACAAACACTTTGTCATCCCATCTCTTAGAAAACTTAGCGGTTAGAGGGTTCAAGCACTCATACGTGTAACTCACTATCGCTCCTTTGCCAAAACCGTCTGGATCGGGTTGCCAAACCTTAATATCTTTTGCAACGATCTTTCCGTTTACTCTTTCTGCGACAAACTCCGAAACTTCTGGTTTGTTCTCGTCGCCCAACAAACCAGCGTGAACATAAGGAAAGTGTGTCACGTCCAAAAAGTTTTCCACGACCCTAGGCGCGCTCGCTTTGTAGTGGTAAGGTCCGCAAAATATTTTTCGAAAGCCTGCGTCTTCCCACTCTTTAAATTCAGGAATTTCGGAAGTTGGAGCATTCAGAGAAACCCAAATTAAGCCGTAACGTTCTTCAACCCAAAACGCTTTGACTTTTGCGCGCTCAGAAGGACGCATTTCGGGATGCGCTGGTATGTGAACACACCTTCCATCGGCGTCATACTCCCAACCGTGATACCGACAAACTAGCCTTCCTTGCTTTACTTTACCAAGAGAAAGCTTTGCGCCTCTGTGAACGCACAGGTCCTGCCAAGCGTGGACGACGCCCTGACCCCTCCAAAGCACAAGCTCTTCTTCCAAAAGCTTTACTGGTCTAACACACCCTTCTTCTACCGAATCGGAAGAGGCGACCGCTATCCAAGCACACGAAAGAAAAGGATCGCCCATTATTTTTCACATCTTTGTTCTTTTGCACTTTTTAATAAACTTTTTTTGACATGATACTGTAAATTTTTTCAGCGTAAGAGTCCAAGAAAACCCTAAATTTGAGTGATATAGACTCAAGTTGTGCAAAACCCAACGCTCGACACCGCAAAGCTCAGCCGATTTCACTGGATTCTTTCCACTCTAGCTGGCATGGGTGTTCTTATCGACGGTTACGACCTTAGCGTGATCGGCTTTTCTGTGCTTCTCATTTCCAAAGAATTTAAGGTTTCCGCGTCTTCCAATCCTCTCGTTTACGCGCTCATTCTTTCAAGCGCGTTAATAGGCATGGCGGTTGGAGGTGTCACGTTTGGAAGGCTTGCGGACAGGCTTGGTCGAAAAACGATGTTCACGATAGACCTTCTTTTCTTCATAGTGTTCGCAGCACTCTCCGCTTTGTCAAGAAACGTGTTTCAACTCATACTCTTCCGAGCTTTGATGGGAATTGGAATAGGCGCAGACTACCCGATTAGCTCCACGATAATATCCGAGTTTTCACCAGCAAAGCAAAGGGGCGCTTTACTCATGTACGGTATAATGTATTACTGGGTGGGAACGCTACTTGCTGGTGTCGTGAACTTTCTCACACTTGGACTGGGCGTCAAGCTTTCTTGGAGGGTGTCGCTTCTTGTGGGTGCGCTACTTGCGATACCCGTAGTCGCCGCAAGAGGGCTAATGCCAGAGTCGGTAAGGTGGCTTATTCAAAAGAAAAAGATTGAAGAGGCAAGAAAAATCGCCGAAGAAAGAATTGGCGCTACATTAGGAAACGCAGGAAACGAAACGCCAAGAAAAACCGCAGAGCTTTTCACAACATACCTCAAACCAACGCTGTTTTTGCTTGTCACTTGGTTCTGCTTTGACGTTGGCGCCTATGGCTTGGGCTTCTATACGGCGACACTTTACAAGGAATACGGAATAAACAGCCTATCCAAAATTGCGCTCTTCGGAGCGCTGAGCGCGCCCTTCCCAATTCTTTCTTACTATGCGCTCATGAGAATGATTGATCGCTATGGTAGAAGAATTCCCACGCTTTTAGGTTTTGGCGTGATGCTCGCTGTGCTTCTTGTTTTGCCCTATCTCATCCGCGTAAACGCGTTGACGCTACTTCCGCTGTTCATAATCTTTGCGTCATTAGAGCAGTGGCCAGGTGGCACGCTGAGCTTTGCGTATTCGGTCGAGCTTTATCCCACTTCTTTAAGAGGAGTGGGCCAAGGGCTTGCAACTTCTGTGAGTAGAATTGGCGCAATTCTTGGCGTGACGCTATTTCCGCTGATACAAAAACAAGGTTTGGTTTACGGCACGCTTTTCTTTGTTTCCTTTATTATAGTGGCGCTCGTGGTTTCCTACTTTCTTGCGCCAGAAACCAAAAACTACACACTTGAGGAAATTTCGTCAAAAGTTGCGCGATAGATTTATTACCTTTTTGCGAAAACTCGTTTTGTGAAAATCGCGGCACTTCTTCCAGCTGGCGAGTACACAAAGGAGCTAGAGTTAATCCTTCAAAGCTTTCCACACGAAGTGAAGCTTTTCACAAAATTGGACGAGCAAACGGTTGAGCACCTAAAAGAAGTAGAGGTTTTGGTTTCAACACCATTTTTCCCCTTAACACGTGTGATCCTTGAAAAAATGGCGAAACTAAGGTTCGTTCAGTGCGCATCAACCGGATACGACCACTTGGACGTTGAGTACCTTAAGCAAAGGGGTGTGATCGTAAGTAATGTGCCAGACGCGAACAAGGAAAGCGTCGCAGAGCACGTGATCATGGTAACACTTTGCATTTTAAGAAGACTGGAGTACGCACTTCAGAGCACAAGAAACGGCGTTTGGGTTTTGGGCGAGCTTGCATCAAGCGCGCACGAACTTATGGGAAAGAGCTTTGGGATTTTGGGTATGGGAAGAATAGGAAGGCAGCTTGCAAAAAGGCTCGTACCGTTCGAAGTGACAACGCTGTACTACGACTTAATCAGGCTAAATCAAAAAGAGGAGGAGGAGCTTGGTGCAAGCTATGTCACTTTGGAGGAGCTCTTTAGGCTGAGCGACATTGTAAGCATTCACGTGCCACTCAACCACTCGACGCATAGCATGGTAAACGCTAAGCTACTTTCACAAGCAAAACGAGGCTTGATACTCATAAATGCCGCACGCGCGGAAATTGTGGAAAAAAGCGCTCTTTTGGAAGCGCTCGAAAACGGAACGCTTTCTGCTGCAGCGCTTGACGTTTACGAAAACGAACCACCGAACAAAGACGACCCAATACTCAAGCACCCAAAAATTCTTGTGACGCCTCACTACGCGGGAGTCACCTGGGAAGCGCAGCGTAGAATTGCGCACAGAGCGCTTGCGAACGTGCTTCTATTCGTGCAAGGGGGCACACCGGTGAACCAGGTTTGAAGGCTTCCGAGGCTTTCTTTAACATCGCAAAGTCACACGGTGTTACGCGAGTGTACGGAAACCCCGGAACAACAGAGCTACCATTGCTTGATGCTCTTAAGAAATTTGACATCGAGTACATGCTTGCGCTTCAAGACGGACTCTGTGTAGCGATGGCTGAAGGAGAAAGCCTTTACACACGCAAACCTTCAATTGTGAGTTTACACACTGTGCTAGGTTTGGGGAACTCGATTTCTTATATCTACACATCACTCAAAAACAGAACACCGCTTATCGTGAGCATAGGCCAGCAAGACACACGCCACAGCTTTCACAACCCGTTTCTTTACGCAAAAAACGACGAAATCGCAAAAAGTGTTGTGAAACAGGTTTTCACACCTTTCACACAAGAGGATGTTCCAAGAGTTTTTGTCAAAGCGTACAGACTTTGTGTGACGCCTCCCTTTGGTCCAGTGGCAATTGTGCTACCGATGGACTACGTTGACTCCGATATCAAACTCGAACACAAAAAGGAGAATTACAGCGTAAAACTGGGTGTGGACGAAGAAGTTGTAAAAAGCGTTGCGGAAAGGCTTGACCAAGCAAAGAACCCAGCGATCGTGGCGGGGTACGAGCTTGACATTTTCAATGAACACGAGGCGTTAAGGAAACTAGCGGAGAAGCTTTGCTGTGACGTGTACGCTGAACCGCTTACGTCAAGATGCGCCTTTCCTTCAGACCACCCTTTGTTTTGCGGCGACCTTCTTCCCGCCTCAGCGCTTTTGAACATGACGCTTGCGCCGTACGATTTTGTGCTACTCGTTGGTTGCTCGCTTCTGCTTTACCCTTACACCGTTTTGGAGCCACTTTACAAAAAAAGCGTGGTTGAAATAACTTATGATGCCGAGGAAGGGTTTAGCAGGACGTGGGAAACGCACGTTTGCGACGTCGGGTGGTTTTTGAGCGAGCTCACACTACACGTTAAAAAGCGGGAAAGGGAAAGAACACAAAATTTGAAGTATTCTCTTTTGAGCAAGGCCACATCCGCAAAGTTTCGGATGGGTGCTGAACACGTTTTGTATCAAATTTCAAAAAGAAACGCTGGTAGGGCGGTTTTCGATGAAGCGGTTTCTTTAAGTCCCATCCTCAGAAGTTTCTTGGGATACTTCCCTAAACGCTACTTTAGCGCAAGGTCTGGACAACTAGGCTGGGCACTTCCCGCTTCCATCGGTTTCTCGCTTGCTGCACTACCTTCACTCGCGGTTATAGGCGACGGTAGCTTCAACTACGCGTCGCAAGCGCTCTGGAGCGCCTCGAAGTATCAAACAGACACAGTTTTTATTGTTTTGGACAACAAAGGTTACGCTATCTTAAAAAGCTACGCGCGCTCAAGGAACATGGAGGTCACCGAAGAAGAGTGGCTAAGTCCAGAAACCAAAGCGGAAAGCGTTGCAAACGCTTATGGCGTCGATTCTCGCGTCGCAAGCGACCTAGATTCGCTCGAATCTGCGCTTGATTGGGCGCTAAGCGGAAAAGGACCGAAGCTTTTAAGGATAGAAGTTGACACGACAATACCACAGCTTTTTTAGGCGATGTCAATTTGCACAAATTCATCAGGATTCGTGAGCAAACCCACTCTTATCATCGCGTCTATGATTTCCACGACTTGAGTTCTGATTTGTTCAGGTTGTGCGCCCAATGTGTTAGCAAGCTCTTCCACGACACGCTCAACACTTCTTGTTCCATCGCACAGAGTCCAAATCATGTGTTCGTGCTTGGAAACAGCATAAGCTTCACCACGTGGATTAACAAGAATGATCGAGCCATCTTCTCCTTGTTGTTCTGAACCCGTCTTTAAAGGTTTCATATCCATTGGTAATGACGCAACGGGTGTCGCACTCCAACCGAGTTGCTCTCGTGCGGCATCAGACATTCTATCAGGAGTCCAAGGCGGGTCCCAAACTATCTCAACCTGCGCGTTTTTCACACCAGGAACTTTGAGTAGCTCTTGCTCAACCTGCTCCTTTAAAAAGGTGTGCGCAGGGCATCCCGGTGCTGTGAGCGTCATCTTCACGTAAACCGAATCGTTTTCAACTTTAAGATCGTATATCAACCCCAAGTCCACTATGTTCACAGGAATTTCTGGGTCGTAACAATTTTTCAGCGCGTTCAAAATTTGTTCTGTTTGAACCATTTTTCTCACTAAGTATACGCGCTCGGTGTGTATATTTCTTTTGGTTAGAGACACCGAATACGTGGGCAGTTCCACGTGTGACGAAGTGTGACACCCGATTATGCCAGGATTTCCCACATTTGGCTTCTAAATTCATCTATCGCTTATCCGAATGGTATCTGGTACCCACCTTCGGTGTGCTTATGTTATTATGAGCCGCGTCGTACAAATTACCTGTCGCCATGTCATTGGGTGTGGATGATGCCACTAGAAAAATGTTTGAAATTCTGTTGAACTACGCCTGAAGGTTGGATATGTGATTCAGTTAATCATTTCGGCTTTGAATTAATTACAAGAATAGGGTGTAATATGCTTGGTACTCAGGATAGGTAAGAAAGCAGAGATTTGCGCTAAGAAGAAAATAAGGGAAAGGGTGGGTTTAAAGCCTAATGGTAAAGTGTACTACACGGTTCCAGGAAGAAAATGCACTTAAGATCGTGCTAAACCAGACGAAGTTTTGAAGAAAAAATTACACAGCTCACACTGAAGAAGCTAATGAAATAAGTGAAGAGGTTCAAAGAGGCGAGTGCATGATCAAAAACTAATGTTTGACACAACCTACCTCTCACTGCTCTTTGGCATAGACGTACCACTCCAATGCTATTCGGAAATATTCCCCAAGTCACCATGAAGTGTGGTACAACCCGCTTTCCATAATTGAGGTGAAATAGATCATAAACTAAGAAAAGGAGATTTATCTAAAGAAGTACAGGAGAGATTTGGCGGTGATGTTAGCTGATTCAAGGCTTAAACAAACCGAGCTTTTCACACCCCAAACTAAGTGGATGGATCGCTTGACAGGGCAATTACTTCGACCGAACGATCTACGCCACTACAAAGCAACCTGGTTTGGCACTAGTCAGCAAAGACCGCGTGCTCAAAAAGCTCAACGAAGCGATCAGCTGGGATGAGCTAATAAAAAGGTTCGCTTAAATCTGTTTCCGTGTTTTGGATACGATAATTTTTCCCAAAAATAAGAACACTCACACCTTCATACGAATAAAAAGT
>NEXD01000011.1 GCA_003019595.1 Candidatus Marsarchaeota G1 archaeon BE_D
TGTCATCGCGGTTGATGAGAGTGTGGTGAAGTGTGGTGGCAGAGCAATCTACGTTTGGGTGGCTGTGGACGCGTATACTAGGCAATCTGGTTCGGCGTCTCATTAACCCGGACCATGGAGAACGCGCTCAGTGCGCAGGCTGAGAAGGTGTCTCGGAGACCCTGTTCACGGATAGAGGCCCGTGCTACCGTGACGCTGTAGCCCGAGCCGGGTTCAAAAACCACGTGCACCAGACCTTTGGGTAGCTCGGTTGAGTCTTCGTATACCTAAAAGACACGGGTGTTCTATAATAACATCAACCCCAACACTCTTTGGGCCAATCGTAGACGTCCTCGAACATGCACTGGTACATTGAGTGGAGGTGACGCGGATGCTTATCCGGACAGGATCGGTTTTAGCGTAAGCTGGGCGTTCTTATTGCTTTTTGTCTTGCCACACTTTTTGCTTTTTCATAACCCGCATCCGCGTGTCTTACAACTCCTAACCCTGGGTCGATTGTGAGCACCCTTAAAGCCCTTTCGCCCATTTCTTCCGTGCCGTCAAGAACGAGGCCAAAACCTGCGTGAATTGAGTAGCCAATTCCAACACCTCCACCGTGATGAAACGCCACCCAAGTGGCACCAGCCACGGCGTTTCCGAGTGCGTTCAAAACCGGCCAGTCACCTATTGCGTCACTACCATCTAGCATTCCTTCCGTTTCTCGATATGGCGAAGCAACACTGCCACAGTCCAAATGGTCTCTTCCAACCCATATAGGTCCTTCAAGCTCCCCGTTTTTCACAAGCTGGTTTATCCTCAAACCGAACGCTGCCCTTTCGCCGTAACCAAGCCAGCAAACCCTGCTTGGCAAACCTTGAAACTTTACAAATTTAGAAGCGTTGCTGATCCACCTTACAAGCTTTGCGTTTTTTGAAAACATGGAAACTATTTCTTCGTCCAATCGCGCGATGTCCTTTTCGCTACCAACAAGGCTTGACCAGCGGAATGGTCCTCTTCCTTCTTCAAAAAGAGGCCTCATAAACACCATTTGACCTGGTATTTCAAAGGCGGTGGTCACACCAGCGTCATACGCCGCCTTTCTTATGTTGTTACCATAGTCAAACACAATTGCGCCTTTTTTCAAAAAGTGTAACATCGCCTCAACGTGTCTTTTCACAGTCAATTGAGCAAGTTCCAAGTATCTTCGCTGGTCTTTTTCCCTGAGCGTCTGCGCTTCTTCGAAGCTCATACCAGCTGGTATATATCCATTAAGAAGATCGTGCGCCGCCGTTTGATCGGTCACGATGTCCGGAAGAACATCATGTTCTGCTACGTACCAGTAGAAATCAGCGGCGTTCGAAAGAACGCCTATGCTAAGCGGCTCTCCTCTGTCTTTTGCGCTGAGCGCCATGCTCAGCGCCTTTTCAAAGTTGTCGGTCCAAGTGTCGAGATATCCCTGTTCGATTTTTCTTTTGATCTGCGCAAGATTTACTTCTGAAACCAGCGCAACCCCTCCGTGCATCTTTATCGCTAAGGGCTGTGCCGCACCCATTTCGCCCAAACCAGCAGTCAAAACGAGTCTTCTCGTGAGCGTTCCTCCAAATTTCTGCTCCGCTATTGCACCAAACTCCTCATAAGTTCCTTGAAGAATTCCTTGGGAACCAATATAAGCCCAGCTACCCGCAGTCATTTGACCGTACATCGTAAGTCCCTTTCTTTCAAGCTCTCTAAAGTAATCCCAGTCGGCCCATTTTGGAACGAGCATCGCATTGCTCATTAGCACTCGTGGAGCGTGTTTCCAAGTTGTGAACACCGCAACGGGTTTTCCGCTTTGAATAAATAGCGTGTCGTCCTCGCGCATTGTGAGAAGCGTTTCCACTATGTTTTCAAAACACTCCCAGTTTCTTGCGGCCTTACCAGAGCCTCCGTAAACAATCAGGTTTTTCGGGTCCTTTGCGACCTGAGGGTCGAGCACATGAAAGAGCATGCGCAACGCGCCTTCTATTTGCCAGTTGGCACAGTGTAGCTCTTTTCCCTTTATCGCTTTGACGCTCCTTGTGCTTGGATCGTAGTAACCTTTATCGATTAGTGTTTGTATCGCTTTTGACACGCTATTTTGTGAGCGCACACACTTAAAAAGTTTGGCAAAACTTATCATGCACCAGAAAGAAAAAACTTTGGGACGAATTTGCAATCTCTTAGAAAAATCTTTTATCCGCCTACGATCGGCCTTTTCCTCTACGTTTTATTCATTCTTACGCTACTTGTGCTTCTTCCGCTTTTGCTAATAGGCGCGACCAAGCTGGTTTTTGCGAACTTGGGATTTAGTTTCACCGACGCGCTACTGATAATCGTGCTGAGCTTGCTTGGTAGCACGGTGAACATTCCTCTTTTTAAGATAAAGACGCGCGAACCAGTGCTAAAAATAGACTACTACACCTTTTTTGGTGTCACCTACCCGATACCAACGGTGATCAACGCTCAAGCCGAAACGCTCGTTGCGATCAACGTGGGGGGTGCGCTCATTCCTGTGATACTTTCGCTTTATCTGTGGTATCACTTTTACGTGTACACGCTACGCATCGTGTTAGCGGTGTTGTTAGTAAGCGTGATCGTAAACAGGCTTGCAAAACCGGTGAAAGGAATGGGAATTGTCGTCCCAGCGTTTATTCCTCCGATACTTGCGGCACTTTTTTCTCTTTTGCTTTCACTCGGAAAGCCAGAGCTTGCGTTCAGCCTTGCGTATATAAGCGGCTCACTAGGTACGCTCATAGGCGCTGACCTTCTTAACCTAAAGAAACTCGGTGAATTGAGCGCAAAGATTGTGAGTATAGGGGGCGCTGGCACGTTCGACGGCGTGTTTATGTCGGGGCTACTTGCGGTTGTGCTTCTTGTGATATTTGGGTTTACACCTTGATTTCCACGGAAAGCTCCTTGCCATCCGAAAACTCCACTTCGTTTGCTCTTATCACCGCCTTTATCACGTGTTTTTGCGTCTTAACCTCTTCTAAATCGGGTGGCAAACTCACCATGAGCTTGTTCAGTGGCTGGCTTAAAGGAATTCTTTGTGCCACCTTTACCCTTCTTGCTTCTTTTATCACTTTGATCGTCATCTCACCAAGCTCCGCACTTTTTTGGTCAAAGCGCACTTCTTGTGGGTCAGGCCATGTGGCTTCGTGAATGCTTATAAGAGTTCTCTTAAAGAAACGCTGGTAAATCTCTTCAGCAAGGTGTGGCATAACCGGTGCAAGAAGCCTTAAGGCGCACCAAGCCACTTTGTTCAGAGTGTAGACAGCCGCATCATCTTGTTTTTCGCTCGCAAGTCTGAACTTTATCGCTTCAAGATATTCATCACAAAAGTCGTGCCAGAAGAAATCGTAAAACTTTGACAGCCCTTCAGAAAACTCATAACGATCGAAAGACCGCGTCACACTTTCGATCGTGGTTTTGAGTTCGCTCAGTATCCAGTGGTCGACCGGTGAAAGCTCGATGTTGTCAGACACGTCACGTACATAAGGAGCGGTGAATCTGTAAGCCGACCAAATCTTTTGCATAAAAAGCTTACCCTTTCTTACGAGCTCATGGGCGTATTCGAAATCAAAGCCTATCGGAAAGGTGAGTAACGTGTACCTTAAAGAATCAGCGCCGTACTGCGAAATCACCTGCCTTACCAGTGCAGCACCGCCCAAAGACTTGGACATCTTTCTTCCCTCTAAGTCTAAAACCCAGCCGTGAACAACGGCAGCCTTAAACGGCGGCTTTCCAGCAATCGCGTTACATCTAAAGATTGTGTAAAAAAGCCAGGTTCGTATGATCTCTTGGCCTTGAAGCCTTATTGAGGCGGGATAGGCTTGTTCAAAAAGCGCTTTATCACCGTTAAAGTAACCCGCTACAAATAACGGCGTTATGCTAGAGTCTATCCACCCGTCACACACGTCGGTTAGTGGTTCCAAATCATAAGAAGAGCAATTTACACACTTATTAAAAGGTGGGGGTTGCTTTCTTGGATCAAACGGCAAAAGCTCCTTTGGGACTGGCAAAAGCGCGTTACAAGCCTTGCAGTGGTAAAAAGGTAATGGTGTGCCAAAAACCCTTTGTCTTGAAACAATCCAGTCCCACTCTATGCTGGATAACCAGTCCTTTAGCTTGTTCCTCATAAACTCGGGATAAAACAGCATGTTGTCCGCGATTTCTCTGATCTTGTCCAAAGACTGTTTAAGGCGTATCATAACTTGGGTTTTTTCAAGAAATTCCAAGGGGGAGCGACAGTCCGAGCGTTCCGCGTGAATGAGAACCTTATGCTTTATCGCTCTTTCATCTAAAAGAAGACCGTCATTCTTGAGTTTTTGAACTATTGTCTCCCTTGCGCTTTTTACGCTTTTACCATAAAGAAACTCTGGCTTCGTGAATCTTCCTTTTTCGTCTATTATCTGCTCAGAACCCAAGGCGTGCCTTTTGATCCACTTGATGTCCATTTCATCGCCATAACTACACACCATGACCGCACCAGTGCCGAACTCTTTGTCAACGTCTTCGTCTTGAATTATTGGCACGCTCTTTTGCGTGTAAGGAACACGCACCTTTTTTCCCACGAAACGCGTGTACCTTTCGTCTTTCGGATTTACAGCGATAGCTTGGCATGCGGGAATTAGCTCGGGTCTTGTTGTGGCTATGCTTATGCAACCACTCTCTTCAAGTTCGAACTTCACCGTGTAAAGAAAACCGTCTTCTTCTTGATATCCAGTTTCAGCCTGTGCGATCGCGGTTTCGCATTTGGGACACCAAATCACAGGGAATGTGTCAAGATAAACATAACCCTTTTCGTACATGTCTATCAAAGACAGCTGAACCGCTTTAAGATAGCTTTCTGTGTGCGTGGAGTACTCAAAACCCTCCCAGTCTGGTCTGTAACCCAGTCTTATCATGTCGGCTTTCATGATCGAGATCATCTTGAGCGTCCACTCTACACAACTTTTTTCAAAAAGCTCTCTGTTGTTTCTTGAGATGCCCAGTTTGTTTTCAACCTTTAATTCGGTGGGCAAACCATGTGTGTCCCATCCTTGGGGTATAAGAACATCGTACCCTCTCATGCGTTTGTAACGCGCTATCGTGTCGGCTATGCTCACCCAGTAACCCTGTCCCACGTGCAAATCTCCGCTAGTAAATGGTGGGGGAGTGTCTATAAAGAAGATCGGTCTTCCATCTCTTTTTAGTTTGTACACTCTTTCGTACACTTCTTTGCTCAACCAAAACTCTTCCCATTTTGGTTCTTGCGCGTTTGGGTCGTAGTTTTTCGGAATGCTTTCGTGAGACAATTTCCAACCAGACAAACCGTAACACCTCAACAAAAGGCTTGCGGAAGCTTAGAAGATCTCCCCGCCACTTCTTGCTATTTCCGAGCCTTCCTCTAACAATTTTCTTGCCAAATCCATGCACTTTTCTTTTTTTCGTGTGTGCTCTGTCATGTATTTTTCAACAAGCTCCGCAAGCTGCGCTTTACACTCTCCACAAAGCCTTTTGCCACTCACGCACTCCACCCTGACAACTTCAAGCTCGGCGTCGCTTTCGAGAAAGTGATCCCTGTAGTACTCATACACCACGCATTTATCTGGCTCACCGCCAAGTCGTCTTTGCTCTTCGGCGGTTGCCCTTCCTCCAGTAAGCGCATTCATGATTTTTTTTCTTGCAACCGCAGGATCTTCGTTCAATGTTAGAACGCTCATCGGGTCTCGTTTTGACATTTTCTGCGTTCCTTGTAAGGAGCGCACTAGTTTGTGAAACACAGCGCTTGGTTCGATGAATCCAAATTCGTCGCTGTATCTTTTTGCGAGATCACGCGTAAGCCTGATGTGTGGGTCTTGATCTACGCCTACGGGAACGACGACAGGCTTTGGACCGCCGAACACTTTTAATTGTGGAAGAAGAATGTCCCCCGCTTGCACAAGCGCCGAAAAGTAAAGCCCAAAAGGTCTTTCGCCGTAGATCGCGTGCATCATGTTTGTGGTCACAGCCTTAGAAAACACGGATGCGAGATTCATAACTCTTTTTTCCTCACTTTGCTTGTACACGTAAACCCTTTCTGGTTTAAGTCCTATTGCGAGTATATCCGCGACGTTGCTCACCGCAAGCTCGTGTGACTGCGAAAACTTTATACCGTTGTCGCAATAAGCCTCAACATCAGCTACAGCATAAAACACGCGAGATTTGTTTGACAGCGACTGAAAGTAAACCATCGCCTCAGCGGTGGTTTTTGTTCCTAAATGGAAAACTCCTGTGGGTTTTATACCAGACATCACCGCGTACTCGCTGCCATTTGAAACCGCGTCCAAAACTTTTGTCAAGTCTCTGTGCCCAAACCACATTCCTCTTCTTAAAAGCCTGTGAGTAACAGGAAATTTGTCTAGGATCTTTGACACAGGCTCGATTCCGAACAACTCAAAAAGCCTAGAGTAATCGGCTATATCCGATGAACCCCAAGGATCGATGATTGTTTCGCTCAATTTACACTCTTTCATTGTGTGCTAAGCTTTATCTTTTATTACGAACGTGTGCTTTAAAACTACTTTTATCCCTTTTTTCTTTGGTGGGATGTGCGCACTCTCAAGGGCTGATACGTGATGATGCTCCCTTTTGCGAACACCGTGTTTAATAATAAGGGGTTTGTTTTTACTTAATAAGATGCCAGAGCTTTCCGAAATAGACTACCAAATTTTAAAGGAGCTACAAATTAATGCGAGGATTAGCAAAAAAGAGCTAGCGCGTAAGCTTGGAGTTTCACCAGTCACCGTTTCTTCACACATAGACAAACTGGAAAAACTTGGTGTGATTCAGCAGTATGTCACGATACTTAACCCAGATTTCTTTGGGCTTACGATAGAAGCCGCAATCGAGGTGAGTGTACAAGGAGGCTATATCGTGGAAATAGAAGAAGAGCTCGCAAGGAATCCGAATGTTTACGCGGTGTACGACGTAACTGGTGAAACAGACGTGCTACTTCTTGCAAGGTTTAAGTCGCGCGAAGAATTGAGTTCGTTTGTGAAAGCGGTTTTGAGCAACCCACATGTTTTGAGGACAAACACCAGGCTCATTCTTTCGACGATAAAAAGAAGCCTTGCGATACCGCTAGACGACAAAATCACAAATCAGAAAGTAGCTCCCTGACCACCTTATTTGTCAAAACCGGGTCTGCCTTGCCTTTCGTTTTTTTCATGACCTGTCCGATTAAGTAGTTCACCGCTTCTGCGTCTTTTTTTGCATCTTCTACAGCTTTTGGATTCTCTTTAAAAACTTCTTTTGCTATCTCTCTTATCACTTGCTCATCTGCGATTCGAGTCAAACCCAGCCTTTTCACAATTTGTGATGGAGGCTCAGCGGTTTCGCACACTTCTACCAAAACCCTTTTTGCGAGCTTGCTACTCAGCGTCCCGTCTTCCATAAGTTTGAGAAGCTCCGCCAAATGCACGGGTCTTAAAGGAAGCTCTTTTAGCTGCGCTTTTCTTTCGTTGAGTTGCCGAAGGACCTCTACAATAACCCAGTTTGCCACGATTTTGGGCTTTGGATAAAACTTAAGCGTTTCTTCGAAAAAGTCTGCCAAAGATTTTTCCATTACCAAAACGCTGGCATCGTATTTCGAAAGCGAGTAATTCTCTACAAACCTTTTTACTCTTGCGTCTGGTAACTCTGGCATATTTGAAAACACTTCGTTCAAAAAGTCCTGAGAAAGAACAACAGGGGGTATGTCTGGTTCAGGAAAGTATCTATAGTCCTGTTCTTCTTCCTTTGCGCGAGACGGAACGCTCACCCCTTTAGCTTCAAGCCAGTGACGAGTCTCTCTTTGAACTACGCCTCCTTCTTCAAGAATTTTTGTTTGCCTTAAAATTTCGTAGTCTATCGCCTTTTCCACTTCTTTATAAGACGATATGTTTTTCACTTCGACCCTGTTACCGCCGTTGACAGAGATGTTCGCATCCGCCCTCATCGCCCCTTCGAGCGAAGTGTCGCAAACGTCCAAGTGCTCCAGCACGCTTCTTAGCTTGTTTATGAACGCGCGCGCTTCTTTTGAAGTTTTCATGTCTGGTTCTGTGACTATCTCCAAAAGCCCCATTCCAGCCCTGTTATAGTCAACGAGCACGTACGGTGACGAGCCCAATCCGAAGGGATGCTCAAGCCTGCCAGGATCTTCTTCGATTTGAATTCTGCGTATTCTTATTTCAACGGTTTTTCCGTCAACATCAACAACCATTCGACCGTTCATTGCAATCGGAATTCCGCCCGCTTTGTCGTACTGGGAGATTTGAAAGTTCTTTGTCATGTCTGGATAAAAGTAGTTCTTTCTCACAAAGTTAAAGCGAGTGTTTATCGAGCAATTCAGCGCTTTTGCAACCATAAGCGCGTGTCTCACAGCTTCTCGATTGAGCACAGGAAGCGAACCGGGTAGCCCCAAGCAAACAGGACACACGTTTGAGTTTGGTGGCAAACCTTGGTAGTTAGTGCTACAACTACAAAACAGTTTGGTTTTGAGTCTGTTGAGCTGTACGTGCACTTCTAGTCCTATTTTTGGTTGATAAACGAGTGCCAATTCAATTCACCTACCACTTGAGAAGGCAACCTTCTGACGCCACAATCCAACGCCACTCGGATGGGTTGTTTTAGAACAAAAGGTATATACCGCGCAATGTCTCTTGCAACCAAGTGCTCGCCTTTGAGTTTTTGTGCGAACGAACCGGCAAGACCAAGGGTGTAAGCGCCGATCGACGCCGCATCAATTGGTTTCAAACCCTTAGAAAGAAAACCTGCGACCACGCCTGTGAGCAAATCGCCAGTTCCTGCAACCGCCATTGCTGGCACACCAGATGCGCTCAGTCGAAGGTCAAGCCCGTCTGAAATCACGTCCACGTAACCTTTGAGTAAAATCGTACAACGGACGTTTTTTGCGGCTTGAATCACGCTTTCCACCCTTTTTCCAAGTTCAAGTGGTGGAGTACTACTAATATGCGCAAACTCTCCAGCGTGTGGTGTGACAATAAGGGAGCCAGCTGGTTTCCACCCCTGTTTTAAAAGCTCTCCCACACATTTTATCGCATCTGCGTCAGCGACCACTGGTATCCGTTTTTTAAACGCGCCATCCACAATAAGCCTTACCCTCTCCACAATCTTTTCGTCAAAATCAAGACCTGGACCAATCGCAAGTGACTTTGCCTTCTCTAGCAATTTAAGCGCTTTCTCAACCCCTGTTTCGTCAAGAAAACTTGAGGAGTACTCGGAACAAATTAGCTCTGGAAGCGCAACTCTTGCAGCTTCCACCGTTTCCCTCGTGGAAACCAAGTAAACCAGGTCAACTCCCGACCTAAAGCAACCCAAGCATGTCAGAATTGCCGCACCCGTGTATTGTGAAGAACCTGCGACAACGAGCACTTTCCCGCTATCGCCTTTTTTTGAAAGCGCGTCACGCTTAGGAATTTTTGTGAGCAAATCCCCTGGACCCACAAAAAGCTGGGCTTCGAGCGGGATGCCAATTTTTGCGACGATCACTTCAGATTCCCTTTCGACCACTTTTAAGCACGGTTTGCGTGCGTGCATCGTCACAACGAGATGAGGTTTGACATAAAACTCTGTCGGATCTGAAGAGTCTGGGTCTAAACCAGTTGGCAGGTCTATCGAAACCTTTTTTGCGTTTGCCAGATTAATCTTTTCCACGGCTTCTTTATACGGCTGTAAAAGCTTGCCTTTGAAACCTGTGCCTAAAAGCGCGTCCACTACGATATCCGCTCGTAAGTCTTCTCCTTGGTATTTCGAAATCGCAATTGAGTTTAGATTGTTTGTCACCTTCCAATGCAATCTTGCGGCTTCGTTCTTGTTTTCTTCTGGGTCTACCACCCACTTAATCTCCACTTGGTAGCCTAAGCAAGAAAGGTGTCTTGCGGCAACATAACCATCTCCCGCTTTTCCACCACTACCTGTAAGGATCACCACTTTACCTTGAAACCTTTTTGCAATCTCTTGGGCCACGCTTTTTCCTGCGTTTTCCATAAGTAAAAAACTGGTCACACCCAACGCTTCTGAGTTAAGCTCCAACCTGCGCATTTCTATTGAGCTCAGTTCGTCCAAACTATTCTACCCCAAGGCTCAACTATTCTTTTCTTAATAAACGCACTCTTTTCAAGCGCCGAGGCGAGTGTAAAAAGCTTGTCGTCTCTTCCATAAGGCGCGATCGCCTGAACGCCTACTGGTAGAAGCTCACCGTCATGCTGTACTATTTTTACTGGTAAGTTAAGAGCTGGAAGACCAGCAAGATTCACTGGCACTGTGTGTATGTCGCTCAAGTACATCATGAGTGGATCTTGAAGTTTCTCCCCCAGCCTGAAGGGGGGTGTGGGCGAGGTTGGGGTTAGCAAAACATCAAATTGTTTAAATGCCTCTTTGAACTCTTCTGAAATGAGCGACCTAAACCTTGCCGCTTTTTCGTAAAACATCTCGTAGTAACCAGCGCTAAGCGAATACGCACCAAGCAGTATTCTGCGTTTGACCTCTAAACCGAACAGGCTCCTCACTTTTGAAAATTCCACATTCCACTCTTCTTCAAAGCTTGTGTGCTCGCCGTACCTTACACCGTCAAATCTCGCCAAATTGCTCGACGCTTCACTCATTGCGATCAAATAGTAAGCCGCCAAAGAAAATGGGATGTGCTTGATGCTCACTTCTTCCACACTCGCACCTAGCCTTTCAAGATAAGATGAACAGTCTCTCAATGCGTCTTGCACTGACACATCGACTCCTTCGGCAAGCGTTTCCTTCACTATTCCTATTTTCCAATTTTCAATCGAATTTCCCATACAAGAAAAGAGGTCCCAACCAAAGTTTTGAGTCGTTCCGTCACGTGTATCAGCGCCTGATATAACGGAGTACACAAGAGCAAGATCCTTTACGCTTCTTGCAAAAACGCCTATTTGCTCTAAGCTATTCGAGTAAGCGATCAAACCGTAACGACTCACTGCGCCATAGGTTGGCTTTAAACCGAAAACGCCTGTAAAAGCCGCTGGCAACCTTACAGAGCCACCAGTGTCTGTACCAAGCGCCACCGGGGAAAGACCAGAGGCCACGGCGACAGCGCTACCGCCACTAGAGCCTCCTGGAACACGCGTGCAAGACCAAGGATTGTGGGTTGGACCGTAAGCGCTGTTCTCCGTGCTACTACCCATTGCGAATTCATCGGTGTTGGTAATACCGATTATGATCGCACCAGCTTTCTTTAGTCTTTCTACGACGGTTGCGTCATAGGGTGCTATATATCCACGTAAAATTTTGCTACCACAGGTGATCTGATAATCCTTTACCGATATCACGTCCTTGACCGCTATAGGCACGCCTGCAAGCGGCATTTTTTCTCCTTGCCTTTTTCTCACATCGACTTGTGACGCTTGCGATAAAGCGCTTGCTTCGTTTGTGTACACAAACGCATTAAGAGCGGGATTGATTTTTGATATCCTTTCCAAGAAAAAAGACACCACGTCCTTTGCGCTAATTTCCTCTTGTAAAACCTTTGCCGCTAGCTCGTGCGCGTCTAAAATGTGTATCGACAAAATTCGCACCACGCTAAATTCTAGGCGCTTTGATGAAACCCTTTTCAGAAATTGCGTTACGGAGCGCGTCGCTTTGCGATAATCCACTTCTTGGTTCATCTTCTCTTAGCGCGTTCACTTTTGTAGTTGGCGTGTACGAAGGCTCGTAGTTCTTAAGCTCTTCAAGCCTGTTGAGCTGTTCGAAATACTCCACAATTTGCGCCAAGTCTTTTGCAATCTTTTCAACTTCTTCTTTCGTAAGTTGAATTCTTAGTTGCGCCGCAAGCTTAAGCACAGTGCTTTCATTGATCATGAATAGAATTGACAAAAGAGGCTTTAAATGCCTAACGACTCTTAGAAAGCAACGCAGCGGTTAGTAGAGGAAGTGTTATTGTCGCATCACCGAGTACGGTGGTGTGTAGCGCCTTTGGTTTCAGCTTGTTCCAGCTTATGGCTTCTTTGGTGCGCGCGCCGCTTAGGCTTCCGTCATACTCCGTTGCTGTAGTAAGATAAACCGCGTAATCCAACCCACCCTTAAACTGGTTCCACCAAATTGTGTGGTGCTTGCTTATACCCCCTCCGATCACAAGCGCCCCCGTTCGTTTGGCTTCGAAAACAACGCCAGACAACTCGGACAAGTCCTTAAGAGGATCGATCGCAAATTCGTGAGTTTGAGAATAGGTGAAAACGTGTGTGCCCACTGCGCCGTCAACAAAACCAGGCACGTAAACGCTTGAGCGAGTTGTGTGCGCGGCCTTGAGCACGCTGTTTTTGTCGTTCGGAAGTTTTTCCGCTAGTTTTTCCACCAACTCCCTAACTCCCCACTTTTTCTTTATTTTTGAACATTCTTCAAGCACCGAATGAACAAACTTTTCTGTAAGAACACCGTAATCTTGAGAATCAAGAAAGATGTTTCCAAGCCTGCTTACTCCAATCGACCTAAGCTTTGAGTCGTCCGCGTCAAACGAGCCAAATGCGTATTTTGCGCCGAGCGCTCTCGCTATGTCATGATCGAGTGTGCCACACGTTGTTATCAGCACTTTGAACTTTCCAGTGGCAACGAGCTGAGCAATGACTCCCCGAAGCCCGGTGGCAATCAAATCCGCCGTAAACGAAAGAAAGTTAACGCTATCTTTGTCGTTACACATCGCCTCTAGTATTTCCAGTGCTTCAGCAAGGTTTCGTGAACCAAATCCGCCCATTTTTGAGTACTGCTCAAAAAGCTCTAGAACGCTCATTCCCGCTTTAACACTAGCGTCTTCCACTTTTTTTGCAAGAACCTTATTCTTTAATTCCGCTTTAGTGGGCATGAGCATAACACAACTTATTAATTATTAAAGTTTCCAAATACTCAAAGCTACAAAGACGAGCGCTTGGTTTTGTAGGCGCGCTTTACCACTCTAAAAAAGCGTTTTGTGCAGGTAAAACTGTTTATGTGTACAAAAACAGGTTACGCTTGGCGTGTTTCGCACTCTACCCTTGCAAGCGTGGGACATTAGTAGTGCGCAACTTCTACGCAAGTGTTATATTAACGATAAGATTTAGCCAAAAAGCATGAAATTGCTCTATAAGGCTCTTCCAGAAAAGCTCGAATTCGTTTTTTACATGACGGTGGTTTTTCTCACAAGAATAGTTGTGAGCGTCCCCCTTCTTATACCAACTCATTTTACACCACAAACAACAAAACTTTTTGGTGTGACCGTGCCTTCGTATTTCGTTGAGCACGGAACGTATTTCGGATGGATCGCCACGATAAACATGCTTCAAAGAGAGTTTGGCGTGTTCAAAGTTTGGACACCATACCCTCCACTTTACTCTGTTTTTATTTACGCGCTCTTTTTGGTAGCGCGTAACAACCTTAACATAGCATGGGACTTGTGGTTTCTGTTAAACGCGCTTTCAGACTGTGGAACCGCCACGTTACTTTGGAAAATCGTTTACACAAACTGGGCTAAAAAAATTGGATTTGAAGGTGCGTATTATGCACTGCAACTTTACTCAGTTTCTCCCTTACCCATTTTTTACGTTCTTTCCGCAAGTGTTTACGACCCGCAAATAGTGTTTCTCTTTGTCTTGGGGTATTATCTACTCAAAAGAAGTAAATTTGTAGCTTCGGCTTTCATGTGTGCTTTGGGCGCTTCGCTTAAGCTTTTCCCAGCATTGATTTTTCTTGCTTTGCTCGCTTCAAAGGAGAAACGAAAACTTCTGTTTACGATTTACTTTGTTGTTTTTGTTTTGCTACTGAACCTTCCTTTTTACGTTATTAGCCCAAGCTTTTTTCTGTCCCCATTTTACTGGCAAGCTGGAAGGCCCCCTTGGTCTTCGATCTACGGACTTGTTCTTGGGGGCTCAATCGGTGCTTATCAAATAAGCTCCCCGATTTACGCTGACCTTTCACCGCCAGTAATACCAGTAAAGTGGGACTACTATGTTTTAGGTATAGTGCCAAGCCCAAGCGTTCTTGTTAAACCACTTGTGCCACAGCCTGAGAGGCCGTACAGCGCTGTGCCACAAATCGCCGAGATTCTTGTGCTTGGCATCACTTTCGCGTTGCTGTCAAAGCGTAAAAGTGCGTTTGAAAATTCGTTACTTTCAATCACCTCGGCCTTTTTCTTGATAAGCCCTGGATGGTCCCCTGAGTTCTTTCTTTACGAACTACCCATTCTTGCGATAGCGCTAAATCCAGAAAGTTACTTTAAAACTAGCGTGTTTGCCCAAATTCTTCTTCTTGTGGAATATCCGATTTCTCTTTTCGTTTTGCCTCCGGTTGTTAACATCCAAATTTTCTGGACGGCTGTAATACTACAGGACGCGTTGTTCGGTTATTTATGGCTAAAACCTTTCATACACCATACGGAGAGTTTATAATGTCATCATCGTCTTTTTCGCCTTGGTCTTTCTCTGGTAGCTTCAGGCTGGATTTTGGTATCATTTGTTCTTTCAAACTGCTGTTTGCGTAAATCTGCGTGCCTGTTCGTAGCGCTATCGCTATCGAATCAGACGGTCTTGCGTCTACCTTGATTAGCCTATCCGCCTTTAAATCCCGCAGATAAAGCGTTGCGATATAAGTGTTTTTTATGATGCCGTCTATCGTGACCTTTTCAAGCTCGACATGAAGCTCATCCAAAAGGTTCACGATAAGATCGTGTGTAATCGGGCGTTCCGTCTTTATTCCTTCAAGCGCCAACTGAATTGACATAGCCTCATTAGGTCCAATGAAGATAGGTAAGACAAACTGATTCGACTCATCAACGAGAAACACTACATCATCTGAGCTGTTACCACTGTTCACCTTGTAAACACCTAAAACACCCATTTTCAGGTGTTTTTCCTCGTCCAAGAGAACCATTCACTCACTTATTTTATATTTTTGGACTATTTAATGATTGCGCAAAAACAGATTCGGCTCAAAACGGTTATTAAACGCCAGAACGAAACCTAAATCATGAAAAAGCTACAGCCACATTTAATGGTTGGTGAAGGAGACGTAGCCGAGTGTGTGCTAATTCCTGGCGACCCTAAAAGAGTTGAGCTTATGGCCGAGCATCTTACTCAAGCAAAAAAAGTGGGCGAAAACAGACAGTTCGTAACGGTCACTGGTTGGTACAAAGACATGCGCGTTTCAATTGTGAGCTCTGGCATTGGCGTGCCCGCTATGCTCATCACACTTGAAGAGCTTTACAAACTCGGTTGTAAAAAACTGATTAGAGTGGGCACAACGGGCGCCTTAAAAAAGAATATACAGCTGGGAGATCTTGTGATAGCCACTGCTACTGTTAGAACCGATGGTGGAACTCTTGCGTACGCTCCAGCAGGCTACCCAGCTGTTGCGGATTGGAGAGTTGTCAAAGCGCTGGTTGAAGTTTGCACCGCCAAACGTGTAAAGTTTCATGAAGGAATTGTTTGGACAAACGACGCTTACTACGCCGAAAGCGCACAGGATGCCAAAAAATGGGAAGAAATGAATGTGCTGAGTGTAGAAATGGAGAGTTCAGCGCTTTTTGTGTTCTCTAGTATAAAGCGCACAATGGCTGGTTCAATCCTTGTGGTAGATGGAAATTTGGCGCTTGAAAGAAAAAAGAGTGAAGTTTTGGAGGGACAAGCCGCGTATGATCCGCTCGTTCTAGAACGTATTCATGTTGCCACGGATTGTGCGCTCGATGCGCTTTACGTGATTAATGTCCAAGAGCGACGCTATGAGAGCCATTAAAGCGCTTAAAACCGTTGTCGGGCGTTTTAGGCTCTATAGGCGCAGTGTACTCTTGCGACAAAGATTCATTTGGATCCCAAGGTAAATACACGAGCGCTGCGATCACGCAACCATCCTTTCCTCGAGGAACTTCCATCGACTCAACAACAAATTTTACCGATTGTATGCTCATTTTTCGAATTTTTGCCATTTGCTCGAGTTTGTGCTTGAGCTCCGCTTTTAAAGCCCTTTCGTCTTTGTAACCATGCGCCTCTGCAACAATACCATATCCTGAACCGCTTAATGTGGTGCACATCGCATAACCAACGCCTGCGCCAATCGTTTCGCGACTTCCGCCGTCCATTCTCGCCAACACTGCAAAAGTGATTGTGCCAGGCGTTATGGGAACTGGTTCAACTTCTTTCGCGTTGGGTGGTAATATGCTGGACACAGAAACTATGTTACACTGAGTGATTCCAGCAACCATAAGCGCCTCGTCAAACGCGTTTAACGGCGAAATGTCGCTCGAAGCTTTACCCTTGGTCAAGAAAAACGCTTTTGGTAAAAATCCTCCATGCACAGTTTTCTGTTTTGTTACCTCCACCTAAGATCTTTTGCCTCCACGTGTAATCATCGTAAACCATTTAAAAGCGTTTTGTTGAAATTAAAAAGATGAAGGAGAAAAGGTTTTGCGCGATTTTTGTTACAAAACTTAATAGTGAGTGAATCAAGCGTAGTGTAAAACCATGGATTTGGAAGAAAGAGTGCAACTCATTTGCAAGAGACCAGTGGAAGAAGTGCTCACGATAGAAGAGCTCAAGATGCTACTTCAAACAAAAAGCACACCAGTTGCGTATAACGGTTTTGAGCCAAGTGGCCCAATGCACCTCGGAACTGGGCTTCTTCCCGCTCTGAAAATAAAAGACTTTACGCAAGCTGGTGTGAAATACAAAATCCTCTTAGCTACGTGGCACGCCAAACTCAACAACAAGTTTGGAGGAGACCTTGATAAAATACGAAGAGTGGCAAAGCATTTTATAGAAGGCTGGCGCGCGTTGGGAATCGATGAATCAATGGTTGAGTTTGTGATGGCCGACGACTTGATTTCTCAAAAAGACTACTGGGAGCTTCTCCTGAAAATTTCTGAGCGTGTCACTTTGTCAAATGTAATCAGGGCGCTTCCAATTATGGGAAGAAAGGAAAGCGAAAACCTTCGTTTTGGCTCTTATATTTATCCACTTATGCAAGTCACAGACATATTCATGCTCGGTGCGGACATCGCTCAGCTTGGGATGGATCAGCGTAAGGCTAACGTGCTTGCAAAAGAGGTGGGCCCAGCACTAGGACTCTGGTCGCCGGTAGCGGTTCACCATCACCTTCTTCCAAGTCTCACAGGCCCCACAAAAATGGGGTTTGACGAAAACCCAAAACTTGATGTTCAAATTTCCTCGAAAATGGCAAAGAGCAAGCCGGAAAGCGCTATTTTTATTTACGACAACGAAGAGGAAATTCGGTCGAAACTCAGAAAGGCTTTTTGTCCAGAAAAACAAATTGAAAACAACCCTGTGATCGATTACGTCAAAAACCTAATTTTACGAAGTGACAGTGATAAAATTTTGATTGAAAGACCGTCTATCAAGGGTGGGCCAGTTGAAGTGAATCTGACACAGTTGGTTGAGCTTTATCAAAAAGGCGAGATTCATCCTTTAGACCTAAAAAACGCAGTGGCGGAGTGGCTTATTAAAACGCTTGAACCAGTGCGTAAGCGTTTTGTAAGCGAGGAACTCGAGTCCTATTTTCCGAACGTTTTCAGCAAAAAAGCGTAATTTCGTGGCGTAGACCTTAAGTTTAAGAGAGAAAAAAGTGACACAAACATGAGTTTTTATCCTTATGCAGCGTACAACATATCAACAGTTTATCCTTCTGATTGGAGGGTCGAACTTAATCCGAAATCCGATAAGTTCGAAGGCGATGTGGTTTTCCATTCGCCTAAAGGTGACAAAATATACATTTCATGGGGAAAACTTGAAAAGGCCAAAGAAAGGTTTGAGGATTTGGAAGAGCACACAAAAGTGAGCATTGAAAGATTAAGAAAGACAAGGGACGTTGTAAACATGAACGTGCTTGACAAGCGAGATGGTTCGATTTATGGACATAGAGCGATACTTTCACAAATTGAAATATCAACTGCCATACCCACATTCTCATTGTTTGGAAGCAAAAGAACTGACAAAAGACTCGTTTTGTCTGCACACTTTTACTGCGAACAATCAGAGCGTTACGTCGTGCTTTACTCGTTAAGTCGCGAAAGTGAAGAAAACATAGAGCCCCTTTTTAGAGAAGTTGCACAAAACCTAAAGTGTCACTAGTTACCCACTTCTTCTGGCAGCTCGTACCAGCGCACCTTTTCACCAATTTTTGCTCTCATTTTCCACTTCAACGATTTTGGTTCTTCTTCTATTTTTTGTCTAAGTGTTTTCAATTCGTTTTCAACCTTTTTTGAAAGATTTTCTTCTAAGTTAAGGTTAGGAAGATACTGAAGAACTCTGTCAATGTTTAGTGTCACAGTCTTATAGAAACCCCAGTCGTTTGCCAAAAGTTTTGCTATATAATTTACGTCGAATGTGTTTTCGCTGTCTTTTTCGCCAGCACTGAAATCCACAAGAAACGCAACAGTGTCCTTTATGTCCTTTTCATTAATTTCGTAAATCTGCAACTTAGTAAGCAAAAGGTCAGACGGTGGTATCGTGATCTTATAATGACTAAGCCTGTCTTTTAGGTTCCAAGTGTGGCACATTCTAAACTCGTCGAGAAACACGTCTATTCTTTTTTCACCATCATAGTAAAGCAACCTGTTATATCCGTGCAACGCATTAAACCTTTCTTCCGGTCTAAGCCCCACTTTTTCAAACGCTTTTTTGAGTTTTTTTGAACTTTCCTTATTGGATATAAAATCTATGTCTTTATAAACCCTTTTTAGGGAAGGGTGAGAAGAGCCACTGGGCGCGAGCTTGGCTATGGCAAGTCCACCTAGTATTTTAAGAACCGCACCCTCTTCTTCTGCGGCCCTTATTATTTCCAATGCTCTTTCTAAAGGATTTGCCAACGCTTTTTTCGTTGCTTCATTAGGTTCTGTCAGAAAATATCACCCCCTCGTGAACAGATAATTCTTTACTTTTTTGTCATCGAGCTCGATAATAGCTCCTCTTAATATTCCCGCTTGGTAATCACTTCCTGGGTTAAAAACGGGTATTTTATTACCATTACGAGACCCCTTAACATAGTCCAAGCCCCCCGATTCGTGTATATGACCGTGTAAACCAGCTACAGGTTCATAGTCTTCAATTATTCGCCTAACCGACGTGCTTCCAACAGAAATCATTTGATATTCTCCACCAACCATCACTGGTTTTAAATCCGCGGTGAGCTTAGGGGCTTTGTCGATGATTGTGTCAATTGGAGGTACGTGCACCACCAAAAGCGCTTTTTTGTTGTCCACTTTTTCCATCAACTGTTTAAGGTCAGAAAATATCTTTTCTTCTGGCAACTCACGTGGCGTGTGCCATGGAGTTGGGTTTGAATAACCGTAACCCACAAGCTGATAACCACATTCAAATTCCACTATTTTCTTATCAAAGGGAACGATCACTTCTGGCGCGTTCGATTCCACGTACTGAGCAACTTCTTCATAATCGTCATTTCCTGGCACAAAGTATATTCTCGCGTTCTGAGGCTTTAGCCGCTCTTCGGCTTTTGCGAAAAACTGCTGCAAGTCGTTTATCATCTCTTCTATGAAAACTTGCTTCACCTTTTCTTTGCTGTTTTCAAGTTCTTCATATTCCGACTTAGTAACTATTCGACAATAGTAACCACTGTTCCTTATTTGCTTTCTTACTTCAGGAAGCTTTGTTTGATCCACCACTTTCGTTTCGCCAAACAGATTGAGCGTAAACTGACCGTTTCCAATTTCTATGATAGGAACAAGCAGTTTTCCTGTTAGATCACCAGCAACAATGATATTTTTGATACCATAAAATTTGGCAGCGTTAATGGTTTTGTTTAAAACAGTTTCCGAGCCGTGTAAATCCGCCACAAGAAGGAATTTTACTTTTGACACCCTATGTTCACCTTATATTTGTCACCGCGCTATTTAAATTTTTAGGAATTTTTCACAAAAAAGCCAATCTTTTTGTAAGTAAAAAAGGTTTATCGGTTTTTGGGTGTACATTGTTCTATTAAGTGTAAATTTACCAAACAAAAAGATGATCAAACGCCAAACTATACTCAAACCGATTTCTTTTTGGTTACGATGATTGAATAGCATAACCCAATGGCGCAAAACACCATTATTAACTTTTTGTTTATTCACAGCTGTCCAGGTAACGCGTTTGCGAGCATATGGTCTTAGTGAAAATGCTAATCTGGAAAATCTATTTAAAATCGATGTTTAGATTTGAAAGGGTTGGCTAAGCGCGGAAAACTTATCCCTATATCATTTATAGTGTTAGCTTAATTCACGTTTTATGGGTAGCATATCGCTTTTACACCAAAAACGATTTATTTTATACCTTTCTTCAAAATCAATAAATTCTTTACAGAAGTATAGCATTACTTCGAAACATTATTTTTTAAAGGTAGGATTTATTAATCCCAGTACAGCGAATACTAAACAAGCGACGAGCGTGATAGCTTGCGTAGCTTCTCGGCACTTATCATGGGCTGTGGCGCACAAGGTAGAGTCATATCAACTTTCTTAAGTCGCCTACCACAATGCGAAAAGATCATTTTGGCAGATATCGATGCAAAAGCTTTGAACAATCACGCCACATGGCTGAAAAGCGAAAAATTGGTCGTGAAAAAGTTGGACGCGTCAAACATTCAAGAAGTAGCCAACGTGGCCAAAAACACCGACATTCTCATTAACGCGGTAATACCTCGCTTTAACTTGGCTTTAATGAAAGCTGCTTTGGTTGCTGGTGTGCACTATATCGATCTTGCTTTTGGTCCACCCTATTCCAACCTTGAAAAAGAGCTTGAATTAAACCAGTCTTTCAAAAAAGAAAAGGTTACAGCTTTGACAGGAGCTGGAAAGTCCCCTGGGTTGACGAACATTTTGGTGGCACAAGCTTTAGACCAGTTAGACAGTATAGAAAGCGTTCGAATAAGAGTATTTGGCGAGTTACGCTCAAGTGAGCCAGTAATGACCTGGTCCCCTTTAACTCTTATCGAAGACTCGTCTTTACCACCAACTGTTTTTAAGGACGGCAAACTGATCAAAGTTCCGCCTTTTAGCGGAGAAGAAGATTACATTTTTCCAGTTGAAAACATCGGAAAGCGCAAAGTCTGGTACCATGAACACGAAGAACCATACATGCTATCCAAAACTCTTGGCGCGCGCGGACTTAAATACTGCGACTTCAAAATGGGTGGAATTGACCAAATTAAGGCTCTTTACGAATTGGGTCTTCTTAACAACAAGCCTATTGAACTGGGCGGCTCAAGAATCACGCCACAAAAAATTGTGGCAAAACTTCTACCAAAACCTCCTAGCGCAAAAGAACTGATCAAGAAAATAGAACAGGGAATAATCACAGATTCAACCGGTTGCAGTGTTGTTGAAGTAGAAGGTTTGAAAAACGATGAACGACTTCAGATCACACTTTGGGCGATTGATCCTTCTATTAAAGACGTAATAACTTATTATCCAGTTGCCACAGACGATTCTTATGTCGTCGGAGTTAGCGCCTCTTTACTCGCATTGCTAATCACCAAGATGTCCGTTGAACCCGGCGTTTTAACTCCCGAACTTTTACCTAAAAAGCTTAGAGAAGAGTTTATAGGCTTACTTGCAATGCAGAAACCTCCTATACTTATTAAAGGAAAAAGAGAATCATGGCTTAGCTTTAATGAAAAAGCGTCTAAGAAAGAAGTAAGAGTCTATGTTTAGAAACTTGGTATTACTACTAAATACACATCGGTTAAAACCTTAGCGAATTGATGAAATCTTGGCGTTGAATAAACAAAAAGCACAGACATTCTCTTCATCTTTGCAAAATCATCAAACAGTGTTATATACCACCGATTATAAGGATTAATTTGGTGCTCTAGGTGTCTGAACTTCCTGAAGAAATTCCCTTCATTGCTGAGGTTATACAAGGTGGAAGAATCACCATACCTGACGAAGTTAGAGAGATTTTCGACATAAAAGAAGGATACTTCGTCTTGTGTAAGTTAAGAGTTATAGCAAGAAGGCAAAAGAAGCCCAAATCGAAAGGCTCAAAAACTGATCCAAAACCACAAGATTAATTTCTATGAAGTAATCTTATTAAAATGGATTAATTTGTATTTTGGATACGTTTATATACTAGAGTATGCAATAATTGTATATACTGTTGTGATTTGGTGATAATTATGAACCTTGCAAGAACGCTTACAACAACAAAATCAGCCGAACTTTATGCTGAGGCAAAAAAGGTAATACCCTCTGGTGTTTCTTCGTTGCAAAGGATAGCAGGATTTTCGACGCACCCTCTTTACATGAGGAGAGGGTTTGGTTCAAGAATAGTTGACGTAGACAACAACGAATACGTGGATCTTTTGATGGGTTATGGTGCTCTCATAAACGGACACAGACATCCAAGAATAATCGAAGCCTTAAGGCGCCAATTGGAAGAAATGACGCTTTGTGGCACTCCCACCGAACTTGAAGTGAAAACGGCAAAAAAAGTGGTTTCGATGGTCCCTAATGCGGATATGGTGCTTTTTTGTAATTCTGGGACAGAAGCTACGATGCACGCAATAAGAATAGCACGCGCTGTGACTGGCAAGGATAGGATTGTAAAATTTGAAGGAGCTTATCACGGTCAGCATGATTATGTGTTGTTTAGCGTAGAACCTGCTGAAGTCGGATTAGAAGTGTCACCTTTTAGAATTCCTTACCAGCCAGGAATCCCTGATGAAATCTCGCACACGGTGGTTGTCGCGCCATGGAACAACGCACACATTCTTGAAAAGATCATGAAAAGATACAGAAATGACATAGCCGCGATAATAACCGAACCCATAATGGCAAATAGTGGTGTCATTATGCCTGAACCAGATTATCTTAAACAACTTAGAGAACTTGCCGACAAATATGAAGCAATGTTGATCTTTGATGAAGTTATCACGGGTTTTAGAATAGCGAAGGGTGGTGCGCAGGAGTTCTTTGGTGTGAAAGCAGATCTTGCGGTCTTCGGAAAGGCCTTGGGAGGTGGTGTTCCGATCGCGGCGATTACTGGAAGAAAGGACATTATGGAGCTCGTTGCGCCTGGAAAAATAGGTTTTGGCGGCACGTATAACGCTAATCCATTGAGCTTGGCTGGCACACTTGCAAATCTTGAAGTGTTAACAGAAAACGAAGGACATGCGTATTCCAAACTGTATCACATAGGTGGTATGCTGATAAAGGGTCTTCAAGAAATAGCAAGAGACGAAGGTGTGAGCGCAATCGTGCAAGGTGTGGGACCACTTTTCCAAGTGTTCTTTACGCCACTAGACAAAATAAGAAACTATAGGGAAGCTCTTTCGGTCGATGATGACGCATTTTACGTGTTTCATGAAGAGATGCTAAAAAGAGGTGTGTACATGCACCCAGACCCATTTGAAAGGATAGTGATTTCCACCGCACACAACGAGGAGGATGCTCAGAAAGTTTTAGAGGCGGCAAAAGAAGCTTTTCATGAAGTCAAAATAAAGATTTTTTCGTAACGTCTTCCCAATAAGAAAACGCTCTTAATATTATTTTAAACCCTCTTTTTGAAAGTTCGTCGAAAAACCTCTCAGGTGGCACAACTTTTTCGGGAGGTAAAACGCCTTTGCCCTTTACCCCAAGTTGAACTGCAACGCTTGGTGGCACACCCGCACCGTATTGCGTTGCATCAACGCCGAGTTCTGGATTTGGAGGGATGACGACCTCGATTTCCGCTTGTTTATTTGAAAAATGGAACACAACTTTCGCTGCTTCCCACTCGTCTGGTTTTTCAGTAGTGGAGTAACCGAGTAAACCCTTTTTCTTTAAAAGCTCATACAAGTATCTTCGTGGAGATACTCCTAACACTTCCTCTTTATCACCAAACCCAAGCTGGGCCAGCGAATACATCGTTTCTATTCCATCACCACCCTCCATCCAGTCTACATACTTAACACCGCTAAATGAAGTGGGGAAGGTGGCAATTTCACTGTGAATCGTAAGGTACGTCTTTATCTTTCCAACTGGAGCACTAAATTCACACTCTTCGCTTAATGAAAAAGGCGGCTTGTACACAAATTTTCCGTCTTCAAAAACTGGGGCTTCCATCGTCATTTCGTCCAGCTGTGTATCGAGACTCCAATTGATTTTGTTTTTGCCAAGACTTCTCCAGCCATTTCTTATTTTTATTTTTTCAGGCGTGCCAAATTTTTTGTGTAAATATGCCGCAGCAACATTCGTAATGCCTGGCTCTGCTCCCATCCCAATTAAAGCGAGCAAACCCGCTTTTTCGAATTGCTCGTTCAGTTTTAGTTGCTGATTTGTCATCCAGAACAACCCCCCTAAATCTATATAATTCACACCCGCCTTGAGACACGCTTGCATTGCATTTAGGTTAAGATAATATTGAGCGGCGTTAATCGCGTAGTCACAGTTGCGAATTGCACTGGCAACTTCGTCGATGTTATTTAAGTCACCTTTGATATAATTGACATCAAAAGAAGGCTTTCTCAAATCGACGACTAGCGTATCAACGCCAGCGTTCATAAGATCAAAAACTGTGGCCTTCGAGACCATTCCCGCTCCGCCAATTACCGCAACTTTCATTACGTTTCACTGTGTTGATTTAAAAATTTAAACATTTTGTTAATCGTAGCCAGATGATCTCATTTTAAGTTTGATCGTCACATTTCATTCACCACAGAGTTGAACAGTGTTGATTGTAAAATACTGTTTATAATTAATTTATTACACACGCTTTTTTCCAAAAATGCTGGGTCGATCAAAATATATATGTGTTTATCTTATATTTTTTATGGAAACCAAAGAAATTCACGAAAAAGAAGTTGAAGTTTTCAAACAAAGAACGAGGAAGTCAAGAGAGATATTCGAGAGCAATAAGCTTTTAGTTCCTTATGGCGTTCACAGTAATTACAGACTCATTGACCCTTATCCTTTATTCGTAAAAAGAGCGCAGGGCTCAAAGATTTGGGACGTCGACGGCAATTCGTACTTAGATTTTAATATGGGCTTCGGTGCGCTTGTGACTGGCCACGCCCATCCCGTGCTAGTTGAAGAAATGAGCAAAGCGCTTGCGGAGGGCACGTTGTACGGTTTTGAAACCGAAGAGGCGTTCAAACTTGCGAAACTAATAACAGAAAGATTTGGGCTTGATATGGTTCGCTTTTCAACCACTGGTTTAGAAGCTACGATGCACGCAATAAGAATAGCACGCGCTTTCACTTCACGTGAGAAAATTCTTAAGTTTGAAGGGTGCTATCACGGCTCACACGATTCAGTTCTTGTGAGTGTGAAACCCACTTTGGATAAAGCTGGAGACCAAAAACTACCTAACCAAGTGCCTGCGTCGAAGGGTGTACCAGAAAGTGTAGTTTCTAACACTCTTGTTGCTCCTTTTAATGACTTACAATCTACTGAAAATATTTTAAGAAAAAATTCAGGGAAAGTCGCCGCAGTGATCTTAGAGCCTATACCGATGAACATGGGATTTGTACTTCCTGAACACGGTTTCTTGGAGGGACTAAGAAAACTTTGTGATGAAGAGGGTTGCGTTCTAATATTTGACGAAGTAAAAACTTCAGGAAAGTTTTACCGAGGGGCTGCTGGTAAGTTTAACGTTAAACCAGATCTTATGGTTTTGGGTAAAGCGATAGCGGGAGGACATCCTCTCTCAGTTATTGGAGGAAAAAGAGAAATTATGGAAAATATTGTGCCCGGCAAACTCGCTCATGCCGGTACGTTCAACTCGAATCCCTTGTCCGTCAAGGCGGGACTTATAACTTTATCAAAAATACTCACGCAAGAGGCTTACTCTTACCTTGAAAAGCTTGGGGATGAGCTGGGAAAGGGATATTCGGACATTCTTAATGATTCACGAATACCAGCTGTGGTCAACTGGATGGGTCTTAGCGGTGCAGTGTCGTTTGGCATAAGGAGCGTGAAAAACTGGCGAGACTTTTTGAACACGAATGTGGGTGCATGGTGGACTTACTATATTTCAATGCTGAACAGAGGAGTAATACCTTGTGGCACAGGACCTGACGAACAGTGGACAATTTCGGTTCAACACGGAAAAGAAGAGCTACAACAGCACTTGGAAACGCTAAAAGAAGTTGTGGGAAATCTAAAGAAAACAAAGCTTACCATGGAAATAGTAGAAGCAATTTAGAATTATCATTTTTTTCTTGCTTTTCTTTTTTGTTCTAATTCATCAACTCTTTGCTCGAGCAAGCTAAAGCTTCTTTGCATCTTATTTACGAGCTTTTTATTGGCGTCATTTTGTTTGAGCAACTCATCCAAAGTGGTCTTTAGTTCGTCCAATGATTTTTCGATGCGCTCCACCTTTTTTCGAGTGTCTTCCAAAACTTGGTCTCGGATTGGGTCAAGCTCCAATAATTCACCATTCAAAATTCTTCCTTCATGCTTTAATATCATGATAAGAGAATAAAGTTGCTGTTCCACTTCTTTTTTCACGCTTTCAGGAACGGGATTGACGTCTGCGTATTGGTAAACCAAAGAATGAAGATTTGCGAATCTTTCGTCAACTTTCCAACTTGAAAACTCCTTTTGAACGTTGTCCCATACGCCAATCTTCACTTTTATTGAGTTATTAAGGTATAGAGCGACAAATTTGTCGACAAACTTTCTTCTGAACTGCGGATTAAAGTAGCTTTGCTCCTCTAAACTCTTTTTGGGCATTATAAAACCTAAACGTACTTTCCATAAAAAGATTTCTACTCTTAAAAAAATTGGCTAAAATGAAGTAAGCGAAATTTTTGGTAGACCTAAAAAGTTTTTACTTTTCAAAAACTTAATTTTAGAAAAGCCATTGCTTAACGCATGCAAACGCTCGAAAAGATTGGGGAAGAAAAAATAGTGCAGTGGTTGATAAAGAACATACCATCACATGGCTCAAACGTTTTGCTAGGAAATGGACACGACGCGGCAGTGATACGACTAAAGGGAAAATACGCGTTCAAAACGGACACTCTAGTGGTGACAAAGATGCTAAATGGTGTGTCGTTAGAAGATTTGGGATGGAAGGCCGTTTGTGCTTGCGCGAGTGATCTTGCAACGGTTGGCGCAAAACCCTTGTATTCGACCATTTCGGTTTGTGCGCCACGTACACTACTATTTAAAGAATTAAAATCACTTTTTTATGGGATAAAGCAAGCTCTTTCACACATAGGGGCAGTTTTGGTCGGCGGAGACTTGAGCGAAAATCCCTTGATAAGTGTTTCTGTGAATTTATTAGGGGAAATTAGCGGAAAGTACTACGGAAGGACTGGCTCAAAACCTGGTGACTTAATAGCCGTGTCACGCGAATTTGGATTAGAGCCATTAGGACTAAAAATATTACTGAAAGAAATTGATATCACAAACGAAAAACTTCAAAAAAGAAGCCTACACGATTTTTTAAGACCTCTTCCAGAAGTTGATTACGGCGTTGTGTTAGGAAAACTTGGCTTTATTCATTCGTGTACAGATTCTAGCGACAGCCTCGCAATATCAATAAAAAACCTCATTGGTTCTCAACTTGATGCGGTAATAGAACGATTGCCCACGCACCCTTTGCTCTACACTCTTGACAAAAAGCTCGTTGAGAATTTGGTTTTATACGGGGGCGAAGAATACGCGTTGGTTTTTACGTATGACGAAAAAGACGATAAGAGGCTCAAAAGGGCTCTTAATAAGATAGGTAGAGATAGAATAATAATAGGTAGAGTCAAAGAAGGAAGTGGTAAAATTTTGTTGAAAGGAAAAAAGACGCGTGTCATCAAAGCGCGCGGTTGGAGGCAGTTTCAAAGTAAAAGCTAGTTTAGCGCAATTTTCAAGCGTTACCCTTTTCTAAAAACAAATCAAATGCGTGCGATTTCCAAAACAAATTTGATTAAGCGATTTTGACGTGATTTGGATTTTACAAAGTGGGCTCGCCCGGATTTGAACCGGGGACCTCCACCGTGTGAGGGTGGCGTCCTAACCAGACTAGACGACGAGCCCTTTATTTTTTCTATTTAAGCCAATATATACTTTTCTAAGCAAATTTCAGACACACGATTTTTGGTTTTGAAATTTTAGACGCACAAAAATAAGCGTTAAGCGATTTTAAGCGCTAAAACATCATGTTTAAAATGCCTCGTTTGTGCGCAAACCACTTCAAAATGTGTTGGTCGCAAAAAATATTTAGCAGAGCGTTCATTTAATAAATAGCAAACAGATAGCCTTCTAATAGTTTGTACTGCCCCTGTAGCTCAGTGGGAGAGCACCCGGCTGAAGACCGGGTTGTCGTGGGTTCGAATCCCACCGGGGGCATCGAGTTATTTGAGTCGTTGCGTGTTATCGTTTTTTAAGGTTGTTAGCTATAAAAAGCAACGATTCGTAAACTTTTTTGTAAACTTTTTTGACCAGCTTTTCATCGAACACAGGTATTCTTACAATTGGAGATTTGTCGGAAAAATCAAACAACACTTTTTTTGTCTTAAAATAGAACACCGAGCTTGAAGGAAATTTTTTAACATCAACCACTCTATGCAAAGGCTTTGCTTCTCCTTTTATATAATAAGCTCCCCCATTCTCAAAAACGACGAAAGCACATTTGACTCTAGGCCTCTTAGCGTACCTACTATGAAAAACCAAACTTTTCTCGGTTTTGGTACCTTTATACACACAAAAATACACATCTTTTGTGTTTAAAGCCACAATTTGATAGGGTGATAGCAAGCAAACGTGAGGATAACCGTTCATATCTACCAACAACAATTCAATTACCAAAGGTTTGCGAGTCGATGTTGATCCCAAAATCTGAAGCAAACTCTCAGGAATAAAGCTTCCAAGCTCGCGTGACATTATATACATCAAATCTAAGCCTGTTAATTCGCTTTTGCATGGGAACAAAGGCAAAATCTAGTCACTATACCAAATCAATAAAAATATACCCATGTACCAGTATTCATAAATCATGTTTTTAGACAAAATTGAAGGCTCGCCAACCCTTGAACTTGTGAATTTGGTTTTGAACAAACAAGCAAAAGGCGAAAGGGTGCTCTCGCTCGCCATAGGGGAACCTTCCTTTAACACGCCAAAAGAAATAGTAGAAGAAGCGTATCGTGCAATGTTATCTGGTGACGTTCACTACACGTCTTCATATGGTACGTTTGAAGTGAGAGAAGCCATTGTAAGAAAGGTAAAACGCAAAAACGGAATCAACGCCGAAATCAAAAACACGATTTTTATAACCACTAAACTTGCGGTTTATGCCGCCATGATGGCGGTTCATCAGGCGCATTACGAAATTCTTTTGCCTAATCCCGGGTATTTTTATTCTGAACCAGCGATTCTTTCTGGGGCGACTCCTGTGTATTACAACCTTAAAGAAGATTTTTCGCTCGATTTGGACGAAATCAAATCCAAAATTACACAACGCACCAAAGCGATAGTCGTCAATTCCCCGTCAAATCCCACAGGAAAAGTGTACACAAAAAGAGAGCTTGAGCAACTATACGAGATTTGTAGTGAAAACGGAATTTACATAATTAGCGACGAAGCTTATGAAGATTTGGTGTATGACACCCAGCATTTTTCCATTGGTTCTCTTGAAAAAGAGCCAATGTTCGTGATTTCTTTATTCAGTTTGTCAAAGAGCTATGCAATGACTGGTTGGAGGGCGGGTTATATAATCGCAAACGAAAGAATAATCAATCTCGTAAACAAGCTCCTTGAAAACACTTTGACTTGCTTTCCACCTTTTATACAGCATGCTTCGGCTTATGCCCTCGACCATGGGGACAAATTCATTCAGATTTTCAGAGACGAACTAAGAAAAAGAAGAAAGCTTATGATGGAAAAAATAGAAGAAATACGACAATTCTCGGCGACGATGCCAGATGGGGCTTTTTATGTTTTTCCACGTTACAAAACGCGTATAAAATCTTTTGAGCTTGCCCACAAAATCCTTGAGAAAGCTGGTGTGGCAACACTTCCTGGTAGTAGTTTTGGTAGCGCAGGCGAAGGCCATTTAAGGCTTTCCTATGCATCTTCTGAAGAAACTATAATTGAGGCTATGGACAAAATTAAAAAATTCTTCTTAGAATTTTAATACTCGTCGGCCTGTAGCGCTTCGTTCAGCATGTCCTCTCGTTCAGGAGTAAAGAAATCTATTATAACGCTTTCTTTGTCACCTTTAGTGGTCAATTCATGTGGCACGCCGGGTGGTATAAAGTAAGAATCGCCCTTTGCTAATTTCCATATGGAATTTCCTACCTTAAACACACCTTCGCCTTCTAGAACAAATCCGTATTGGGCGTGTGGATGAGAGTGCAACGGAAAAACTGTGTTTGGGGCTATTCTGTAAAGCACTGCCATCCCGCTTAAAGAATGCGCCAAAATTCTCCTTTTTACACCAGGTAGCACTTCCTTCCAACTTTCTTCCTTGTCACGCCATAGTTTTTGTCTAGTGTATTCTTCCATTTTCCGATTCATTTTTCTTCGTGTAAAAGTAGTACTAAAACAAATATAAACGAATTGGTGATGCCTACGAAAAGGTTCATATTTGTTTGTTCTTTATAATAAGTGTGTCCATACGTAGAATACTTTCACGCGTAAGCGGACGAGAAGACACCTATAGTGTGCTTATCGAAACTCTTAAAGTGGACACAAGCTTGCCTAAAAGCTTAGATAGCGAGAAAGAATCGATAGATAAACGCATAACCGATATACTAGAAAAACTTAATCCTGATTTGATTTATGATATACTTAATCAAGTCAAGGCTGGTAAGCTTTCTAGCGAGGTGTTACAAACATTATTGCCAGCATTTCTAGAACTCATAAAAAAGTACTCGGAAGAATTAAAAAAAGAAAGGCAAAAGTACGATGATCTTCGAAAGAGAGTTATTGAAGAAACAAGGGATTTACTTCAAATTCGCCTGCCTTTACTCGACTTTCTTTCCAAAAGAATTCCTCCAGAAAACAAGGAGCTAAATGCAAGAAAAACAGAGCTTCAGAGTTTTTCAGAGGAATTGCAACGAGTGCGTAGTAGCGTGGAGAATGTGGGGGCAAAACTTACCGAGCTTGAAAGCAAAATTAGTGCGCTGGAAAAAGAGCTTATAAAATTTAGTCCTCAAAAGGAACAAACATCCACGGCGCCTGCTACCACAAACCCAATTTCTCAAACGCCTCCCGGATAGCTTTTTGTACCGACAACACCTCATCTCTTGTTTTGTATTCTTTTCTAGGCCAGAGAAAACCTCTTAATCCGTCTTTGAACCTTCGTGGAATTATGTGTATGTGTAAGTGCGGAACGCTTTGACTCACTTTGTTGTTTATCAACACCAAAATACCATCAGAACTCATCGCGACTTTTACAGCCAATGCGAGCTTCTTAGCGTTGGCGAAAATGGGTTGAACAAGCTCATTAGGTAAATCACACAACGTTTCATAGTGCGCTAAGGGTATAAGCAAAGTATGCCCATAAAAAAGGGGTTTGCTATCCAAAAACGCCATAGACACGTTGTCCCTAAAGACCTCATACGCTTGCATTTTTCCGCTTGCGATAAGACAAAAAGTGCAAGTCGTTTTAACCCAACGATCTAAAGTGATGGTTTTCTACCCCGAACGCTATACCCCTGGTATATGGAAGAAAACCGTTGCAAGAAACATAACGATTCCACTTACTGCAGCAAGTATTGCCGCGTGTTTAAAACCAGCTTCCACACTTCCTTCGCCCATCTTTCCTGAAACAAACCCCATTATCCAGCTCGTGAAAACCGCGCCTGCAAGCATTGGTACAGTAATAGACGCGGGATTGCCCAAATTCGAGGCAAAAGGGTTAAAGCCGCCGCCTGTCACAATTGGTGAAGTCAAAAAGTAAACCATAAGCACAGTGGTTATAACGATCATAACAGCTCCAAAATACGGTATGAAAACATAAGGTCTTAGTTGACTTCTTTTTTCTCTTTCAATTTGACTTATTTTTTCGACAAAATCGGCTAAATTGCCCAACATTTCTGGTGTACCACCGCCAACTTCCACCACTTCAGAAAGTAGGAAAAGAACGGTTTGTGTGAGCCAACTCTTTGTTTTTGTCCTTACGGTCGAAAGCACTTGTCTTAAAGGCACTCCCCAACTTAGTTGAGAAGCCATTGATTGGACAATAGGTGATAGTCCCCCATAATTTCTTGTAGAAACTTGTTCAATACACTTTTCTGGTGCAAGCCCAGTTTTTCTGACTTCTGCTATGTCTCTGACAAAGCTAGGAATCATTCTTTCCACCGAGCTTTTTCTACGCGCTTCTCTTATGCTTACCACCGAAGCGGGTAGTGTAGAAGCGGTAAGTCCTGCAGCGAGTTTGTAAACGAAAGAAATGTGCAAAGGTAAAAGTAGTGCTACTGGTATCAATGCCAAACCTCCAGCAAAAAAGTAGTAGGGACGTAAGTTCCTTGTGGGCTCCTTAGGCTGAATGCTGTGTGTTATGTATATAAACAGCGCGGAAACTAGTGGGTTAAACACAGTTGTAAGGAGAATTATTCTTTGAATTCCTGCCGAACCTCCTCCAGCACCGCTTGCTGAGCCCAAAATAGCTTGAACAGCGAAAAGAACAAAAAGACCAATTCCAAGAATCACCGCAATCGAAATGTATGATTCGGCAAAGGTGCCTATAGTATCCGCAGCGCTCTTTACTTTGAGTGCCCTATACGCGAAAACGTCTCTGAGTTTGTTTTGCATGTAATCGATGACATCACCGCCAGTCTTTAGAACACTCGTGTATCCGCCAAAAAAGTCCGCAAAAACCCTGTTTGGGTTATAACGGGATGCGAATTCAAGCGCGCTAATTGGATCATTTGAGAACACGTCTATTTGCATAAGGATTCTTCTTGCTTCCATCGCGGACTTCGGGTAAAGGTCAACTTTGCTTAATCTCTTAAGAGTCATTATGGGAGATACGCCACCACTTGCAAGCACCGTGACGTAACCGATCATAAATGGAAGTTCATCATCCAATGATGATGCTCTGCTACTTGCCATTAAGCGAGGATAGCTTAAGCCCATTCCAAAAACTAACGCTGGCAAAACGGAAAAGATGGCCAAAGGCAAAAGTTTAAACACAATCGCCGCAACTAAAAGCAAAGCGGCGATAGGTATTGTCAAAACTGTAATCATAAGAACAAGTGAAAGATAAACTTCAGGAGAGTAGTTCATTCCGCTCTTTAAAATGTCAGTCGCAATTTCTGGCATGCCTTTGTGTAAAGACTTTGCGAATTTTCCAAAATAGCGATAAGCCAAAACCGCTACGCTCTCACCAAAAGTGGGTTTCACAACGTCTTCGGTTTGAGTCTCTTGTTTTTCTTGCTTAGGTTTTCTTTTTAAGCCTAATACCATTATATACCACTCATGTCAAAGATACATAAATATATTTCCGTCAAAGAATTAAGTAATACTAGTGTGGCTTACGGCTAATTCAAATATCTTATCGTCATGTAAAATTATACCACTCGACGTTGTTGAAAGAACAAGCGCGTCTTCTGACGACTTTACAGTTCCTATATTGTTTCCGAAGTAGTTGTGAATCACTGCTAGCGTTTGATTAGGAACAATCCTATCGCCTACCCTAACTCTTAATTCAAGCAGACCAGAAAATTCAGAATTCACCTTTTTTAAACAAGAAAATTGATCAAACCTTTTTGTCGTTGGTAGGATTTCCTTAAATCTCGAATCGATAATTCCAAGTTCAACTAACACATTATTTAGTGTGGCGAAACCGCTCATTACGCTTGTCCATTCTGATCCACCACTTAATTTTAAGTCGAAACACATTTTTTTATTTGTTAAAGCATAGTCTACAAAAACATCTTTTTGTGTATCTTGGGACGTACAAGTGTCAACAACGCCCAAACCTATCGAATCAACTATATGCAAAAGTTGGCGTTTTGTGTTTGCGCGACTTTGTGGCAAAAGAATAAAAGGTATCGAATTTTGTTCACAGCAAAGCTGGATCAGAACCTCACAATCATCAGCTATTTCTGAGATTCTTTTTGCAATTTTTCGATAAAGTCTTTCCATTAAAACTACTGACTGATTAAAATGAAATTCTGGACAAACTGTATGAAGAACCTTTATAGAACCCTTCATCTCCATTTTGCTTAATTTTTCAAGAAGAAGCCAAACGCATAAGTTTGCTGAAATTCCATTTTTAGACGAATTGACAGCAATAAACACTTTCGGTTCGCCAGAATTTATCTCTGAAAAAGGAAGTGTTATGGGGGTGCCATCTGGCCTGCTACCTATTTCAATAAGTCTATTCGAAAGCATCCAGACTCACTAAGTTTTTGTAACCCTTTCTATAGCCCTTTGATACGTTTCAACAGGTTTGTAATAGTAGTCTACAAAGACTTTCTGAAGGTCTGTGTAATGTCTTATATTCATCTGTCTTAACCAGTTGAGCACAACTTTTCTTCTTTCTATTTCTTGAAGTAGATCCTTTACAGTTACACCCTTAAATTCGGCTATTTTCTTTAGTTTTACGCTTTCTTCTAGATGCGATTCAAAAACGTCCTTTGCAGCGTTCCATTCAAACACTTTGACTTGATTATCAACATCAATTATTTCGTCCACTGAAATTATTCTACGACCAAACCGTAGTTTATCACCACCAGGCAAAACCACTCTTCTTACTACTACCGCCAAATCCAAAAATGGAATGTAAGAGGGGGCAACGTCCATCGGTTTAGAGGTCAACCTTTTTAACGCTGAGCGCACATCTTCTGCGTGAATTGTGCAAAGACCTCCGTGACCCGTTGATATTGCCTGAAATAGTACATACGCTTCCTCACCTCTAACCTCACCCACGACAAGCACGTCTGGTCGCATTCTTAACGAGGCTTTTACCAAGTCAAAAAGCGACACTTCGCCTATTTTTTCAGTAGAAAGGCCATAGCTTGGACGCGAAATCATAGGTACCCAGTTTTCAACCGCCAAGTTTAACTCTTGCACTTCTTCTATAGTCACAATTTTTGAACCAGGTCTTATCATGCTCACTAATGCGTTTAAAAGAGTCGTCTTACCAGCCGCTGTTGCACCTACAACTATTGCGCTTAACCTGTTTTCCATCATGAACCATAGATACGCCGCGATTTCAGAATTGAGCGTTCCGTAATTCAACATGTCCACGATGGTTACAGGATCTGATCTGAATTTCCTAATCGTAAGGGTGCTACCAGACGGTGTGACTTCTTTCATGTAAGTGGCCATAAGCCTGTGCCTGCCCGGTAGTGTGGCGTCGACAAGCGGGAAAGCGGTGCTAATGTGCTTTCCTGAGATGTGCACAAGCCTTACTATTAGATCGTTAAGATCCTGTTCTCTTTCAAACACTATGTTTGTGGGCATACTTTCAAATTTTGAGTGGAATACGTAAACAGGTTTGCCCACACCGTTTACACTAATGTCTTCTATAGCTGGATCGCGCATTAAAGGATCTAAAGGACCAAAACCAACCATGTCCCTTTCTACATAGTAAAGGATTTTGGACCAAGCCACATTTTTCATTCTGCCCATACTTATCCTGTATTTGTCGATTATCGCCTTTGCGCTCGTTTCAAAATACGCCTTAGGGTCTACTTCGCTTCTTGGAACTTTAAGCTCAAATTGTAACGTGTCCATAAGAGTGTTGTATATTCCTATTTCTTCTTCATTTAATCTGAGTTCGTCTACAAGGTACATATACCCACCCGTTGTGACATCGCGCGCTATGACTACATAAACAAATGGTTCCAGAAGCGGATATCTTATCACCTCTTCAATTAGAGGCGGTAGCGGCGAAGCCGAAATAGGAATCCTTAACTCCGTTGATATTTCAGAAGTTGTCAGCTTTTCCATATATAGACCATTTAGTTTAATGATATGGTATATTATAACATTATCGATTCGTTTTAGAAGGACACTAAGCAAATAGTGTTTACGAATTCAGATTATTATTAGTTTATAGTTCGAAGTCTAGTAATATATAAGTAAAGTTAGCCTATTGATCTTTTATGACAACAATAAAGAGACGTCCAAAAATTTTGGAGTGTGCAATTTGGAAAATTTATAAATCCTTTAATTAAATCATTCTTAAGCGGTCGTCGTCTAGTCTGGTCTAGGACAGCAGCCCTCCAAGCTGCTGATCCCGGGTTCAAATCCCGGCGACCGCATTTTTTGTGGCTTTGTGTGAACGAGCTCTTCAAAGCTCGCCTGCCTGTGGCTTTCACGGTGCTT
>NEXD01000012.1 GCA_003019595.1 Candidatus Marsarchaeota G1 archaeon BE_D
TAGAAGGAGGTTGGTCTGTGTGGTCGTTTTCCCGTTTCAGCTTTAGAACGGTTTCCGCATAAGTTACTGAAACTAATGTAAAGTGTGCATAGACAAAGAGATTGAGGTCAGGGTGTACAACCAGTGCAGAAATTCTGAGACAAGGAAAACACCCATCCGAAACAGTTAAGTTGGTACATCAAAGAAAGGTAGAGCTGATTGGGTTTATTAGAAAGTTCTTCAAAAACCTCTTCCATGCTTGATAAAGCCTTGTCACAACCTGTTATCAACCTGCAAAGCTTGGAACCCTTCTAAAGTATATAGCGAGTTGCCGAAGCTCATTTCTATCATGGCTTTGTTTCTTTTTCTGGGTGTGTTGTACAGTTTGAATGTTACTTCTAGGTGGTTTTTGAAGAGTATGCTTGCTAGCGGCAAGTTCCCACACGCATTACCGATTCTTCTTGTATTTTTATTCTTTTGGAATCCCACCTCTCAAGGGCGAGGTTTTGGAAGCTTTATAAATGTTGTACGCTTTTACAACTATCCTTAGACTTTAAAACTTCGCAGATTCCCTTGAGTTTTCATTAGTTTTGGTGCTCAGCTCACCCGTTTTGACACGTCGGTGTACCTAAAGTAAGCGTACGAAGAAAAAACGGAAAGGAGCGCGTACAAGAGTATCAGAATAACGCTTGTGAAAATCGAGCTTTCGATAGGCTGAGAAGGGCCAACGAACGAAAGTAGCTCCTGAACACCACTTGGAAGCTTCGCTACGCCAAGTTGTAGCGGTAAGCTGTTTACTGGTGAGGTGGGCAAAAGCTTTTGTAGCTTTTGGTAAAGCGCGTTTCCTGTGACCGAGCCAATCAGACCGAAGTAAACCGCAAGGATTTCGCTCGTAAAGAACACCGCAGAGCTGATTATGTAAGAAAGGCTTGGCCTTCTTACGAGCTCTCCAACCATAAAAGCCAAAGAGAAGAAAACAACTGAGGAAACACACTCACCAAGCAGGAAATAAGGCAAGGCGAGTAGCCCGCGCTGAACGCCAAAGCTCGAATAAGCAGAAAGAAGAGTGAAGCCCGAATTCAAAAAAATGAGTGTAAGAAGAAGCGCATAGCCCCCTAGATACTTACCTAAGAAGTACTCCGCTTTGCTCACGGGTTTTGAGAGCAAAAGCTCAGCCGTTCCCTGTTCGTACTCTTCGGACATTGCGCCCGCGGCTATGAGTATCGCTATAAACTGTAAGAAAATCGGTTGAGGAGCGTACACCCCGATCACCCAAACATAAGGGTGAAACTCCACTGGAATGAGGTTTGGGGCGTTGCTCACAAGCGCGTAGTACGGAACCGTGTCAAGAAGCAACGTGAAAACCACGAGCGCAACAACCTTGCGGCGCGCAATCGCCCTTCTGAATTCGTAAGCGAGAAACACCGTAGCGCGCCTAACTCTCAAGCCCACTCTCACCCAAAACCGCTCTTCGGTAAAGCTCGTCAAGCGCATTGTCCAAGTAGCGTATCTCTCTTAGCTCACAACCTTCTTCGATTAGTAGTCTTGCGATTTTCGCTCGAACGTCTCTGTCCGCTTGAACGCGAATGCGTAAAGAGCTTTTGTCCTCCTCGATGTGTAACACGCCCTCAAGCGCGCTCACTCTTTCGAGAATCGATTTGTTCACGCCAAGCGCGTCGACTTTTATCGTGCGCACTCCCAAAAAGCTTTTCACAAGTTCGCTCACTTTTCCGCTAAACAGAACACGACCCTTTCTAAAAGCGGTGACGGATGTGCACACGCTTTCCACCTCAGAAAGCTGGTGCGAAGAAAGCACCACCGTTCCTCCTTTTGAAGCGAAATCGCTGATAAGCGCCCTTAAGTGGTCGGCGCCTATCGGATCGACGCCTATCAGTGGTTCGTCAAGAACGAGGGTGTGAGGGTTTCCGAGTAGCGCCTGCGCGACGCTCAACCTCTGCACCATGCCCTTGCTAAGCTTTGAAATCTTTGTGTCTGAGTATTCGAGTAACCCGACCCTTTCAAGCGCATCTTCCACCTCGTGGTTTTGCGCGCTCAAACCGATTTCGCGTGCTATAAGCATTAGTAGCTCGCGCGGTGTGAAAAAAGTGGGAAGGTTGGGTAGCTCTGGCGAGTAGCCAACACCTCTTAGCGCTTCAACTCTTTTTGAAAAAGGGGAAAAGCCGTTTAGCAAAACGCGACCAGCGCTTGGCTTGATAAGTCCTAGCATAAGCCTGATCGTCGTGGTTTTGCCAGAGCCGTTTGGTCCGATTAACCCCATCACTTCTCCCCTTTCTACAATTAAATCGATTGGACCAATGGTTTTTGTGCTGTAGCGCTTTAGCGCGCGCTCAAAAAGCACAACGCTTGACACGCTAGTCTACCCAGTGGCTCTTTGGAGTTTTACGCGTGCTAGCACGCCTTTTTCGAAGCGGTAGTCCAACTCCCAAAGCGAGCGTCGTTGCAACACCAACGCCTGCGACCACCACCATTGTGAGCGGTTGCTGCGTGTCCTGATCAAGCGGAAGGTTGGTCGAAACAAGCGTTCCGCTTAGCTTAATCGTCTGATTTAGGCTTAAATAGAACGAGTAAACAAGGCTTGACGGAAACGCGCTGATGTTACCGCTGAGTGAGTACTTATATTCGTGCGAAGAGAAGATGCCGCTAAAGCTGTAAACCGTTCCTTTGTAAGCTTTTCCGCCAAACTCGATGTTGGTCACGCCCTTCTTTACGAGCGTGAAGTTCAACGAGTAATTTGCGCTTGTGTAAGAAACGCTTTTATTTTGTATGCTAGGAACGTAAGGAAACACCTGTGTTGAGTTCACGCTTGTTGTGTACTCTAGCTTCCAGCTCGATGAAAGCAAAACAAGGCTTAACAAAGAGGTGTTTGAGGTGGGCGAAACGCTTTCGTTGAACACAAGCGATGAGCTGTAGTTTCGTGCGCTAACGTTGATCGAGTAGCTCACGTAGCTTGTGTTCAAGGCGGCTACGACGCTCACAAGTGAAGCCATGAGCAGCAAAGTGAGAACGAAAAACTTCATTATTAAGCGGTTAACGCGTCTTGTCTTATAAGGGTTTTGACCACCAAGCCTTGTTTTACCACCATTTCCACGTTTTCCTCTTGTGCCCTGTTTACGATGACGGCGTGCAAATTCCAAAAGGGTTTAAGCTTTTTCAAATTCAAAAGCACGAAGTTTGCGTCGCCATCCACGCAAAGAGGCTTTAAGCGTAGAAGTGGTCTTGCGTTTAGCGTGGCCGCTTTCAGAACGCTTTTTACGTCGTCAAAGGGTTTTTTCGTAAGCCCCACCAAAATCTTGTACGCAAACTCCATTTCTCTAAACATGTCAACCGAATTCACCATCACGTTGTCCGTTCCGAGCGCTCCCTTATGCTTTAACACTTCTCGTAGAGGCGGAAAGCCGTTTGCCAGCGCCGCGTTGGAGCGAGGACAGCACACAAGAGTTGCGGTTTTGCTTGCAAGAGCAAGCTCTTTTCGTGTTGCGCAAGTCATGTGCACAAAAATGTCGGGTTTTAAGAATGTGAAGCACCTTTGAAACTCGTCTTTTCCGAAAACTTGTTTTAGCCTGTTTCTCGTGTTCTTCGACTCAAGGCAGTGCACCGCGACAAGCTTGCCGTGAGCTTTCGCGACTTCTCTTATTTGTTCGAGCATCCTGTCGCTGTATTCGTTTGCGCCGCTCACTCCTATTCCATGAGCGGCTTCGCAAACTTTGTGAAGCTCTTCGAGCTCCGCTTCACTAAAGCGCTCGTTCGACAAAACCCTTTGTTTTAAAGGCGGTTTGGAAAGCCTGCCGAAAAGCGCAAGCTGCACACCTATACCTTCACACGCAGCTTTCGCAAGCTTCAAGCCTTCAACTCCCCCTTCTCTAAAGTCGAGCAAGTGCGTCACACCGAGTGCGACGCACTGCTTGAGCGCTTTGCGCATCGCACTAACGAGCTCTTTTTTCGTGCTACTTTGTAAGATTTTGGTCTTTAAACCTGTGTGAGGGTCTACCGTTTGCTCAAGCGTCAAACCTACGTACGCCTCTTTTGCGATCGAGTCGCCGATGTGCGTGTGCGCGTTCACAAAACTCGGAAGTACCACACGACCTTCAAACTTGCCCTCTTTTTTTCCCTCTATTGAAACGATTTTGTCACCCTTCCACACGATTTCGCACTCAAAAAGTGGCTCCAAATTTTCACCAACTAGCGCGCACACACCGCCCAAACTAGGCAAAGTTTGACCCCTTTGTGAGCTCAACAAACCTGAACTCGCTTGTTCTAAGAAGTTTTTGGTAAGACCCAAAAACCTCATCTGGGTCGACCACAGAGTCTAGCGGGTGATTCGGTTCTCCTTCTTCGTGGACTCGTAGTATTTGGTAAAGCGTTGACCTTTCTGCGGGAATTCTACCGATGTCTCGCGCCATTCTTACAAAATCTCTTGGTCGAACAAGCTGACCGTTTGTCGCACCCGCTGCGGTAGAGATCGACTCGTTCATGAGCGTTCCGCCCATGTCGTTTGCTCCAGAAAGCAAGCCAACTTGGCTGAACCTTGTGCCTTCCTTTACCCAAGACACCTGTATGTTTGGTATATATCGGTTGAGCATAACGCGTGAGACCGCGTACATTCTCAAAACATCGGCGCCTGTGGGAAGCCTGAACTGCGCTTGAATCAGCCTTTTTGTGTACATCGGCGCTTCCCAGTGAACAAAGCTCAGCGGAACGAACTCGGTAAACCCGTGCGTTTGCTTTTGAATTTCGCGAATCAGCGCGATATGGCGCGCCCTTTGTTCGTCTGTTTCCACGTGACCGTACATTATCGTAGAGGTAGTGGGAATTCCGATTTTGTGTGCGGTTTTGATGATTTCCACCCACTCTTCCACTTTGATTCTTCCTGGCGAAATCAAGTCGCGAACGCTCTGCTCAAGGATTTCCGCAGAGGTTCCTGGAAGGCTTCCGATCCCCGCTTCTTTTAGCATTAGAAGAAACTCCTTGTAGCTTATTCCAAGCCTTTTTGCGCCGTACTTCACTTCTTCAGGAGAGAAAGCGTGAATGTGTAGCTCTGGGACCTCTTTTTTGATAGAGCGCACAAGCTCAGTATAAAACTCTCCGCTAATTCCTGGTGCAAGGCCCGCTTGAATGCAAACCTCTGTCGCGCCGTAAGCGCGAGCTTCTTTCGCCCTTCTCACAACCTCGTGAATTGGAAGAAAGTAGCCTTCTTCAGTCCTGTGGTCTCTGCTAAACGCGCAAAAGCCACACCTTTTCACACAAACGTTCGTGAAATTGATGTTTCTGTTTACGACGTATGTAGCGTACTCGCCAACGGTGGTTTGCCTTAAGTAGTCGGCTACCATCATCAAAAGCGTGAGGTTTGGGCCAGTCGCACCGAAAAGCTTTGCGCCTTCCTTTTCAGAAATCTCCCTACCGTCGAGCGCCTTGTCAAGAATCGAAGAGATTTCAGGGTCAACGCTTTTTAGCGTTTTTTCGATAGCGCCTAAAACGCTTCCCATTTTGGTTTGACCAAACCATCTTCTCCCACGTACTCTTTAATCTTTCCCAAAAACACATCGTCCACCCAGCCCTTTTCTTTGATGTAACGAGGGTAGACGCAAAGCCTTTCGCGGAATTTGAACCCATGAGCCTCGAGCTCTTTTTTGAGCCACCCCAAGTGAGGCCATGGCGCCTCTGGGTTGATATAGTCCATTGTGAGCGGGCTTATTCCGCCAAAATCCGAAACGCCGCGCTCCAAATAAGCGTAAAGAGGTGCGCGCGCAAGGTTGGGCGGCGCTTGAATCGTGGTGAGATCACCCAGCACAAGCTTTGCGAGCGAAATCGTCGCAAGAAAGTCGCGCGTGTCTGGTTCATTAAAGCGCTCCATCCTTGTTCCCTTTTTTGGTCTAAAGTTTTGAATTATCACTTCTTGGATGTGCCCAAACTGCTCTTGAATCGCCCTGAGCGCAAGTAGAGACTCGACCCTTTCGCGGACGTTTTCCCCAATTCCCACCAAAATTCCAGTTGTAAACGGAATTCTCAAGTTTCCCGCCGCTTTGATCATCGCAAGCCTTGCTCTCGGGTGCTTGTCTGGGCAGTTTTCGTGAGCCATCCCCTTTTCCATTAGCCTTTCTGAAACGTTTTCAAGCATCACACCCATACTCGCGCAAACGCGCCTCAACTCCTTCATCTGGCTCCACGATAGCGTGCCAGGGTTCACATGTGGTAGTAGCGCCGAGCTTTTGTTCACTTGATCACACGCGTGAATCAGATACTCGATTGTGCTCTTAAAACCCATTTTCTTAAGAAACTCAGCGTATTCTGGGTACACCAATTCTGGTTTATCACCCAAGCTGAAAAGCGCTTCTTTGCAACCCAAAGCTTCGGCTTTCTTTACCACTTCTAGCACTTCGCTTATTGTGTAAGTCTTTGCAGAGCTTTCCCAAGGCTTTTTTGCGAAGGTGCAGTATCCACAGCTGTCACGGCAAAGATTCGTAAGAGGTATGAACACCTTTCTAGAGTAAGTGACGAGCGAAGGTTTAAAGCAAGAAGGGGTGTAGCTTTTGAACAGCTCGTAAAGCTCTAAATACTCGTCTATCGCAAGCGATTTACCCTCTTTAGCCTTTAAAAGAAGCTCCTCGGCGTAAAGCACAACACGAAAACTCTAGCAAAAATAAAAGGGTTTCAATAAATCACAAAGTAGCGCAAGACCACTTCGTCGTCTTGGGTATCAACGCTTGCGAGCTTGAGCTTAAATCCCTCTCTGATTTTTGGAAATCCTTCACCTTCAACTGGTGTTTTCGCATTCCTTCCGCCTACGATAAAGGGTGCGATCGTGAGCTGAATTTCGTGAATGAGCGCGTGTTTTAGAAGATGCCAGTTGAGCTCTCCTCCGCCTTCGACCAAAGCCCTTCTTACGCCCATTTGGTACAGCTTTTCGAACAAAAGCGGAAGGTCTACGTGTTCTCCATCGCCGCAAAACAAGAGTGTCACACCCCTTTTCTTAAGCTCTTCAGCTTTTTCCTTGTTCGCTTTTTGTGTGCACGCTATAACAAGCTTTTCTGGAAAGAGTGTGACAAGCCTTGAGCCAAGCGGTATTTTTAAAACGCTATCGACCACAACTTTAAGCGGATCCTTTCCCTCGACGTATCTTACGTCTAGCCTTGGGTCGTCCACCAAAACGGTGTTTGAGCCAACGATCACCGCATCGACCGAAGACCTGAGCGCGTGAACCCTTTTTTTGTCTTTTTCACTCGAAATGGAAGATTCGCCAGTGTACGACGCTATCTTTCCATCAAGCGTCATCGCAAAATTAAGAATTGTGTAAGGCTTCACGTTTTAAAATTTTGAACGAAGTTTTTAAGCGCTAAGGTTTACAGTTTTTTGGGTTTGAGCGGGTTGTGAACTCGTTACACCTCTTCCACTAATTAAGGCTTAGTCCGTGAAGAAGAGCCGAGCAACCAAAGCGGTATAAAGCTTATGGCTTATTAGGCGCTAGCTTAGAACTCTTTGATGCTCATAGCCCAAGTGGTGACACGAGGCGTTTTAGATTTCGACGATCAAGTTTCTTTTTGTTCATCATTTCTATCAATTTTGTATACCGAGGAAAAAATTTAAAAATCTTTAATGGCAAAATATTTTATTGGCCTCTAAAAACTTGAAGCCGTGTGCATGCTGAAGTTTAGAAAAGCGCCTCTCAACGTAAATATACGAAGTACTGTGAAGACACAATTTATAAATTGTAAAAAAGTGCGCTGACATGCGATGAAGACGCAAAGTGTGTTATCACTATGGTGAATTTATCGTTTACCCGATTTTCGAAGGTCAAACACATTTGAAATCGGCGGTCACTAAGCTAATATGTTTTTTTGTGAAATTTATTGTGTGGGCTCGTTTAAGGTAAAAGCAAAAGTTCGAGCGGTGGAAGGTTCTAAAAGCATTGAAGTAGAGCTTTTAGTGGACAGTGGTTCAACTTACACGGTTTTACCGCAATCGGTTTTAAACGATTTAGGTGTCATACCGAAAAGCGACGTGAAATTAAAAATAGCAGACGGTTCAACGATCGTAAGAAAAAAGGGAGAAGTCGTGCTTGAAATCGACGGAAATAGTGTTACCACACAAGTTGTTTTTGGGAATGAGGGTGTTTACCTATTGGGTTCGGTTACGATGGAAGAAATGGCCCTCACACCCGACTTGATAAACAAAAAACTTGTGCCAGTTGAAGCTTATATGATGCTCGTTTAAAAAGCGTGCACCACGACAAAAGAGCCTTCACCAAATCCTTCCTTTACTGGTTCCACTTGAGAAATTTTTTCTGGATAATCAAAAATTGTTTGCACAAAGCCTTTTACCTCAAAACCTGTTTTTTCAAGGTGCTCCACAACCTCTTTTACCGAGTAAAGCGTAGCCTCAGAGTAAAACGGGTTGTCGGTCATCGCGCTAATCCTTTTTCCGACAAGAGAGTCTCGGTCGATAAAACCTATCACAAACTTACCGTTTGGCTTGAGAACCCTTCTTACCTCTCGAAAAGACGCGTCGATGTCGTCAACAAAACAAATCGTGGTCACCATTAGCACCAAATCGAACACGCAGTTTTTGAACGGAAGTTTTTCGGCTATACCACGCACGCTTTCGATGCCACGTGAACGCGCGATTTCAACCATCCTCGCTGCGGGGTCAAGCGCAAACCGAATTCCAAGTGGAGCGGCAAACCTCGCGGTACCAACGCCAACTTCTAAAGCCATGCTGTGACCAGTGACAAATTTTCTTAAAGCTTCGAGCTCCGAAAGGTAAGCCGCTTTGTTTCTTTCAAACCAAAAATCGTAACGCTCTGTGAAAGTTTCAAAGGGTTTTACGCGCACCATCACTTTATTATTGTCACAAAGGTTTATTAGAATTCGCGTGGGCAAACATTTTTAAGCGGTTTTTGCAGTTCAACTGCGTCCGTGCACACAGAAACTTTCTAGATTAGAAAACGACTCGATCTTACTATTTGCGATTTTTTTGGCGTATTTGGCCGTAACGAGCGCCGCTAGATAAAGCACGAGCTCTTCTAGTTAACTTCTCAATTTGTAGCGTTTTTGTGTGCTATTTTTAGTGATACAACTTTCACCATTAATTAGGTGAAGCATACCTGTACTTGGATTCGATAAACTTCAGAAAAATCTTCATTGAGACGTAGCTGTGGTTGCGTGATTAGCGGGTTTTGTGTTTTTACAAAATTTTTGATAGTCGTCGACGTTTTCTATGAATAGCAAATTGTTTTTTAATTCTTAGTTTTAAACAACGCGTTAATCCCTAAACCTCTAGCTGTAGCAATAGCACACGCATCGACGATAGAAAGAGAATATTTCTGTGAGAATATGAGCAAAATCCAACACGTTAACCACCGTGAAATATCCTGAACCCAATAATTAATAAATTCTTTAGCCTTATCCATTCCGTATTTCCTGCATATTATGTAATTCTGTTAATTTTAAATTTGTGACCACTACTTCTAACTTAAAGTGATAAATTTATGACCTATTTCTGAACCTTCGAACACCTCGACCAATATTCCCGTGTCAACTACTACTTTCTTCATCTTCCTTTCTAGACCTCATAAATTCCCCTCGAATACCTTTGGTAGAACCTAAAAGAGATAGAAGTAGTTAAGGACTCTTTTTTGGTTCCTTGTCTTTATCATAAAAATCTATTAAGAACGCTATTGTTTCGTTTAAACTAACCCTCTTAGCTTTGTTCAATTGCAATTCTGCGGAAATTTTAATCAGCCTTTGCTTAACATCTTTGTTTACTCTTATGACTTCGCTCATGCACAATTCATATTAATCGGTTGTAAAGTATACTTTGTATACGAATGTTGGTCTAATAAGGCTTGTGTAAGGTGCCTAGTCACATAATCGATGACATCGGCCTTTGGAAGTGCACTCGCCTTGGTGCTGTTGACGCTTTGGCTTGGAGAGTTGAGTTTATCCGAAGCACGAAATAGGGTTTAAGGCGCTAGATTCCAATAAAAAACGAGTTGGTGTGTCTGATCAAAAAATCCCCAAACAACTGAAAGCTTCACCACAAGCGCAAACCAGAATCGTACACACATGTTCGAACGGAATAATCGAGTTTAACCTTCAAAACTACAATACAAAAGAAAAATCGTCACACGAATTACTTGATATAGAAGCTTATATCGAAAAATAGTGGTCGTTCCGCTAACGCTTCAACAAACTTAAAGGAGGTCAAAACGCTTTAATCGATGAGAACAAGTTGCAAACTGACACACACGACGTTGTGATCGTTGGGTTAGGGCCTGCGGCGTATAGCGCTGCGCTTTACAGCGCGCGCTTTATGCTCAAAACTTTGGTTGTGGGCGAAAACATGGGTGGACAGCTTGCTGAAGCGGGTGAGGTCGACGACTACCCAGGATTGATAGGCGTGCAAGCGCAACAAATGATAGAAGCGTTTAACGAACACGTAAAAAAGTACTCTGTGCCAATCGTCTTAGACCGCGTGGAATCGATAAAAAAGGAAGACGGGGAGTTCTTGCTAAACACGCAAGGCGGAAGCGAGTTTAGGGCGCGCGCTGTGATTCTTGCGGTTGGGGTGGAAAGGCGAAGGCTCAACGTTCCAGGAGAGCTCGAGTTTTTGGGCAAAGGCGTTTCTTATTGCTCGGTTTGTGATGCGCCGCTGTTTAAGGGAAAAAGAGTTGTCGTAATTGGTGGCGGAGATTCGGCGCTTGAAGGTGCGGAAATACTTTCAAGATACGCGTCAAAGGTTTACCTCGTTCACAGAAGAAACGAGTTCAGGGCTCAGCCGATTTACGTCGAAAGCGTAAAAAAGAAGACAAATGTTGAATTCGTTTTAAACTCGGTGGTAAAGAAAATAGAAGGAGAAAAAACTGTGAACGGGGTTGTGGTTGAAGAACGAGAGAGAAACGCGCAAAGAAAGCTAGAGGTTCAAGGGGTGTTTATCGAAATCGGGTTTGAGCCACCAAAGGAGTTTGCAAAAAAAGTTGGTGTGGAAACCGACCCAAATGGTTACATCAAGGTCGATGAATGGATGAGAACGAGTGTCAAAGGAGTTTTTGCGGCTGGTGACTGCACTAGTGTTTGGCTAGGCTTTAGGCAGGTTGTGACAGCCGCGGCTCAGGGTGCGGTCGCCGCTCACTCCGCTTTCAAGTACGTAATTGAAAATAAAAAATCCTTATCTGCGTGATTTTGATCGCGTGTGTTAGGAAATTTCGCAAGCCAAGCAGAAGATGCAGTCCGACTCCCTTATCGGATCGCTTTTGTCGCACGCGTACTTTGCTTTGAGCTCAGGCTTGTCTGAGAGGTCAAGGTCTTGGCCTGTTCCCATCTTTCCAGGGTTGAGAAGCCACTCGAAAACCTGCACGGGACACGCGTCCATGCACGCGCCGTCTGCGATACAAGCTTCAAAATCCACCGCGACCATCGTTCCGTGTATTCCAAGCTTTGTGGGGTAAGGCTTTCCGTCCTCGTCGTACCTTTGCACACCCTCTGCGTAAACCTTGTGGTTGTGGTGCGTTCCTGTCTCAGGATACTTTGTGAGAAAGTCGGGGTCGATAGGCTTTGGCCTGTATCCCAAACTCTCAATCGCCACTTTTCCCATAATTATCAAAACTAATAACGCGGCGCAACAAAGTAAGCAATACCCCAAGGTGGAGTTTTAAGGGGTTTAAATATGCGCTCAGCGCTGTCACGGCAAAGTCTAAATAGCGTTTGTTGTAGAGCACTCTTGTTTCTTAAAGCCAAAGACTCAATTAGGACTTCTTCCATAGAACACACGCGGTTTTGGAAGCTCCAGCCACCGCGTCAGACCACCATGTCAGATGAGCCGCTCAGCCTTGATAGGCTTTGCGTATAACAAGCGGTCGTTGTGTCAAAGGCGTCCGCGCGCTCTGCGAAAGCCTCTGAAAGCTTTTGGGATGCTCATGCGATGGTTCATAAAAAGTCGAAAGCGCCCTCGTGTTCGAAGCTGTTTTTGCGACTCTCGAAACAGATTACCTCGCATATGCGTTCACGACGACTTTAAACGCGCACCATCACAGCCACGAGCCTGCCACTATAGCATAACACTTTAGGTCAATGCTCAGCCTCTTTTCAAATAGGTGCACTCCTTCACACTTGATTTCAAGGGTCGTGGTCTTAAGTCTAACGCCCAAAAAGCGTTGAGGAAAATATAACCTTTATATTAGTTTAAATAAAAGCGGGGAGTGATGGGCACCACCTTGGACAGTTGAACGCACAGTTTTAAGATCTCGACGCCATAGGCTGTGTATAGAGTGGGAGTTGTATCTTATCCATTTTGCCAGGTTAAAGAGTAGATTCAATGCTTGATCAGTTTGACACTCTAATGTTGCAAGTTCAAATTAAAAGTTCAAAAGCTTAATTTCTAACACCAAAAAAGTGTGTATTGACACGTCTTTGACTGATATAACCAAGTATTCTTGGTCAGTGCAGGTGCGTAAGCCAGATACTAGTACAGCGCCGTTTGCAAGGGAGACGTTGGGTAGAACGTCTAAGGGGTAGGTGGGCATGTACGTCCAGTTACGTTCAACCGTTTGGTTTGCGAAGGATACCGAAAACTCTAGTGTGGGCAGTGTCTGAAGAACTGTTGTGTTCCCCACCACATGCGTGCCCGCCTGTTGCCACGTTACCGCAGTAAAGCTAACGCCGTTCCATACTACTGATTCGTGAGTCCAGTTCCAAGAATCAACTTCTAGGGTGATGTTGATATAAGTGGTCGTGTACCCGTTGTTTTGTATTGGCAAAGAGGGCGGAAGAGTAGTGGTGCACCGCAAGGATTGCTGCGTTTCCCCAACAGGCGAGCTTGGAGGTGTGGTTATCCGAACCGTGTGCGGCTGATTCAAGTATGTAGCTCCGACCAGCAAAGCGATAACTATGATTAGTGCGAACGCGGTGAGCCAGATCGCTGTTTTCACGATAACACCATAATTAAGCTTTTAGGATATATATATTACTACACTCCAAGATGCTACTTAATGGAGTTTCACGCGTATCACCAATTACGTGATACCCAGCACAAGCCTTATCTAAATAGCATAGTGGCTTATACGTTTAAATTCGTTTAGCGTGCTTGGAAATTATGGAGAAAGCGCGCAAACTAAAGTTTTTGTTGTTCGTGTTTTGCACTGCCACAATCTTTTTTGTTACATTTCACAGGGGTGTGCTACTCACAGCCCCTCCTTACGATGTTACAGCGTATCTTGTGATTTTGGAAAGCGACCTAAAGTTCTCAAAGCCCGAGTGTGTGGTAGCGTCATACTTAGTTGTGATTGTGACAACACTGTTTTTTCACGCGTTACTAGGCACAAACTTGTTGTCGATCACGCTAAACACAATTACTGTAGCAACTTTTATCTCGTTCACTAGGTTTAGCCATCCACCCGCGCTTGCTCTTACGATATTTTCTTATTTGACAAGCGACCTCCTGGGTTTTGCGATAACATCAATAATCGTGCTTGCGATCATATTTGGGTTTTCCTATGCTACACGTCTTGCCACAAAAAAGCGCTTTTATTAAGCAAGTGGTACGCAGAGTGTAGGTGATTTGCGCGAAGGCTTACTGGACACTTACAGTTTACCACTAGGCGTATACACACACGCTGGGTCTTCTCCAAGTGGGTCGGCGTATTTTGCGTACGCCCTAGCTCTTGAACCACCGCACACGTCTTTAAACTCACAAATGCCGCACTTTCCGTAAAACCGTGACGCTCTGATATCGCGCAAAAGCTCATTTTCACGGTAGATTTGAGCAAGCGTTTTTCTCCTCACATTACCCAGGGGATAAGGAAGAAAACCACTTGGATACACGTCGCCGTTGTGCGCCACAAAGATCACCCCTTTACCGTCTCTAGTGCCAACGCTTTGCGCTTTGGGTTCAGAAAAGGGCTCGCCCAAAAGCTCTCTGAGTTTTTTGCTGAGTTTTAAGTAAACCTCTTTAGGTGCATACTGTGGAGGAACGCTCCCAGCGTTTCTCCACTCTACCACGCGCCTGAAAAACGGTGCTTCCACAGTTCTTACGATCATGTCATAGCGCGAGACTTCGTACAAAAAGTGCATAACGTCTTCGTATTCCTGAGGTGCAATCTCTTCTAAGGAAATCCCACGTCCCACTTTGATCAGAAAGAAAACTTCCCAAATCGCAACCTTCAAAGTTTTTAGCAGTTTTACGATATACGGTAGCTCATACAGGTTGTTTGCCATCACAGTGGTGTTTACCTGAACTTTAAAGCCCATGGACACAAGCATTTGTATCGCGTTTATCGTTTGCTCAAAATGGTTTTGCACTCCTCGAATGAACTCGTGTGTTTTAGGAAAGGCTCCGTCTAGACTAATGGACACGGTGCTCACGCCCAAACGCTTGAGTAGCGAAGCGCTTTCGTGATTGAGGTTTGGAGTGACGCTAGGCGAAAATCCTAGTGGTACTCCGATTTCGCGCGCGCGTTTTGCTATTTCAAAAACGTCTATTTTCATTAGAGGATCTCCACCGGTAAAGATCAAAACGGGATAGGGCTTTCCAAATTCTTTTAGAGACTCAACAAATTCAAGTGACTCTTGAGTGTTTAATTCGCCTGGAAGCGCGTGGCTTATCGCCTCAGCCCTGCAGTGTTTACACGAAAGAAGACAAGCCTTTGTGGTTTCCCAAAACACAAGGATCGGTCTTTGGTCGAAGTCTGTGTGTGACACATGCGCTTTTTCTTTTGGGGTAATATTGGAATTTTGACGTTTGAAAAACACAAAAGCGTCCTATCACACACTGAAATATGGTGAGTGAAAAAGCGCTCCCGAAACTTCTTTGGGTAAGCCCCTATCCAAAAACCCGAGTTTGGTGAGATGTGAACTACCCCGCCCTTACGCGCTCTTTCCCCCAAAGATAAACCATTTTAACGCTTTTAAGCTTAGTTCCTAAAGTGTAGGTCTTTCCAAATCGTTGCCCGATCAAAATTTTGAAGCCTAGCAATAAATGCGATTTTCGTAGAAGTTAATAAGCGAACACTTTGTAGAACAAATCCTTTGCATAGCTCGTTTGCTCAGGTACACCTTCGATTATTTTGTAGGTTCGCGTTCCATCTTCTTTTCTTTCGGCTTTAAGAAAAATCGCGTTCTCGTAGTTACGCACAAGCTTTGTAAATTCATAAAGGTGCGTAACGTAAAAGATCGCAAACTCTCTTTTTAAAAGAGCATCAACGATTTGCCTTGCGATTTCAGAACCTTCTCGATCGTTTGTAGTTGAAAACGATTCGTTAAATAGAATCAAGCCGCCTCTTTTTGCGTGGTCCACTATTTCGCTCATTCTTTTTAGTTCCTCTTCTAGTTTTCCTACCATTCCTTGTGGATCTTCTTCTTTTTTGAAGTGTGTAAAAACGCAACTACGAACAGGAGCAACAAATTGTTTTGCCGCAACAAAACAACCACATTGCATAAGTAGCTGTGCTTGACCTATACTTCTTAGGAAAGTGGTTTTTCCTCCCCTGTTTGCGCCAGTTATCACAAATAGCCTTTTTCCACTACACGACAAGTTATTACCAACCGTGTTTTCTCCTATAAGAAGGCTAAGGCTTACGTCATAAAGTTCGCGAAACTCAAGCCTCTCTTCCTCTTCAAGAGGGACAGGAAAACACACAGGCTTTCTTAATTTTTGATAAAGGTTTAAGCAACCCAAATAAAAAGCGACTTCGGTTTTTAAAATGTTAAAGAAGTTCAAAGCGTTTTTCACTGCTTCATTAAGCACGAGCGACGCTTTTTTAAGTGCACTATTTCTCATTTGACCCAAAATCTGCGCGCCAGCCTCGTCTCTTGGATCAAGTTGAAAGGTGTACTGACGCTCTCTCAACTTATCCAGAAATGACGTTTTTTGTGGTTTTTGTAGCTTGTATTCTGTAAAAGCGTTACCCTCATCCAGTTTTACACAAGCGCTAACTCCATCTTCAAATTTTAGATTGTTCAAGTGCGTCTCAAGAACCGTCAAATACTCGTCACTGAACTCTGATTTTATTACAGAAAAGAGTGTGGAAAAGCCAATGGACTCAAATTTTTCAGAAAATCTTTCAGCCACGCTTCTAATTCTTCTTAAAGAGGGGACAAATATTTTAAGCGCTCTAACGCATTCATCAACAACAAGTGATGGGTTATCACTACTGCCTAGCCAAAACAAAGACCTTTTGATTTCGTTAGTGGTTGTAACCGCAATGTCGTAAAGCTCTCTTACCGCGTTTTGATTGTTCAGGCAGTCCTTTAAGACCGCCTGCCTATAAAGTATGGTGTCTTTTTGTGTTTCTGGATTAAGAAGTGCTACCTTTGATACTTGATAAATGAATTCGTCACCGTTTGCCATCGCCATTAACAACCGTTCAAGCTCAAGGTCCTTGATCAGTGGTTGAGCGTTCCAAGGCTCTTTTAGGTCAAAGTTTTTGTTGGGATACATTAGTGAAATTTGAATCAATTCACACGCCTCAGTATTTCTTCGGTTGTGAGTTTGTGCTTTTTTGCTAGCGCAAACGCGTAAGCCAAACCATCCGCAGCTCTTTTCTCAATTTTAAACGTCCTGATTGCTGGATCACGCGGATCGACGCTTGCGACATAACTAATCGTTCCTTCAAGTGTCGTTAGTTCATCCAAAAATGTCACATAAACACACACGCAACCAAGCTTTCTTATTCTTTTTACAACATCAGTTGCAAGAAAAAGCGCATCGCCAAGTGTCGCAGATCCAAACAGTTCGTTTATTACTATGAGACTATTCTCAGTGGCTTGATCAAGTATACGCTTTATTCTGTAAAGCTCATCTTCAAGTTTTCCCCTTTGGTTTTCCAAGTTTTCAGATCTTTCAAAGTGAGTGAAAATTTTATCAACCAAGAACAAAGTGGCTTCACTACCAGGTACTGGTAAGCCCAGCGTCGCGAGGTAGTGAATTTGAGCGATCATACGCGCAAACGTGGTCTTTCCTCCGCTATTAGGTCCTGTTACAACGATTATCGTGCCATCTGAAAACGCGAAATCATTTAACACAACCTTGTTTTTTAAACGAGACGCAAGCTCAAGATCGAACGAATCTTTTGCGTAAACTTTTGCTTTTTCATTAGTAAAGCGCGGTAAACAGAAAGGTAAACCAATTGACTTGAGTGGAAGTATAAACTCTAAATAGCTAAAGTAAAACTGAATATCTTTGTAAAACCTGCTAATTTCGGAATCCACAAAATCTTTGTGAACTCGATAAAAGTCCAAAAGCGACTTAAACACTTCAGGGTAAAACTTTGCAACAAGCTCAAGAACATAAGCCTCAACATGGGATGTCCCGTAATAAGGAGGTTTGCTTTGATATTGAACGCTTTCTTTTCTGAATTTCGAAAACGCCTCCTCTATCTCTTCACTGTAATCTTTTTGTGATTTACACCTCCTTACAATGATCTTTGAATCTTTTATCGTTATTGAAAAGTTTACGTCTTTTAATTTTTCAAGTAAATGGCTCACATCACGTTCCAAATTTGTAAAGGATTCGCTTTTCGTGTATCGCAAAAGATATTCCTTAAAGGATTTTAATGCAACAGAGCTAACACTTAGCCAATTTAACGCATTAGCTAGTTCGCAAACAGCTTTTACGTAGATTTCAGAGGCATCAAGTAGTCTTCTTTCTTTTTGAAAGGGATAGGAAAGCTCATCCAAATCCTTGAGATACGCAAAAACCCGTTTCATCTTTTCGTAAAACGCTTTGATCGCATCAAACGTTTGCGGATTTTCCAAATCCCGAAACACCATTTGTCTGTATTCTATATTCGATGGTTCTGTAAGAGGTTTTAAAAACAGGGGCTTTACTTCCGGTTTGTTTTTTGTGATCCCTTCGATTAACACGTCAAGACGCAAATCAGTAAGAAGCTCTGAGTGTTCATTTACATCACGCGCTTCCTCTAAATCCTTCCATAACACGCCTTGGAAAGCCACGTGTCGCACCTCTAAAACCAAGTAAAAGTAGGAGTCATCAGCCTTTCCAGGCGGTTATGAGGGGGACTCCATCCCCTTTTTGGTTTAAGACATGTCTGGTTATATAAGCGTTACAACATTCACCACGGCACTCAGCGCTTGTCCAAGCGTGTGTACATCGCACAGAGTAGCGACAATTTTGTGAACTCAAATTTTAGCGCTATAATGTTAAGAGCCAAGTTTGCATACATAAAACAAACGATTCACAAAAGAGTTTGACACTTAATTCAAAACCAAATTCGGGTGCTCAATCCCAACTATAAAATGTACAGAACGCTTCAAAGTATCCATAATAGTTCGAGTTTTTTGGGCTTGTAAAAGAGGTAACTATAGTTAAATTGTGCTTTTATAAGAACCTTGGTTTCCAAAAACCAATTAAAAAGAAGCCACCATTACTTCAAAGCGAAATACACATGCTGAAACTTATTCTTACAAAATGCTTCAAAGATTCGAAGTCATCAAGCTAAGCTCGTTTTTTAAAGCTTTGTAAAGACTAGCAAGCTCTAGTCGCACTTTGTTTTCGTCAATAGAAGGATTTATCGCCTTTACAAACTCCAAATCCAGCGAAAGCCTTAGCGCGTCGGGTTCATCGCCAAACTGCTCAGGAATTCTCTTGAATTCTTTATCACAAAATTCTTCAAATACTTTGGATAGCCTTTTTACACAATCATTGTCCAGTTTGGTGACATCAAGCACTTTGAGACTCTTCCACTGCGCTATGTTTAGACTCGTCCAAGCTCCTTCGGTTACTTCCATTTGCTTTAAAACAAGAAGAATGCCCCACGTTGTGTTTAACCAAAGTGTGAGAGCTTTTGAACGCTCCTCATCAACTTTGAGCCTTGTCATAAAGTAGGTGTTGCTCACAACGCTTTGGTCGCAAAACAAGGCGACAACGTGTGTGGTGCTCCACCTAATCCTGTTTGGTAGCAAAACATTCGCTGCATATTTCTCTATAATCTTTTTTGCGTCTTCTGTTTCGGGTACAACCCAAGCATTGGGTTTCACTATCATCTTTTTTCTTGTGACTTCAGAACTTCCGCACAACATCGGAAAAGAGTTTGGGGATTTGAGTAGCTTTGAACAGTCCACCCTTGTGCCTTTTACTGGTAGTTTGAACGCGCTAATAATGTCACCACGTCTATTCACGCCTATACTTGTAACGAGCGAGTTTAATTCCGTGAGCGGTACACTCACTACACTTACGATTTCACCACGTTCAATACGAGTCGCTATGTTTGTAATCAAACCCGTAAAAACCCCCCAATTCGTCAAATTTTCAAGCAGTTTTTCTCTTTTCACAGAGTTTACGATCACTTGGTCGTACGCGCTTAACTTGCCATTTACAAGCTTTTGCGTGAGAATCACCGCTTCAGTTGCGCTTTTTGGCTTCTTTAGAAGGTTTACAAAAAGCGTTGTTTCGTTTTCGTTGTGCTCTTCCACCCTTTTTGCGACTATCAGGCACTCGCTCATGTTCGTGCTTTCTGAAAAGTTGTATTCGTTTTTTTCGCTGCTTGTTATCACGTACATCAAGTGAAATTTCTTAACAAGTAAAGCTCGTAAAAGAAACCAAGAAACACCAGAAAGCAGAGACTTTGGAAGAACGAAGCCTATCACGCCTCCTTGTTTTACGTATTTGTACGCCAAGTAAAGAAAAAGCGCTCCTTCACCGGCCTGCCCAATTGATAGTTTGTGTTGCGGCTTGAGCATTTCGCGCAAATCTTTGTTGGCTTTTTCTCTTATGGCATCGAGCTTGTTTTTGAGTTTTCGCCTTACGCTTTCGTCCGCGATAAAACCAAAAAGCCCTTTTTCCTTTCCCTTAAACTCTTTGCCCACTCTTCCCGTTGCCCTTGTAAATGGCGGATTCATAAGAATCAAATCGAACTCGTCGGGTAGCTCAAACTTCACTTCGCCAGTGACGCTAATTCCGCTTTCTTTTCTTTTTTCGATAAAGTCTAGGAGTGTTACAAACCTTTTGTGGTCGTTGAGTAGCTCCAAGCTACCGAGCCACACAACCTCTTTTTTAGCGTTTTCAGGCTTCACACCAAGGTAATCCGCTCTTATGTTTTGCCTTTTTACGTCTGGCGCAAGAAGCGCCAAGTTTATCGCGGTGATTTGTGCGGCGTACTTTAACGCGTCAATGCCGTACACGTTTTCGAGAATGCTTCTTGCCACACTTTTTGTGTCTTGCTTTACTCCGCAGTAGTACACGATTGTGTTCACAAACCTCATCAGCCACTGATACGCGGATGTAAGAAGAGTGCCACTTCCGCACGCAAAATCTGCTATTTTTACCTCACTAATTCTTTTTAGCAAACTTTGTACCTCTTTTTCCCCCATCTCCACAAAGTTTGGATTGTCAAAAAGTGTATAAGCGCACAAGCCTGCAAGAAGCATCGCCGCAGGAATTTGGGTGTAGTAAGTGGCAAAACCCTTTCTCTGAGTTATATCACCTGAAACCCTGTGAAAAATTCTACCAGCAATGTCCCTACTTAGTAGAACGTTGTTTTGCGCAAGTTTTATTCCCTCGTCAAGCAAAAACTGCACGATAAGGTTGAATTTTGGTGGAAGTATTGAAACAATTTCTCTTGTGTTTTTTGTGATTAGCTGATAGTCAATTTTTTCTATATCCTGCATCGCGATTCTAATCGCAAGAAGCGAGGAGTGGTTGTGCGCCATCAAATCGTCCAAGCGTGGCAACTTTGGATTTAAGTTTCGCAGATGTTCGTGGAACGCACATGCCAAAATTATAAGAAGACCTGCTTGCGTGGCGATTATTTCCCTGTCTTTTACGGTTTGCATCCCGTAAAGCCTCCAAAGCGAGTTATAAAGCAATTCGGCTATTTCGTCGTCCACCATCTGTGAAAAGTCCTTTAGCACAGAGCTCACTCTTTCTATGTACTCTTCAGCTTCTGTTTCGGTCATTAGCTCTCTAGGAAGGTCTTGAATAATGGTCTTTAAAGAAAGCAAATCCACATCGGTTATCCAATCGGAAGTGGTCACAGAAACGACGCCGAGCTTGTTCTTCAAAGAATCTGTGACCGCCCTAGGCGTTTTAAATGGAATAAGGACTTTTACATCAAACTTTGCGCGCTTGACTCTGTCTTCTACCTCACTTTCAGTCAAATTTCCGAAATCTTCTTTTATCCATAAAGCAATGGCCACGTCAACCAATCCTTGATTCAACCTGTCTCTTGCGTCATTCTCAGCGTCTTTTCCGTTGTATGACGACTCAATTCCAATTCGTAAACCATTAAAGAAGCACCTTATATCTGGCCTTTTACCAGAAAGCGTGCGCTCAGCTTTGCACACAAGTCCTAATTCTTTTCCCACTTCTTCAAGAAGCTTGGCTATAATGTGATTCACGATCTCTTCCTTAACGCTCATTTCTTTCACCGGTTGTGATACACAATTTGTTCAAGCTCTTCGAATGTTATTTCAATTTACTATTTAAGCGTTTTAAAGCGGTGTACCGATAGCGCTCTAACGCTTATAAGTAAAAACTTCTGACAGATTGTTCGTGGTGATAACAAGCGTCAAGTGGTACACCGCGTTTCATGATTTCGCCGTTTGGCTTCCATAGTAGTGAAGCCTGCGAGCCTTGAAAGTTTATAAACAGCAACACGGGGTTAAGTTATGCGCACTCTCATTCGCGGTGGCACGGTGTTTGACGGGTTTGACGTGTTAGGCAAGCGCGACATTTTGATCGAAGGCGAGCTTATCAAAGAAGTTGGCACACTTGATGTCCGCGCCGATATCGAAATCGACGCAAGAGACCTTTTCGTGATGCCAGGAATGGTCGACGCGCACTTTCACTTTGGAGGCTCAAAAGGAGGAGACTTGGTAAAAGCAACTCTTGTCGAAGACTCAAAAGTAAGACTTCTCAGGGCGACCACTTGGGCATCTAAAATCGTCGAAGCTGGTTTCACTACGGTGCGAGACTGCGGTGAACCCAATGCAATACCGCTAAGGCAAGCGGTGAAAGAAGGTTGGATAAAGGGACCTAATATCATAGCCGCTGGTCGACCGCTTTCTCAAACATTTGGACACGGCGAGTTTTTGCACACAATTCCACTTGAATGGAACGAATACCTGGGATTTGCGCAAATCTGCGACGGAAAGGAAAGTTGCATTCAAGCGGCAAGGCGTGTTCTAAGAGAAGGCTCTGACTTTATCAAGATTATGGCAACGGGTGGCGTGCTATCACAAAGGGATAGACCTGAGTGGCCTCAGTTCACTCACGAAGAGATTTCGGCCATTGTGCACGAAGCCAAAAAAGTGGGAACGTATGTGGCGGCGCACGCACACGGCGACGAAGGTGCTAGGATTGCGGTTGGGGCTGGTGTGAAATCCATCGAACACGGCTCGTTACTGAGTGAACAAACGCTAAAGATGATGGCCGAAAAGGGTGTCGCGCTCACGCCAACGCTTTCGATACAAGAGCTCATTTACAAGCACGGTAAGCAAATCGGCGTGAGTGAGTGGGGACTTGAGAAAATAGCGCAAATAAGAGAGAACGTGCCCAAAGTGATCGACACCGCAAAAAGGTTTGGGATAACCATCCTTGCGGGAACGGACTTGGGTTTTGAATCGGGCTTGGAAATAGACGTCGGCAAAAACTACACCGAGCCAATTCTTTTGGTTGAGATTGGAGCTCTTAAAGAGATAGAAGCGCTTCGAGCGGCCACGTCCAACATAAGAAAGCTGGGTGCTAAAACGGGTGTTATAGCAAAGGGCGAAGTCGCGGACATCGTGGTGATCGACGGCGACCCGACCACGCAAATCAGAGATTTGTCAAAAGCGAAATTCGTGGTAAAGCGTGGAAAACTCGTCAAGGGTTAATCGGTAAGAAACCTAAAAAGCTTCCGAACTTTTCGACGCACTATCGCGCTAAGAGTTATCATCTTATATTTGTTTACCACAAAACTCTTGCGAATTGCTTTACAAACACATGGTTCTTGTGAACACCACGATTGCGGCTTTTATGGCGTTTCTCGACTCAAACATCGTGGTGATTTCGCTACCCGTGATTGTGCGTGAGTTGCCAAACACAAACGCGTTCGACGCAGTTTGGATTGTGATGGGTTATAGCATCGTTTCTGCGACGATGCTACTTACGCTTGGTAGGCTCGGCGACATCTTCGGAAGGGTGAGGCTTTACAAGCTCGGTTTTGCCACATTCACCGCTGGTTCCGCTTTGTGTAGCGTGTCTTGGAGCGGTTTGTCGCTCGTGTTGTTCAGAATGGTTCAGGGGTTAGGTGGCGCGCTCATTTTCGCAAACAACAACGCGATTCTCACGGACGCGTTTCCAGCAAACGAAAGAGGTAAAGCGATAGGAACAAACCAAGTGGTGGGAATTGCGGGCTCGGTGATCGCTCTTGTCGCAGGAGGGCTTCTTACGTCCGCTTTGGGGTGGCGCTCAATTTTTTGGATAAACGTACCAGTGGGAGTTTTTGCGACAACTTGGGCTCACTTAAGACTCAGGGAGCTCAGCGAGCCACAAACAAAAGAAAGCGTGGACTATTTGGGAAATGCGCTTTTTGCGCCTGGTCTTACGCTGTTTCTTTTGGGCTCCACCTTGGGCGCGTTCGAAGGCTACACCATTTTTCACTTTGTTCTTATGCTACTCGGTTTGAGCCTTGTTTTGGTTTTCTTTTTTGTTGAAACGCGTGTTAAATTTCCGATGCTCGACTTAAAACTGTTTAAAATCAGGGAGTTTGCGGGTGGCACGATTTCAAACCTTCTTAACGCGATCGCGCGTGGAGGCCTGCTTCTTATCCTTTCGCTTTACCTACAGGGCGCGCTTCTTTACTCACCTCTACAAGCGGGAATTGAGCTCATTCCTTTTTCGCTCGCTTTTGTGGCAGCAGGGCCTTTGAGCGGTGCGCTTTCCGATAGATACGGCGCTCGCGTTTTTGTGAGCGCTGGTGTCATCGTCGCTTCTTTGGGGCTTTTTCTGTTTTCTTTCTTACCAGAACACGCGTCGTACGATGAGCTTGTGGTTGCGATGGTGCTTTCAGGGGTCGGAGGGGGGATGTTCGTCGCACCGAATATCGCGAGCGTGATGAACTCGGTTCCCCCAGTAAGAAGAGGTGTCGCATCTGGCATGCTTTCGCTTCTTTTCAACGTAGGCTCGTTACTCAGCGTGAGCGTTATCTTTGTGACGATGGCGCTTTCAATACCTCAGGCTGTTTTACAGGCTCTTTTTGCGGGACTTCCTGTAAAAGGGGGAGTAAACCTTGAAGTCTTTTCGGTTGCAATGAGAAAGGTTTTCCTGCTTCTTGCTCTTATAAACACGCTTGCGATAATTCCCACTCTCATACGGTTTAGGAAAGGTTAATTAAAAACAATTGAACACGAATTGCGAGCTACGCTTATCCTGTTTTTCACGCTTTTTTTGTAGCGCAAAGTTTTTCGCGCTTGAAGCAAGCGGTGTGCTTTCTTCGCGTTTTGCGATCGCAGAGTGCGTAGCAACTCCCGAAAAAGTCGGCTGCTGTCCACATTCGTGTCACCACATAAAAATCGCGGTTATAAAACCAGTTTTCACGACAACCGCTTACTCCTCGTTTTACACTTTTTACTCAAAGTACGCGAAAACTCCGCCTGGTGTGTTAATAAAAACCGATTTAAACCTTTTAAACGCTTGTCGATGGCTGGGGTTATAGCTACGGATTGTACTCTTTTATCACTTCAGACAAGGAAAGCGGGGATTGTGCTAGGCAACAACACTTGGATTTTGAGCGATATAGACGTGAACAATGGTGCGCTTTTTGATTCAAAGGGTTTAAGAAGGTTTGACGTGATCATTTTGGGTTTTACAGAGTACGTCACGCAAAAAGAGTACTTCGCGTACAAGCGCTTCGTCGCAAGCGGTGGGCATATTCTCTTTTTGAGCGCCTGTAACTTGCTGAGGTTTCCTACAACCCAGCCACAAAAAAGGTGACGCTGATCAAGGGTCACGGCTGGGTTTTTAATGAAACCGCGGCGTGGAGAGGACCTTACGCAAGGTGGTACGATGAAAACACAAACTGGGTGGGCAGTAACTACAGGCTTCACTCAGGGTTATTCGATACAAGGCGCGGTGGCAAACACAACGCATCCCTTAAGCGAAGCTTTAAGGCAAAGGTTTTCGCAACCGCTTTTCACTTCGTACCAGCCACACGAGGAAAACATTGTGACAAACACAACCGACTGGATAATCGCTTACTGGCGGCTCACCAATCTACACCACAAAGGCTGGGTTGTCGCGATTTACGAGCACAAATACTTACAAGGAAGCGTGATACACACGGGTGTGTTTGGAACGGACATAATCGCAAGCGACCAAGAGTTTCAGTACTTTGTGATTCAAGCGCTCTACTATTTCGCCGCTCTGTCTCATGTCAAGCTACCTTAGTTCAACGTGCTAAAGCCTTAAACATACGAGCGTGATTTTGCTAAGGAATTGGAAAAGTCATTAGAAATATCACCCATTCCCCCCTTTAGTCTAAAGTACACAGTTTGGGCGCTCAAAAGAAGTGTGGCAAACGAAGTCGACTCTTTCAAAAGGGAAGTTTTTAGCAGGATTGAGCTCATAGACGGAAAAGCGGTTTTACTAGAAGTCACGCAAAAAGGCTCTAACGAAGAGCCAAAACTTTTTGTCAGGGCTCTCTCAAAAGAGCCTGTGGAAGAGCTTGAAGTTAAGGTGGAAAAGAGGGTTCAAAAGCTCTTGGGCGTTTACGTTGAGCTTTCTCGTTTTTACGATTTGGTGAAAGGCGACGAACAAGTGTTTCCGCTCGTTCGGAAATTCATGGGTTTAAAGCCTCCGCGCTTTTCCACACTTTTTGAAGCGCTTGTGAACGCGGTCGCATGCCAGCAGGTTTCGCTCGAAGTGGGGCTCACGCTTCTTTCAAGGCTTTCCAGAAGGTTTGGAAAGAGCTTCGACGGCTCATCAAGCCACTCCTTTGCCGACCCTTCTAGAATCGTGAGCGCCCCGATTTCTTCGATTAGGGAGCTTGGGTTTAGCTTTAGAAAATCCGTTGTGATCCGAGAGCTTGCAAGCTTTTATTTAAAGGGTGAGCTAGACGACGAAAGCTTTGAAAAAATGGGAAACGAACAAGCGTTCAAGGCGCTAGACGCAATTCCTGGTATCGGAAGATGGTCTGCGGAATACGCCTTGTTACGTGGCCTTGGAAGGCTAGAAGTTTTTCCCGCAGACGACGTTGGCGCGGCAAAAAACCTTGGTTCGTGGCTAGGAACAGAGCGTAAGCTGAGTTACGAAGAAGTGAACAAGCTAACCTCTAAGTGGGGTTCGTACAGAGGAATGATTTACTTTCACTTGCTTTTAAAGAAGCTGAGCGAAGAAGGTGTGGTTTAAAGCGCTTAGAAGATTTTTAAAGCTCTTACTGATATCGTGTGTATGACACAAATCTCTAAAAATTCTTTGTACGAAGTTTTAGAGGTAAAAGGTGGTGATTTTGAACGTGGATTTGCCTACGGAGAAGCGCACAAGAGTTTGATTTCAAGGCTACTTGAATCGCATTTTGAGTACTACGCTAAGCATCTCGGATTCGACAAGGATAGTGTTTTAAGAGAAGCGTCACTCTTTGCAAACCCGATTAGAGAATACTCGGAAGAAATTTACGAAGAGCTAAACGGAATAGCAAAAGGGGCGGAGCTCAGTTTGGATCACATATTGGTTATAGCCGCTTTTAACGAAGTGTTTTACCCTAAACTTTCAAAACTTTGCACCTCTTTTGCGGTTCACTCTTTGGTGACGAGTGAACGCTTAAGCTATGTCGGTCAGAACAACGACGAAGGTGTTGAGCCTTGGCTTGATGGAGAATGCGTGGTGCTAATCAAACACACGCGTAAGAGTGCGCCCGATTTCATCACTTACACCTATGCTGGAGCGCCAGCCATGATGGGAATAAACTCTTACGGACTTGCGCTTTGTATCAACGCTTTGAACTTTAGCTCTCCAAGAGTGGGCGTGCCAATGCTTTGCGTAGCAAGAGAAGTTTTGAATCAAAAAAGCCTTGAAGACGCAATAAACGCTATAGCACGCGCAAAAAGAGCGTACTCTTTGAACTTTATGATGGGAACTCCTTACGAAATTGCGAACGTCGAAGCTTCTCCAAGTGGCGTTCAAGTGATGAAATCACAAAGCTTTGTTTACCACGCAAATCACTACCTTTGTCCAGTTGAAGGATACCAGGAAAGAACAAGCGGTGAATACTACAAAAACAGCAACCTGCGCTGCGAAAGAATGGGACAACTTCTACGTAGCGCAAAGTTTATCGATTTCGAATATCTTAAAAACGTGCTAAGAGACCACGAAGGCCACCCTTATGGAATATGCCGTCACGTTGACACAAAACGCCCTAAAGAAAAAAGAAGTAGGACGCTTGATGGCATGATTTACATTCCAGAAAGGAAAGAAGCGTGGATTGCGAAAGGAAATCCGTGTGAAAACGAGTTTGTCCGATACGCGCTTTAAGCAAAGTGGCAAGCGACCAAGCGACCGTCTTGAACAATCCTTAGCTCAGGCTCTTTTTCCGCACACACGCGTTGCGCAAACGGGCAACGTGGATGAAACCTGCAACCAGTGGGTGGGTTTACCATACTAGGAACTTCGCCTTTGAGTGGCTTTGCGCTGATCTTTTTTTCTGGGTCAGGCTCGGGAACGGAAGCGATAAGCGCCGAAGTGTACGGATGAAGTGGTTTTTGTAACACGCTTTTCGCCTTTCCCACCTCGACCACTTTTCCTGCGTACATCACTGCTATTCTATTTGCCATGTATCTTACAACGCTGATATTATGGGTGATAAATAGATAGCTGAGTTTTCTTTTTTCTTGTAGCTCACGCAAAAGATTCAAGATCTGAATCTGGACGGAAGAATCGAGCGCGGACGTTGGCTCATCGAGCACCACGAAAGAGGGTTCAAGAATGAGCGCACGCGCTATCGCAACGCGCTGTTTTTGACCACCAGACAACTCGTGAGGAAATCTGTTGAGAAACTCTTCTGATAGCCCAACTGATCGGATCGCATCGCTAACTCGCACTTTTAGCTCTTGTGTTTCAAAGCCACCGAGTGTTTTCAGTGGTTCACAAAGTATGTCCTTTACTCTTTGTCTTGGGTCTAGCGACGATGAGGGATTTTGAAACACAATCTGCATCTTTTTTCTTAGTTCACGAAGCTTGTGAGAAGGTAATTTGGTGAGCTCCAAGTGTTGAAACACTATTTGACCACTCGTCGGTTTTTCGAGTAAAAGAATCGTTCTACCTAGTGTGGTTTTTCCCGAACCCGACTCGCCGACTAGTCCAAGTGTTTCGTTGTGCGCTATTTCTAAGCTTACGTGGTCAACTGCTCTTACCCAAAGTTTTCTTCTTTTTAAACGAAAGCCTGTCCTCACTGGGTAGTACTTTGTGAGGTCCTTCACCTTTAAAAGAGGTTCCATTTTAACCACTCAGAAAGCAAGAAACTTCGTGATGCGGCTTTACTTCTTTAAGCTGTGGCGTTTTTTGCTTGCAAACCTCCATCACGTATTTACAGCGTGGGTGAAACTTACACCCGCTCGGAGGATTCAAAAGGTTTGGCACATCTCCCTGAATCGCTTCTTGTATCACGCCATCTTCTCTGTAAAATCTGGGAAACGAACCCAACAAACCTCGGGTGTAAGGATGAAGCGGGTTTTTGAAGAGCTCAAGCGTTTGCGCACGCTCTACGATTTCACCTGCGTACATAACAACGATTTCGTCTGCGATTTGCGCGGCAACCGCAAGGTCGTGTGTTATAAAGATTATTGAAGAGCCAAGCTCGTCTCTCAAGCTGCGCATCAGCTCAAGCACTTGTGCCTGGCTTGTTACATCAAGCGCTGACGTTGGCTCATCCGCGATAAGCAGCTTAGGCTTCTCAAGAAGCGCTTGTGCTATCATCACCCTTTGAGCCATTCCGCCCGATAGTTCGTGCGGATACTTGTTTAGCACCCTTTCTGGGTCGCTTATTTGGACTCTTCTGAGAACGTCAATTATCTCTTGTGTGTAGTTGTACTCTCTTTTCACATTCACGCTTGCACCAAAAAGCCTCACGATCAAGCTTGGTTTTTGCGTAATGGTTTTAAACACGCCGTAAGCCTTTTTTGGCGGAGCCCTTCCCTCTCTTACTTCAAGCGCTTCGATAAGCTGTTTGCCCACCGTGTACACAGGGTCGAGTGAGCTCATGGGTTCTTGAAAAATCATGGAAATCCCAGTTCCTCTTATTTTGGAAAACTCGTCTTCTTCCATCTTTAAAATGTCCTTTCCTTCAAAAAATATTTCGCCACTCACTTGAGCGTTTGGTGGAAGAAGCCTGATTATGCTAAGTCCAAGCGTGCTTTTTCCACAACCGCTTTCCCCAACTAGCGCCACAATTTTGCCTTTTGGTATTTCAAGGTGAATTTCTGAAAGCGCTTTCACTAGTCCCCTATAAGTCCTGTAGCTCACTTTAAGCGCTTTTACAGAAACAAGTGTGTCCATTCTTTTCACCCAAAGCTTCCCCTAATTCTCGGGTCAAGCGCGTCCCGTAGACCATCTCCAAGAAGGCTAAACCCAATGGCCACGATTAGGATTGCCAAAGCTGGGGAAAGTGGCACCCAAGGTGCGCTATTTAGATACTGCTCACCCTGAACCACCATTAGCCCCCACTCTGGTGTGGGCGGTTGAGCGCCCAAACCCACAAAGCTTAGAACGGAGAACACAAGAATCACATTTCCAAGGTCGATCGTCGCGTAAACCAACATCGTGGGTAGAATGTTTGGAATTACGTGTCTTAAAATGATATACCTATCTTTTTGACCAATTGCTCTTGCGCCTTCTATAAATTGTTGAGACTTTATCGAAAGCGTTTCGCCTCTTGCAAGCCTCGTGTACGTGGGCCACCAAACTGGCGCAAGCGCGTAAATGCTGTGCAAAATGCTAGGGCCTAGCGCGGCGGATATCGCCAAAGCCAAAACGAGCCCTGGAAATGCGAGAAAAATATCAGTAATTCTCATCACCACCTCTTCCAAAAGTCCCCCAATGTACCCAGCTATCACACCAGTAAAAAGTCCAAGTAAGAGCGCAAGCCCAACCACGGAAAATGCGACCATTGCGTCAATCGGAGATGCGGCAATCACTCTGCTCAACACGTCTCTTCCTAGGTCGTCGGTCCCAAGCAAATGAGAAAAAGAAGGGGGTTTGAGTAGTTGCGTTGTGAGGGTATAAGGATTATAAGGTAAGATTCTGTCTCCACTTACCCACGTTGCAAAAGCGCCTATTATGAAAACGAGTGAAATCGCAAGACCCAAAAGCGTCATCGGGTTTGAGCTTATTATCTTCAAGGTGACCATTAGCTCTTCGTCTTTTAATAACCTTCTGACACCAAGCACGAAAACCACCACTCAAACGCGAATTCTAGGGTCTAGCAAAGCGTATGCGATGTCCGCAAGTAGATTTGCAAAAACCACACTCAAAGTGAAAAGTAGCGTAATTCCCATAATCGCTGGAAAGTCAAAATTTTCTATTGACTGTGTAGCATAGTAGCCAATTCCTGGCCAAGAAAAAATTGTCTCGATCACAATCGCCCCACTTAGCAAAGAACCGAGCAAAACTCCAAGAATCGTTGTGGTTGAGATCATCGCGTTACGCAAAGCGTGTTTGTACACCACGCTGTTTTTGCTAAGACCCTTTGCGTAGCACGCTCTTATGAACTCCTTTTGAAGGATTTCGAGCATCGATGATCTTGTGAGCCTTGTGACTATACCAAAATACGTCAAAGAAAGCGCTATCGAAGGCATGACAAGGTGTCTAAGAGAATCCCAGAAATCAACCCAGTTACCAGTGAGTAAGCTATCCAAAACGTACATTCCTGTGATGGTCTTGGGTGGTGTAAGAAACGGAGAAAGCTCCCCTTGAGTTGGAAACAGCTTAAAGAGGTAACCAAACAAGAACAGCATTAGTAGTGCGATAAAGAACGGAGGAGATGAAAAGCCAGTGAGATACAGAAAGCGGATTGAGTGGTCCACTTTGCGGTTGTGGTAAAGTGAGGCGATGACGCCAAGCGGAATTCCGAGAATAACCGTGATTATTATCGAAGAAAGCGCTAGCTCTATAGTGGCAGGAAAGTAAAGCCTTATGTCGTAAAGCACCGGTCTACCTGTAGTTGGTGATATCCCCCAGTCACCCGTTATAAGACCCTTCATGTAATAAAAGTACTGCAAATAAAGAGGTTGGTTAAGATGGTAACGCGCTTCAAGAGCTTGAAGCTCTTGTGGGGTGGCCCTAAAACCAGCCCAAGCTCTTGCAGGATCTGGTACTACCACTCTCGAAATGAAAAATGTTATAAAGGTGACACCAAGAACTACTGGTATTAGCGATAGCAGCCTTCTTGCGACATAGCTCACTAAACCCATTTCATCACCACTAGCTTGGC